>JBDHIQ010000297.1:0-3984 GCA_039587395.1 Gemmatimonadota bacterium
CGCCTCCGCCACCTTGGCCACCACGTAGCGTGGCATCTCCGCGTTCACCTCGGCTGCCAGCTCGATGAATCGCGTCCTGTACTGGAGGGTCCTCATCTTCCAGGCCAGGTAGTGCGGGTCGATGGGAATGCAGTGGCCGCCCAGCCCGGGCCCGGGGGTGAAGCGCATGAAGCCATACGGCTTGGTGGTGGCGGCATCGACGACTTCCCAGATGTCGATCCCCAGGCGGTCCGCGATCACCGCCATTTCGTTGACCAGGCCGATGTTCACGGCCCGGAACGTGTTCTCCAGGATCTTGGTGAGCTCTGCCGCTTCGGGCGAAGAGACCTCGACTACCTGATCGATGACCTGGCTGTAAAGCGCAACCGAAAGCTCATGGCAGGCGGGGGTCAGCCCACCCACCACCTTGGGCGTATTCTCGAAATGGTAATCGGGGTTGCCTGGATCCACTCGCTCCGGACTGAAGGCCAGGAAGAAGTCGGAACCGACTCTGAGACCCGTCGCTTCCAGTCGATCCTGGACAAGCTCACGAGTCGTGCCCGGGTAGGTGGTCGATTCCAGGATTACGAGCTGTCCCGGCGTCAGGCGTTCGCGGACGGCCTCCGTTGACTGGACGATGTACGAGACATCCGGATCTCCGGTCTTCGACAATGGTGTGGGAACGCAGATGATCACCACGTCGACATCGGCCAGGAGATCGAAATCCGCGGTGGTCTTCAGGCCGCCCCGGGCGGTCAGGGCCGCGACCCGGGAGGCCTCGACATCTCCGATATGCGACTCGCCGCGCGCCACCAGCTCGACCACAAACCCCGCCTCCGCGAATCCCACCGCGACGGGCAACCCGACATAGCCCAGTCCGAGCACGCCCACGCGCGCTTCGCGCGACCGAATCTTCGCCAGCAACTCGTTCCTCACTTCGCCTCCTCCGCCAGTTCACTGTTCCCACACTATGAAGGCACGGACCCGCCCATAAGGCAAGACCCGTACCCGTACTCGTGGGCGTGGACTCGATCGGCAGCTACGGAGCCCGCAGGCACCCGCAAGAGAAAACGCGGCCGAGCCGTATGTACAGGCCAGGCCGCGCTCCGGTAATCAGCTGTTTGCGTGAATCAGTAGGCCGCAGCTACCTCGCCGAGCACCCGGCGTGCATACCCGTTGGCCGGGTCTTTACCCATCGCCAGCAGGGCTCCCACCTTGCCAGGTCCCCGGTTGTAGGCCAGCAGGGCCAGACGCGTATCGTTGTCGTACCGGTCCAGGAGCATGCGGAGATAACGGAATCCGAGGGTCAGGTTGGTCGGAGATAACGGAATCCGAGGGTCAGGTTGGTCTCGGTCTCGAACAGCTTCTCCCGGGTGACACTGGGATCCAGCCACTGAGCGGTCTGCGGTTGCACCTGCGCGTAACCGACGGAACCGGCCGGTCCCACGACGCGCTGCCGAAACGAGGACTCCACACGAATGAGCCGAAACGCCAGTTCGGGATCGATCCCCTGGCTTCTGGCCGCGTCGAAGATCATCCCTGCCAGGTCGCCCCGGATTCTGAACTGACGCTTGTAGTACGCCACTTCCGCTGCCCTGGTAGCCTGAAAAGTCGACAGGACCCGGTCGCTTGTGGACTCCCAGCCGCTGAGCCAGGCGGAGCCGTCGGCATTCGCGGCCGAACTCGAGGACGTGCCAGCCACCAGAATGGCGACCACGACCGGTACCACGCCAAGCGACATGGCGCCCAGACCGTACGCGGGCATCTTCAACGTCGGACTGCGCCGCAGCATCCAGCGCAGCCTCCTGTATCTCCACCGCAGCCTGCGGTTGATTCTCTTCATCTCGCTTCTCCGGATCATCTATGCACTTCACCCATGCATTGTGGCGGATCTCTCCACCGCTCGGATTTTATCGGCAACAACAGAAGCCGTTCGAGCCGTACCCTGCTCGAACGAGATCGTAGAACTGTATCGCGCGTACCCCACTCCTGTCCCAACCCAGCAAACTGGCGCGACAGGTGTAAGCTCTATAACTACCTCAGGTTACGGCGTTTTGCACGGCGGTAAACCGACGGTCATCCACTGAGAAAAGCAATCGCCGTGCCCGGAACCGTCGCAGTGGGATACGCCGAACCCCCATCGGTTGTTTCATCCGCCGGGGTCCGCGCGCCACTCACCGGAGGCGCCGCCCGTCTTATGGAGCAGGCGAATGGGACCGATCACCATGCCCCGATCCACGCCTTTGCACATGTCGTAGACAGTGAGCAGGCCAGCGGCTACAGCGGCCAGCGCCTCCATCTCCACACCGGTGCGGGCTTCCGCCGATGTGCGCACGGTGAGTCGCACCCCCGGCAGCTCGGGGTCCGCCGCAAGCTCCGGATCGACCGCGTCAAGCGGCAGCGGATGACAGAGTGGGATCAGCTCCGAGGTGCGCTTGGCTCCGGCAATCGACGCCACCCTGGCCAGGGCCAGGACCTCCCCCTTCTGGATATTGCCGGCCAGGATGGCCTCGAGTGTGGTGATGCGCATCCGGATGGAACCGGTCGCGACGGCCTGTCGCCGCGTGACCGGCTTGGCTCCTACGTCCACCATCCGGACACGACCCAGCGCGTCCACGTGGGTCAGGTCGGGTCTGGGCTCAGGCTTCTGGCTCATGAGTCTCCTCTCTGAATGACCGAGTCTGCAACGCGGTCTACGCCCGCTCCAGGACCTCGTGCATCTCGAACAGCAGAGTCGCCGCCACCGCCTGCGGGTTGGCGTTGCCGGATGCGGCCAGCACCGCTTCCTCGACGCGGTCCATCGCCAGCACCAGACCCTGCGAGCTGAGCTTGTACTTGCGGGTGATCTTCCGTGCGAGCTCGGGGTCCAGCGCGTGCTCTCCCGCTCCCGCACAGCGCTGCCGCGTGCCGGGCGGCGTCTTTGGGCGACAGGGCTGCGGCCAGCAGACTCACGGCTTGTGACCCCCGCTCGGTCTCCTGACCTGCGGCCAGCCTCATCGCGTGCCCGATGGAGCCCTGTGCCAGCCGGGCGGTCCTGTCCGCCGCAGCGTGGTCCATGGCCATGCGTTCCGTCAGGAACCTGGCCACATCGACATCGGCTATCGGCGGGAGACGGACAGACAGAGCTCGGGACCGAATGGTCGGCAGCAGTGCGTTTGGCCGGCTCGAGGTGAGGATGATGTATGCGTACCGAGGCGGTTCCTCCAGCAACTTCAGGAACGCGTTGGCTGCCCATGGACTGGACCGCTGCGGCACCATCTGTTCCGCATCGCCGATCACGAACACGGAGACCTGCGCGGCAGCCGGTCGGCGTGCCGCCTGCAGGCGAATCTCCTCGACGGCCGCCAGATAGATCCCGGTGACTCCGTCCTCTTCCGGAACGGTCAACGGGTGCGTGCGGCGCCGGTCCAGCTCCTGGAGCCGGGCTTCCTCCAGCTTCTCCCGGAACTTCTTGGGAGAACCGGTCGTCTTGGGCTTCACCAGCGGGAAGTGCCAGTGGATGTCCGGATGCTCCAGCCGTGCAGCCAGACGGCAGCTGCGGCACTCTCCACACGGACCGGTCTGGTCGCACTGGAGCAACGCCGCCGTCCACAAGGCCAGGGTCTGCTTCCCCACGCCCGCCGGACCGTAGAACAGCAGGGACTGGGGCATCCTGTTGCGCAGGACGGCCTGCCGCAGCCGCTCCTCGAGCTCGGCCCGCCCCGCGACGTCCGGCAATCCGGGTCCCGATGCGCGGCTCACGAACGATTCCGCAACCAGCGGACCGGGTCCACGGCGCGGGGCGTTCCACTGCCGCTCGGCTCGTAGATCTGAAACTCCAGGTGCGGTCCCTCGGGCGTGGCGGAACCGCCCACCTGTCCGATTACCTGCCCCGACTGAATCTGCTGGCCCTCCACGACGTTCAGGCTCTGCATGTACAGGTAGACCGAATAGTAGCCGCCCCCGTGACCGACGATGACCGATTGACCGTAGAGATTGCGGGGACCGGCATACAGGACGCTACCC
>JBDHIQ010000008.1:0-36928 GCA_039587395.1 Gemmatimonadota bacterium
CCACCTCCTCGCGCTCTCCAGTTACCTGGCCCTTCAGTCTCCGCCAGGACACCGTGATAGGCCCGCTGAAGAAGTCATCCACTATGGCCAGACTGATCTCGCCGCGGTAGACCAGAATCCCCAGGCTCTCCCAGGTTGTCATTAACGCGTACACCAGATGGAAGTCATCGCCGAGCCTACCCTCCACCTCAGACTTGGACAGACCATCGGGAAGGCGATAGACCAGGGTAAGAGCCTTGGCGAATGAGGGGGTCTGGAACGATTTCAGCAGCACCATCGCAGCCTCGCGATTCTTGTCGCGACGGTACTGTCGAATCTGGATCACGGCGAATGCGACCGCGACGATGACTGCCAGTGCTTCCGCGAGCTGAAACCAGGCCTCGAGACTCATGGACCGATCCTTCCCCGGAGGATCCCCGGTCGAAAGGGCACACTTGCGATCGGACACTGTATTCTATCGCATGCCGATAAATACGACCGAACCAGTGGAGCGAATCGAACGCGTCTTCAGGTCTTCCGCGTATCCGGGCGTCGCCGGCGTCCTGGCGTTGGTCCTGGCGTTCGGTACGGCGCCCCGGGAAGATTCGCAGCAAGGCTCCTCGACCGTTCTCTCGGGAGGAGAAACCTGCACGGTACGTCAGATCAAGCGAGACGAATTGGCCGCGGCCATGCGCCAGCACGGCGACTACGACATCCTCGCGACGACGAACCGCGGGAGGTTCTCCAGCGAACTACTGCTGCAACTGGCCCGCGAGGCCAGGGAGCGCGACCCGAATGGGAGTCCGCTCTACGTCAACTCGGAGGACTGGTTCTTTGCCTACATCGCGACGGCCGGCGTCGGTATGATGGACGCGCCGTTGCCGGCCAGGCTTGGCTTCGAGAACGCGCAGCGGGTTCTGATCGAGTACCGATCGGACCGGGTGATCCGGGAGATCAAGAAGGGCTCGGAGCCGCTGCTGGCCGTGAACATTCGAGCCTGGTGGCCGGAGGAGGAGAACTCCGAGTCCAAGTTCAGCTTCACCGATACCACCTCCACGCCAAAGCTGAAGGTCACGAGTCACCGGGAGATTACCTACCGTCTTCTGGAATACGAGGACATGATCGTCATCGACAAGATTGACGGCATTACGGGCAGACCACTGAACGGACTCCTGGCAACCCTGTTCAGCGTGATCGGCGAAGGGGGGCTAAAGCACTCCCGGATGGCGGTCACGGAAGATGGGTTGCAGGTTGCCCGGGCCCGCTCGAAGAAGGTGTTCTCCGTGTCGGCCACGGTGACCGTGCAGCCTGACGGCAAGGCCACGAAAGGAATACCGGAGGACAGACCGGACCTTGAGGCGATCGAGGAGAGGCTCAAGAGCTCACTGGACATCGAGTACGTACCCTACGTCTGGGAGACGGTTGATGGGGCGTGCGAGGAAGGCTAGCGGTCTGACCAGGATGATCCGGCCGATGCATCGGCCCCGCGCCGGCTTTGCCCGTGCGGCAGGAATGGCCTGTGTCGCCGGCGTGGCCGGGACGCTTATGCTGACCGCGTGCTCCGTTCCAGATGAAGCGGCGACGGGATCAGCTATGAGCACCCCTCCGAGTGTGCCAGAAATCACGGGGAACAACGCGTTCTTCTACTACGCAGACCTCCCCGCCGCGACGCGGTTCTACGAGGAGACCCTCGGGCTCCCCATCGTCGCCGACTATGATTTCGCGAAGATCCTCCAGATCGCGAACACGTCCTTCCTAACGCTGGTCGACGCGGAGATGGGCATGCACTCGGCGGACGAGCCGAAGACCGTGGCCATCGCTCTCGTGACGGATCAGCTGCCCACGACGGCTTCGTCGCCGTCGACCCCGAGGGTTACTACCTGGAATTCGAGCGTTTCAACCCGCACGAAGAGAACGCCGACTTCATTCCGCTGCTCGAGAAGGCCCCGACGCTGGCGACCCGGCCGGACATGGGCTTCAAAGCCACCGTCCTGTGGCTGTATTACAAGGATCTGTCCGCAGCCCAGCGCTTCTACGAGACGCACATCGGCCTCGATCTCCTGGTGGATCAGGGCTGGGCCAAGATCTATCAGACTTCCCCGACCGGTTTCATCGGCCTGGTGGACCAGTCGCGCGGCATGCACTCGTTCACGGAGCAGAAGGGCGTCACGGTCTCTTTCCTGACAGCCGATACGAAAGACCTCGAGACATGGTTCGCTCACGCGGCGGACGGCGCGTTCGAGCTGCGATCCGAGACAATCAGCAC
This sequence comes from Gemmatimonadota bacterium, assembly GCA_039587395.1. Lineage (GTDB taxonomy): Bacteria > Gemmatimonadota > Gemmatimonadetes > Palauibacterales > Palauibacteraceae > JBDHIQ01. Next base: position 2,246 of record JBDHIQ010000008.1, read on the forward strand.
GGATAATCCGCGCTACCGGGCGTTCGTGGGGTATGATCCGGAAGGTTACTATCTGGAATTCGACACCTTCCTCCCCCACCCGGACAACAAAGAGCTGCTGCAGAGAATGCGCTGATGGCCGGTTCGTCCAAGAAAGTCATCTACGCTGCGCTGGTCGGAAACTTCCTGATTGCCGTCACCAAGTTCGTTGCCGCGAGCATCACGCGAAGCTCGGCGATGTTATCCGAGGGAATTCACTCGCTGGTCGATACCGGTAACCAGGTCCTCCTCCTTCACGGAATCCGACGGGCGAAACAGCCACCGGACGCCCACTTCCCGTTCGGCCACGGCAAGGAGATCTACTTCTGGAGCTTCATCGTCGCGATCCTGATCTTCGCCGTCGGAGCCGGGGTGTCCGTCTACGAAGGCTTGCGGCATCTGCGGCATCCGGAACCTATGGAAAGCCCGTACGTGAACTACATCGTCCTCGGACTCGCCGTCCTGTTCGAGGGACTGGCATGGTTCATCGCGTGGCGTGCGTTCCGGGTAGCGAAGGGGCAGAGGGGATATTTCCGGGCAGTACATGAGGTGAAGGATCCCACCCTGTTCGTGGTCCTGTTCGAGGACTCGGCTGCGCTCGCGGGGCTGTTCGTGGCGTTCCTCGGGGTCCTGCTCACCGACCTGACCGGCAACCTGCTATTCGACGGGATGGCCTCCATTCTCATCGGCATGATCCTCGGTGCTACGGCCATCTGGCTGGCTTACGAAACGAAGAGCCTCCTCATCGGAGAGAGCGCGGATCCCGAAGTGTCCAGTCGAATTCGCGAGATCGCTGAGGCGTATCCGGAGATCAATCGAGTGAACGAGGTGCTCACCCTGCACATGGGCCCGGAGTACATCCTGGTCAACATGAGTGTGGACTACCTGGACACCGCGACGGCCGAGCAGATCGAGACCATCACGGCCGAGATGACGCGCCGGCTCAAGAGCGAGCTCCCGCGGGTGAAGCGCGTGTTTGCAGAGGCCGAGGCGAGGGATGCGTGGGGGCCGGCAGAGCCCGCAGACTGATCTGGCAGCAGAGAACGCTGCGGTTCAAAAACGGTCTGAGCCGTGAACTGGTGTACCGGCCTGCAAACGCGTACGGTGGAGTTGCAGCGGTAACAAACCGCGCAGCGACCAGGGACGAAGGGCCAGATTCCAGCCATCGCACACCACCTCAGGAGCGTTCAACGTGAGCGGCATGTTCGGCGTTGTGTCAGATCAGGATTGCGTAGCCGACCTCTTCTACGGCACGGACTATCACTCGCACCTGGGCACCGTGAGGGGCGGGCTGGCCGTGGCGAACGGCCAGGGCTTTGCGCGGTTCATTCACGACATCACCAACACGCAGTTTCGAAGCAAGTTCGAGGATGATCTGCCGCGGCTTTCCGGAAACACCGGAATCGGAGTAATCAGCGACTACGAAGACCAGCCACTTCTGATCAACTCCCGGCACGGAGCCTATGCCATCGTCACCGTCAGCAAGGTAGACAACCTGGATGCACTGGTGGAGAGAGCGCTGGTGAAGCCTGGCGTCCACTTCTCGGAGATGACGGGCGGAGAGGTCAACCAGACGCAGCTGGTTGCCCATCTGATCGATCAAGGGGACAGCCTCGCGGACGGTATCGTGCATGCCCAGGAGCAGATTGAAGGGTCCTGTTCCGTACTGCTCCTGACCGAAGGTGGGATCATCGCCGCCCGGGACAGGCTCGGCCGGACGCCGCTCACCATCGGAAGCAAAGACGGCGCCTTCGCCCTGACCTTCGAGACGTGCGCGCTGCCCAACCTGGGATACGAAGTGGATCGTGAGCTGGGCCCGGGCGAGATTGTCCGCGTGTCCCGGGATGGAGTGGAGCCACGCGGTACCGCTGTGGTCGAAAGCTGGCGGAGCGCGATGATGTGGAAGTAGACGTGGTTGCCGGTGTCCCGGACTCGGGCACCGCGCACGCCATCGGCTACGCCAACGCGGCAGGCGTCCCATACCGGCGGCCCTTCGTCAAGTACACGCCCACGTGGCCCCGCAGCTTCATGCCGCAGGACCAGCGGGTCCGTGATCTGGTGGCCCGCATGAAGCTGATTCCGGTCAAGGAAATCGTGGAAGACGAGCGGGTGCTGTTCTGCGAGGACTCCATCGTACGCGGCACACAGCTTCAGGACATCGTGCGCCGGATTTTCGATGCCGGGGCGGAGGAGGTGCACATGCGCCCCGCGTGCCCACCGCTGATCCACGGCTGCAAGTTCCTGAACTTCTCGCGATCGGGCTCCGAGCTGGACCTGGCGGGCCGGCGCGCCATCCACGAGCTCGAGGGTGACAATCCGGGCCCGCTGGACGAGTACGCAGACCCCGATTCGGACAAGCACGCCGCCATGGTAGAAGCCATCCGGAACCGGCTGGGTCTCACCTCCCTCCGTTACCAGCGGCTGGACGACCTGGTGGAAGCCATCGGATTGCCCAAGGAGAAGCTCTGCACTTTTTGCTGGGACGGGGTCGAGCCGGCGAACACGTGAGCCCTATCGGTTAAGTCGAGGTGCCAGCGTTGGTGTCCGTCGTGTCCATCGTGCTCCTGACGCTGGGCAGCGTTCTGCTGCTCGGGCTCCTTGCCGCTGCGTGGACCTCGAGACAGGAAGGCGAGGCGCGCGCCGCCGGCCTCCTTCTGCTGCTGGCCCTGCTGGCTCCGGACCCGTTCATCCTGTTGGGGTGGGCGGGAGTCGGCGGGTTGGCGGGACCGGCTGCATCTGCCGGTTCAATCGAGTCCGGCGCCACGCAATATGCCGGGATCGCGCTCCTGGCCATCACTCTGCTCACCCTGACCTGGCTTCTCGTCCCCGGCCGTGCTCCGGTCCGGGAGGAGGACACGCCGCGCGTCCGAATCGATGAGCGGGACATCATGTTCTCCCGGCGGCTCCTCGAGCCCGGCAGCCGGAGATTCCGGGAGTACTACGCGGCCAATCCGGACAAGAAGGCGCCGGACGAGGCCTTCCGCGCCGAGCCCGGGTTGCTCTCACCCGGGGCATCGGCGTCGCACCCCCTGGCTTTCCCTGCGGCAGACGCCAGCTTCGCCACCATCGAGCACCTCAGACCGTTCGTGAGCGGAGAGACTGCGGCCAAGACGCTGGAGATTGACGCTCCAACAGCCACCGACTTCCTCGAGCGCTGGACACGCAAGCTCGGCGCCGTCTCCGTGGGCTTCACGGAGCTGGAGGAGTACCACCTCTACACGCACGTGGGCCGCGGACCCGACTGGGGGCAGCCCGTCACTCTGGATCATCGGTACGCGATCGCGCTGACCGTGGAGATGGACAAGGCCACGCTGGACCACGCCCCGCTCGCGCCGACGGTCATGGAATCGGCCCAGCAGTATGTCGAGTCCGGGGTGATTGCCATACAGCTAGCCGAGTTCATACGCCGACTGGGGTACCCGGCCCGGGCTCACATCGATGGCAACTACCGTGTGGTGTGTCCGCTCGTGGCCCGGGACGCCGGACTGGGGGAAATAGGACGCATGGGCCTGCTCATGACTCCGGAGCTGGGGCCGCGCGTGCGCATCGCGGTCGTGACCACGGATCTGCCATTGGTCCCGTCGGCGAGGCGCCGCGATCCGACCATGATCGACTTCTGTACGCGATGCCGGAAGTGTGCGGATGTATGTCCCAGCGACGCCATCCAGTTCGGCGATCGGGTGGACATGGACGGGGTCCGCCGCTGGCAAATAGACTCCGAGGCCTGCTTTACCTTCTGGTGTGCCACGGGCACCGACTGTGCCCGCTGCATGAGGGCCTGTCCGTATTCACACCCCGACAACTGGTTGCACAACCTGGTTCGAGCGGGCGTGAGGCGATCGCCCCGGTTCCGCCGCCTGGCCATCCGTGGCGACGACTGGCTGTACGGCCGTAAACCGGCGCCGAAACCGTTGCCGAATTGGATGGGCTGAGAATGCTGAGAACAGCAGATCCAAAGGTCGTAGTCGGCGCGCTCCGGGTTGCGGCGACGAGTGTCCTGTTGGCCATGGCTGTCTCCTGCGCAGGCGAGCCGCTCAGTTACCCGTTCGACGGTGAGAGGGCGCTGGCCTACGCCGGGCAACAGATGGGCTTTGGACCGCGCGTCCCCAACAGCCAGGCGCATCGGCGGACCGGCGACTGGATCATCGAGCACCTGACCACCCGGGCGGACACGGTCCAGGTGCAGGCCTTCGAGCACTCTGCAGCAGACGGTACCGTACTCGCGCTGCGAAACATCTTCGCCCGCTTCAACCTGGCCGCCACGGACCGCATTCTGATCCTGGCGCACTGGGACAGTCGCCCCGTGGCCGAGAAGGACCCGAACCTATTGAACCGCGAGCGTCCGACCCCCGGAGCCAACGACGGAGCATCGGGAGTGGCCATTCTGCTCGGGCTGGCCGATGAACTGGTCCTGGCACCTCCGGCCATCGGGGTCGATCTCCTGTTCGTGGACGCGGAAGACTACGGCGACTTCGCCTCCGGCACGGACGTGCTCATCGGCTCCAGACACTTTGCCGAGAATCTTCCGGAGGGCTACAGCCCGCGCTTCGCACTGCTGCTGGACATGGTGGGCGATGCCGATCTCGAGATCCTCAAGGAAGGATACTCGGCCAACCGGGCGGCCACCGTGACGGCACAAATCTGGGCCAGAGCTGCGGAACTGGGACTGGAAAACGAGTTCGTGGATCGGGTCGGCCAGCCCATCGTAGACGATCACCTCCCGCTACTGGACGCGGGCATTCCGGCGATCGCGGTCATCGATCTGGCCTACGTGAGCGAGGATGGGCTCAACTACCATCACACGCAGCATGACACGCTGGACAAGCTGAGCGCTCTCAGCCTGGCAAAGGTGGGGACGCTGGTGCTGTCGCTGGTGCGGGAGCCGCCTGCTACCGGCTCGGTACCGTGAGCACCTGCCCGGCGTAGATACGGCTTCCCCGCAGGTCGTTCGCCGAGCGAAGCTGCGCTACCGTCGTACCGTGCTTCTTCGCAATCTTCCACAGCGAGTCACCGCTGCGCACGAAGTACTGGGTGTCTTCCGCGTTGGCCAGCCGCGTCTCCACGTAGGCGCCGTACTGCTTTGGGAACAGGGCCACGTGGTAGTGGGGCGGACGCCTCTCGCGGGTGGCCTCCAGTGCGCCGGCGCCCTCCAGGTGCAAGAGCACGCTCTCAAGCCAGGCCCGGCAGGAGCTGTTGTTCGGCCGTCGCAGGTCCATGGCCATGCCGGTGGGATGGACCGACCGGTCCGAGGCGTTGCGGGGCTGCCTGGTCCGAGGCCTGGTCAGACTGGTGACGACCAGCTGCTCGCCGCAGGCGCTGCGATATTGGCTCCCCAACCGGGTCAGAAAGAGCGCGACTTCCTCGCGGGCGTAGGGATAAGCGACACCGTGAAGCCGATAATCCCGGTTTCCGGGGACCCGTACCAGGTATCCGGCGCTCACGAACCGCTTCACCTGCGCCGGAGTGGTGATGTAGGTGTAATCGTGCTGGATGGCGACTCGGTTCTGGCGGTCCAGGGAGCGTGACGAACCGGTCAGGCTCTGTGCTGGAAGCGCTGCGGGTGTGACTGTGAAGAGCGCGACGACAATGCCAATGAGGGAGATGACCACGCTGGAATTTGGCCGAGCGTGTCGTCGCCTGTTGTCCGGTGTCATGAACACGTGTCGATCCCCCGTCCCCTGATCCGAGTGTCCGACTCTCGCAATCCCCGCGCCCACACATCCCCACTACGGAAAATCGTCACTGCAACGACCGCCATAACTACAGTGGCCGGCCCGAATTAGTAATTAAATCGGCACAGAAAGACAAGCCGGACCTGTGCTCCGGCCCTCCCGGCCCGGGCCTTCCCAGCACCTGTCTGGGACCACCGGCGAATGGTAATTTGCCTGAGAGATCTTCTCGGTCGGCAGACCCATCAGGAACACCCATCAGGAGTACAGACCCATGCGCCCGTCGCGCCTCACGTACCTCGGGTACTCGCTCGCGCTTCTTCTTTCCGTGGCACCGGCATTTGCACAGGATTTCGGCAATGCCGAAGAATTCGCGGCCCGCGCCGCGAGGAACCCCAATTACTCCCCCTACGCCGGTCGTGGCTTCCCCACGCAGGTATTCTGGGGCGACACCCACCTGCACACGAACCTGTCCGTGGACGCGGGGATGTTCGGAAACCGGCTGGGCCTCGAGGAGGCATACCGCTTTGCGCTTGGCGAAGAAGTTGTGTCGGCCACCGGCCTGCGGGTCAAGCTGTCCCGGCCGCTGGATTTCCTGGTCGTATCGGACCACTCCGACGGCTATGGCATGTTCGCCAAGATCGTGGGTGGAGACCCCGATCTCATGAAGAACGAGACCGCCCGGCGCTGGAACCGGATGTTCAACGCGGGAGGCGAGGAAGCAGTTGGCGCGACGCTCGAGCTCATCGACCTGTTCTCCAGGGGAGCGATGCCGTTTCCGATCAACGATCCTGCATCCATCGGCCCCGTGTGGGAGGACGTTATTGATGCGGCCGAGAGCTACAACGATCCCGGGAGGTTCACGGCGTTCATCGGGTACGAGTGGACGTCGCTGGCGCCCCCCGGCAACAACCTGCACCGGGTGCTGGTCTACCGGGATGACGCTTCGAAGGCGTCCCAGAAGTTGCCCATGACGACCGAGATGAGCATCGACCCCGAGGACTTGTGGGTCTACATGGCCGACTACGAGTCGAAGACCGGCGGCAAGGTCCTCGCGATCCCACACAACGGGAACCTGTCGAATGGGATGATGTTCGATGTGGAGACCATGGACGGAAGCCCGCTCACGCGCGCCTACGCGGAGACTCGGCTGCGCTGGGAACCCATCTACGAGGTTACCCAGATCAAGGGCGACGGGGAGGCCCATCCGCTTCTGTCCCCCGACGATGAGTTCGCCGACTACGAGACCTGGGACCTGGGCAACCTGAACCTGAGTCAGGGCAAAACCGAGGAGATGCTGCAGCACGAGTACGGCCGGTCAGCGCTCAAGCTGGGTCTGCAGCTGGAAGACCAGCTGGGAGTGAACCCGTACCAGTTCGGGATGATCGGGTCGACGGACTCGCACACATCTCTCGCCACCGCGGAGGAAGAGAACTTCTTCGGCAAGCACTCGGGCAACGAGCCCAGCCCGGAACGCGCGGCGCACGTGTCGATCGGCGCACCCGACGGAAGCCTGGCCTACATGGGCTGGGACATGGTCTCCTCCGGCTACGCCGCCGTGTGGGCTACCGAGAACACCCGCGAAGCTATTTGGGACGCAATGATGCGCCGTGAGGTCTACGCCACCACCGGCTCCAGAATGCTGGTGCGGTTCTTCGGCGGCTGGGAGTTCACGGAGGCAGATGCGCAGACCCGCTTCCCGGCCGAGGCGGGCTACACGAAGGGCGTGCCGATGGGCGGCAATCTGTCGGCGGCACCCGCGAGACCGGCCCCGAGCTTCCTGGTCGCCGCGCTCAAGGACCCCTACGGCGGCAACCTGGACCGCATTCAGATCATCAAGGGATGGCTGGACTCGAGCGGCGAGCTGCAGGAGCAGGTCTACGACGTGGCCGTGTCGGACGGACGGACTATCGGGGCCGACGGTCGCTGCCGGGTGCCGGTCGGCAACACGGTGGACCTGGAAAACGCGACCTGGTTCAACACGATCGGGGACCCGGAGCTGATCACCGTGTGGCAGGACCCGGACTTCGACCCGTCCGAGCGTGCGTTCTACTACGCCCGCGTGATCGAGATCCCGACGCCGCGCTGGACGCTTTACGACAGGGTCCGGCTCGGCGCGGAGATGGCGGATGACGTGCCCATGACGACGCAGGAGCGAGCCTACACGTCGCCGATCTGGTACACGCCGTAGGAGATGCTGAAACTGGATCAGGAGCTCAACCGTTCCTGGAACGATGGCTTAGATCGCAGGAGCGGCCAATTAATACCTGGGTGAGAGAAGCACGGCATGACGATTCGAAGATTTCTGGCACTGGCTTTCGCCATGTCGGCCACGGCTTGTGCGGGCAGAGCGTCCATTGAGACCGACCCGGTGGCCGGAGACCGGCGCGATGCCGGAGAGACGGGCGTGATGGCTACCCTGAACGTTCCGTCCACCCATCTCCCCCCACCGGGCATGTGTCGCGTCTGGGATCCGGCGCTTTCGTCCGGTCAGCAGCGCGGCCTTCCGAGCGGAGCCTGTGCAGGGATGGCCCGGTTGGTGGAACGGGGCCAGTGGGTACTCTACCGACCGGAGGATGACAACGCCGTGGTCGAGGTGCGGATGTTCGAAACTGTGGACTCGGGTGAGCTTCAGCCTGTGCTCATCCGCGTCTTCGACATCTCGTCGGGCATGTTGATAGAGGAGATCGTCCCTTAGCTACGCCCGCGTGGCCGTTCCTGCCAGAATCTGCGCTCAAAGCCCCGATCGCGTATTCTCGTGCGCATGAATTCCACCAGAACACTCGTGGCGAAGGGGCTCGGCCCCGTGACTGTCCTGGCCGTAGCGAGCTTCGGGCTTCCTGCCGCCGGCCACGCCCAGCAGTCCGAGAACGTGCAACCGTTCGTCACGGAGGACTTTTCGGCCGGCCTCGATGGCTGGAGCGAGCAGCGCCTGGATCGGCGCTCGACGGAGTTCCGGATCGCGGAAGTGGATGGAAACCCGGCCCTGGAAGCCCGGAGCGACAACGCCGCTGCGGCGCTCATCTTCCCTCTTGCCCTGCAGCCGGCCTCCGGCGTTCGCATTCGCTGGCGCTGGCGTGTGCGGAGCAGCCTGGTGGAGAACTCATTGGAGGCCGACAAGAAGGGCGATGACTACGCAGCCCGGGTGTTCGTGATCTTCGGTGACCCGGAACTCAACTCGGACACGCGTGCGCTGGCCTACGCGTGGGCCGGCCAGCAGCCCGTCGGAAGCATCTACCCGAACCCGTACATCGCCGAGGTCGCCACGATCATCCTTCGAAGCGGAAACGGGGAGGCGGGGGAATGGGTGGTCGAGGACCGGCACATCGCCGCAGACTACGAGCGCGCGTTCGGCGGGCCGGCGCCCGAACTGGCGGCGTTTGCCGTCCTGGTCGACACGGACGACACGCGCAGCCTTGTGGTCTCGTGGTTCGATGATTTCGAACTGATCCGCGAACTGTCTCCCTAGCTCCGGTCGATTTCACCTTCACGCAGCGGGTTCGTTTCGCCACGGTGCACCAGATGCACCACGGCAAGGCCATCCGGAACATCCTGAAGAGTGGGTAGGCGGCTTGCCTGACGGCAGGCTGTACATCCTCTGTCGGCGTGCCGAGATTGAGGGGCATACCATACGCGAAGCGCATGTGACCACGTGTGGACCGGGAGTGGTCCGTGGCATCCAACAGGCGCGTAGTCCTGTCGGCAGAACCTGTCTCGTTCGAGAAGGAGTTCCACACCCTTCTTCGGTCTCGATTGCGTCTTGTCTTCACGGTCGGGGCCCTGGTCGCCGTGGCCGCGCACGTGTTTTACGTCTTCGGAACCGGGCTCGACCCCGAAATAGACACCCCGTTTGCGCCGCACATCGTCGCCATCTACGACCTCTACCTGGTATCTGTCGGACTGGGTGCGCTGTTGCTCTACATGCGCCGCTGGAGTTTGCAGGCGCTGCTGGCGCTCGACTACACGATCGTCACTTTCTGTATACTCCTCTCGCTTTTCATCTCGGTGGTGTTTGACCGAAGCCAGATCCCCATCTTTGCGATCTCGATCCTGTTCTTCCTGCACGCAGCGTTTGTCCCCGTGCCGGTTCGATACCAGGTCGGGCTCGCTTTAACCGCGGTGCTGGGCTGGCCGTTGATCGCGGCGCTCATTTGGGCCTTTGTCCCCGGCATCCGAGAACACTGGATGGCCGGCACGGGACCCGCCGGGTTCCGCGCACCGCTCTGGGAGGGGACGTTCCAGATCGCCATCCTGGGCGCCATCTCCGTTGTGTTCAGCAAGATCCTGTACCACATGCGAAGATCGCTTCATGCGGCGGAGCGTGTCGGCAGCTACGTGATCGAGCGCGAACTGGGCAGTGGTGGCATGGGACGAGTCTTCGTTGCACAGCACTCGCTGATGTGCCGGCCCAGCGCCGTGAAGGTCATCCAGGCGGCACCTGGCGAGGATCCGACGCTGACCCGCTTCGAGCGGGAGGTACAGCTGTCGGCCACCCTATCACACCCGAACACCATCACCGTTTATGACTTCGGCCGCACCGGCCAGGAGACATTCTTCTACGCAATGGAGTACCTGGCCGGCATGGATCTCCACAGACTGGTTGAGCGGTTCGGGCCCGTGGATCCGGAGCGGGCCGTCTTTATCCTGGATCAGGTCTGTGGCTCGCTGGTCGAGGCCCACGCGAAGGACATTATCCACCGCGACATCAAATCTTCCAATATCTTCCTGACCCAACAAGGCGGGTTGTACGACTTCGTGAAGGTCCTGGACTTCGGGCTGGCGAAGCGAATCTCGCCGGACATCTCCTCGACCGTTACCGCGGTGGGCGAGGTCATGGGCACACCGGCATTCCTGGCGCCGGAAGCGGCCGCGGGCATGGAAAGAGTGGACGCCCGTTCGGACATCTACAGCCTGGGCTGCGTGGCGTACTGGCTGTTGGCGGGGAAACTGCCCTTCCTTGCACCGACCAGCGTTGAGATGATTGCCCGGCACGTGCAGGAAATGCCGCTCGCGGTCGGCAAGGCAGCCGAGGTCCACGTACCAGAGAACCTGGACAGAATCGTGATGCGCTGCATGGAAAAAGATCCGGCTGCCCGGTTCGCCTCGGTGAACGATCTGCAGACGGCGCTGCTGAACCTGAGATCGGACGTGCCGTGGACGCACGAGCGCGCCCGAGAATGGTGGGAACTCCACTGCCCTGATGTGGTGGCCGCGGTGGATGCGAGCGGGAGCGGCGCGCCCGCAGCCGGCTAGTAAGAGAACCCGAAGTTCAGGTACACTCCCTGGTCTTCGTCAGACTTCGCGTATACCAAGGACAGAATGCTCCGGGTGCCGCGAAGTGCGAGCCAGATACCTCCACCGTAGCCGTAGTGCCACCCTCCGGGTGAGTCTCCATCCACCCACACGCGGCCCCCGTCCAGTAAGCCGAGTATGCCGAACGTAGACGGGAAGATCAGTCGATAGTCGAACAAATCCAGCCGCAGTTCGGTACCGCCGTAGAGCGAGGAGTCGCCCGCGTAGCGCTGCACGGGTAGACCGCGCAGGCTCTTGTTTCCGCCGATGAACGCCAGATCGGACAGCGGCACCTCTCCCCAGGTCTTGCGCCCTCCTCCACGGAAAGCCACCTCCGACAGCCGGAAGCCGAGGGGGAACGCCAGAATACCGACGGCGTCCACGAGCCCGTACGCGCTCTCCACGTCTAACAGGGCCGGATAGTAGGCGGCTGTAACGTCCAGCGCGCCACGAGTCTCCGGTTCGACTATCTCCACGAAGCCCGCGGTCGGTGTGCGGACATCGAGAGCGAGTTCCGCCCCGGCCGAGGTGAAGGGGCCCGCTCCGTAGAGGTCCGGGAACTGTCCGAGAATCCTGGTGGAGTCGCGCCGGGTGTTCGAGTATTGGCCCAGCAGTCCGATTCCCACGCTGGATTCCTCACCCAGTCTGTGCCGGATGGCCACCCTTCCCCGTACAACACGCTGATTGACATCGTAGAAATCCTTCGAGGCATCGGCCGTGCGCTCCGCGTCGTTTCCAATTCCGAAGAACTGCAGGATCTCCATGCTGGAGCCGACCGCATCCGCCGTGAAGAACAGGGGCGAATTCTCCATGCGGAAGTCGGCTCCGACCACCAGCGAGCCTTTCAGTCTGGTGGCCAGCATGGCGGAGACTTTGACGCGGGTGGCATGCGGATCCTTGCGAAAGCCGTAATCGATCCACGTGTGGTCTCCCCGCACGACCAGCCCGAAGTCCGGGCTGTAGCCCAATCGAAAATCGGGGTACCCGAACCCGCCCGAATGGCGTGGCGGCGCCGCCGATCCGGACTCGGGAACGAGCGTGGGCCGATCGTATGTACGGGCATCGATCCGTGCCTGTGAGGCCCCGGTGACTCGATTCGAACCGGTCTGGTCGTACAGGGCGGCGTTCGAGGTCCGGGTCGCGAAGTGGTACTCGTCGTCGCCATCCCCTCCGATGATCCTTACCCGGATCGGAAGGGTGCTTCTCCCTTCTATGACCGCCCGATCATTCCCTCCGTGCAGGTAGATCCGAATCTCGTTCGTTTCCCGCGCATGGAAGATCCGCCGGAAGTACGGTTTCGAGTCACCGTCCGCGTCGCGCAGCGTTACCTCCAGGCTCAGGCCGTCACGCCCCGTGATCTCCGCCACCTCAGCCACGTCCGTGCCGTGCACGTACGGTTCCCTGGCCAGCAGCTCGTACAGGTCGCTGGCCGCGACGGGCAAGGCATCGCGGCGGGCTCGCAGCACGGTACGGAAGAAATCGCCGTCCACCGCTTCGATCTCGGGCGGAAGCTGCTGCACCGCCTCATCGATCACGTCATCGCCGAGCCTCGCAGCCAGGTCTACGGCGACCGAGTCAAATGCGTCGCGCTCCAGGTCGGTCAGGTACAACCGGTCGATGAACCGCGCCTGGTAGTGGAGCCTGGCAACATCTCCGTATTTCTTCCCGAAACTGGTGAGCATCGGAATCCGGCTGCGCCCGACGCTCAGGATCAGCCCGTCCAAACGGGCGAACGCCAGGTCGCGGTCACGCGGGATGGACCGCCAGCCGGGAGTAGAGTCGGAGCCGAAGTCGGCCCATCTCCACTGGTCCGCATGGCGGTCAAAATCGCCCAACAGGAGGTCGAGCAACCGGGCCCGGAGAAACGACGGGGAGTGGACTCTCTGCGAGGGGTCGGCTTGCACTCGCTCGACCATCTCGAAGCCGTCCACGATCTCTCGCAGTCCCGGATAGACGGTCAGGCGTCCTTCGAGCTCGGCGGGCCGTTCGGACAGAATGCCCAGCACATCCGCGAAGTCGCCCTGGAACTCGCCGAGCGCAGGGTCATCCGGCAGGACGAAGACCTCGGGGTCCGTGTGGAGTACACCCGCGGCGTGTTCCAGCCGTTCCGCTACCAGCGGGCCGAACGGGTGCTGCAGGCTCATCTGGTCCTGTGCGAGCTCCTCGACGAACGTACCGTGAAAGACCTCCGGAACCATCCGGGCGGCGTTCTTGAAGATCCCGCGAAACGCGTACGGCTTCCCGTCGGAGCCGGCCAGCCAGAGCGACTTCGTTTGGAAGCCCCCTCCTGCCGAGAGAGGGGTCAGGCCACCCGCGAACTGACTCAAGTCGAGGATCTTCACCTCTACCTCTGTCGTCCACGCCCCCCGGTAGTGGTCGCCCCACAGGAAGCGGTGGAAGCCTCCGGCTGCGTAATCCTCGCCCGCCACCACTGTGGTGGTTCGGACGGTGTCCTGCGCCACCGCACCGGTGGAGATCGCGGCAGAGGCGTTGCCGGCTGCTGCCAGAAGGAGCGCGCCCACCCAAGGAAGTGTCGTCCTGGTTCGCGGGCAGCGGGTCAGAAATGAAACGTCACGTGTAGCCATGTCGCACCACGGAGTAAAGTCGAAGCCGAGTTCAGTTCTTCCTGGTCGCGATGCCAGTTCCACAGTGTCGTGGAGCTGAAGTATCCCAGTGATCCGCCGGCGAGCACGTCCGAGAGCCAGTGCGAGTCCGAGTACACCCGGCTCCAGCCCGTGACTCCGGCGAGCAGATACAGGCCAATGGAGGCCCACCAGCGGTCGATCTGCCTGGCCAGGATGTTGGAGAGCGACATTGCGCTCCAGGTGTGACCAGACACGAACGATGCGTAGTCGTTTCCGAGCGTGAAAGGTTTGAAGGAGAGATGGCCCAGACCGACCTTAGGCCGCGCGCGGCCCGCTATGATTCGCAGGGGCTGCTGGATCAGCGCCACGAGGACGATGGACTCGGCCATCATGAGTCCCGTGTCGCGCACGTCATGGGAGTCGAAGAGGGCTCCGGCCGCATACGTGGTAAGCGTAAACGGCACGGTGAACAGGGGCGATCCGTACCACCACCCCACCCGTTCGAGTACGTCTGCGAACCCGCTCTGCGCGTCGAGGATCGCGTCGCGCACCGACTCCTCGACGGCAACGGAGCCCACCGTGAGTCCGGAGACGACCGAGAACTTGTACCAGTCCTCGGCCTGCCAGCGCCCGGGAGATGAAATGCTGTGCTTGACCGCCTCCCAGGCCATTTCGATGTCGTCTCCGACCGTCCGCTCGGGCTCGGCCGCCAGCGTGATGGCACTCGACTGGGCCGTGCCCGCGCTATGCGCGGCCAGGAGAAGGAGAAACGCCAGTCTCGAAGAGCGTTGCATGCGGTGTGCGTCCTCCGGGTCGGAAGACCGATAAACCCTTCTCGAACCTTGCCCGGAACAGGCGCGGTGGCAACATGTCCGATCGACCGCCCCAGTTGTTGTACTAGCTATCCTTTCCGCCTGCTGCTTCCGCCCGCGCCTTAAGCGCTGCGTTCATCGCCTCGAATCCTGCAAACGTCTGCGTGTCCAGTGATTTCCGCAGGAAGGGCACGAGAATCCCGGTCAACCGCTCGCTGTGGACCAGCCGGGTGCCGCCGGCTGTCGGCTCGAGTCGAAGGCGTCGGGCGAGATCATCGACGTGGAAGTGGAGGTCGGAGACATCGTCCGTCGCGGGGACGTCCTGGTCCATGGCGCCGAGTAGCTCGGCGACAGCTGACAGAGCATTCCAGTTCACGGTCCCACCGCCTCGAGGGGCACGCATTTGCCGAACCCGGACAGATTTCCCCATAATCGGGCGTATGTCTGATCTAATCTCCCAGCTGAACGCCGCCCTGGAAGGTCGCTACGCCGTCGAGCGCCACATCGGAAAAGGCGGCATGGCGACGGTTTTCCTGGCCCGCGACGAGCGTCGCATCGCCCGCCGGGCGGCTCCTGGGGTGGCGGCGGTAGCGATCGACACGGAAGGCAGACATGAGTGAAGCCAACAAGCGTCTCGTTCTCGCGTTTGCCGAGGCGGGAAATGCAAACGATCTGGACGCCTTCGACGCCCTTCTCGCCCCCGACTTCGTACGGCATTGTGAGGCGACACCCGAAATCCGCGTGACCAGCCCCGAGGACTTCAAGCAGTTCTACCGCGAGACGGCGCGCACTTTCCCGGACCAGCGAATGAAACTCGAGGCACTGGTTGCGGAGGGAGACCACGTCGCCTTCTGGGGCACGTTTTCCGGTACGCAGGACGGGCCAATGGGTCCCTTTCCCGCTTCGGGAAGCCGGCTGGAGTCCGACATTGGAGGGATGTTCCGGATCGAGGCAGGCAGGATCGCCGAGCTCTGGGTGACGTGGGACAACCTCTCAGGGCTCGTGCAACTCGGACACATGCCCTCGCCCCATGAGTGAATCCACATGCGCGTGACCAACAAGTTCGGCCGTTTCGCGTTCCTGGGACTGGTCTTTGGATGTGCAGGCGGACCCGAGGCCCCCGTGGATCCCGCCGGGGAGCCCGTCAGTCCCTATCTCTTCGTGTGGGCAGGCGCCGAGGAAGAGTCGGGCAGCGACTTCCTTGCCGTCCTCGACGCCGATCCGGCGTCGTCGCGCTACGGGGAGATACTCGCCAGCGTCGCGGCAGGCCCCAAGGGAGGGGCGCATCACTCCGAACACGTGATGCCGACCAACGATTCCCTGTTCGTGAACTCGTTCCCTGCCGGTCGGAGCTTCGTCATCGACCTTACGGATCCTCTCGACCCTCGAGTGGCGGCTACCTTCGACTCGATGGGTGACTACACGTATCCCCACACGTTCGAGCGGCTGCCAAACGGACACGTGCTCGCCACGTTCCAGACCAAGGGCGAGGGCAACCGGGTCGCCGGAGGCATTCTCGAGCTCGATCAGACGGGCAGACTGATCCGCGCGGTCGATGCCGCCGATCCGGCTGATCCCGAGATCCGCGCCTACAGCGTCACACCGATTCCGCGACTCAATCGGGCGGTGAGCACCACGTCTGACATGAATTCTCAGGCGGCCGGCACATCGTTTCAGGTGTGGCGACTCGAGGATCTGAGCCTGGTGAAGACGGTGGTGCTCGAGCCGGGAGCCAGGGGGTACGAGCATCGAGACCCCGCCGAGGTCCGACTGCTCAGCGACAGTGTCACCGCGATGATGACCACGTTCACGTGCGCGCTCTATCGGCTGCACGATCTCGACACCGATCGACCCCGGGCCGAACTGGTGCACGTGCTTCCGTGGTCCGACTACGAAACGGACGAGTGCGGCATACCGGCCACGCACGGCAGGGTCTGGTTACAGACGTATGCGAACTCGGCCGGTTCTTCTCTGATGTCGTTCGATATCTCTGATCCCTCCAACCCCATCCTGCTCGATCAGTTGGAGTGGGATGAGCCCTGGTGGCCACACTGGATCTCCATCGAGCCGGGCGGACGCCGGGTCGTGCTCACGTCCAGCACCGGAGCGACGAGAACCAGAGTCCTGATCGTGCTCCTGGACCCCGACACCGGTGAACTCCGTTTCGACGACCGGTTCCGGGACCCGGGGTCAGACGAAATCGGCGTGGAGTTTGACCGAACGAGCTGGCCGCACGGAGATACCGGCGCTGGCAAACCTCACGGAGCCGTGTTCTCCGGGCCACCGTAGGCTACCTGCAAGGTTGGAGGAACTCCCTCCCAGAGGAGACCAGATGAAACGAGACTGGTGGCCCACAGTCGTTCTCACGACGATCGTAGTCTTCGGCCAGTCCTGCTCAGAGCTGCCCCGCAACCTGCCCGAGGCAACGACGTTCACCATGCTGGCCTATGGGGATGAGGCCATCGCCGGGCCGATGTGGGACTCCCACCTGCAGCACCTGGTCTTCAGCACGCTGGTCACCCGTAATCGACAGGGTGAGTTGGAACCCTCCCTGGCGGAGCGGTGGGAGACCTCGGACGAAGGACGCAGCTGGACCGTACACCTGCGCCGCGATGTGAAGTGGCACGACGGAATCCCCTTCACGGCCCGGGACGTGGAGTTCACACTGAACCTGAGGGCACGGCCGCAGGTGCTTCAGGACCTGCCCGCATCCTTCACACTGACCGTCATCGACGATTGGACCTACACCATCGAGTTTCATACCCGGTCCAACAACTCCATCTACCCCATCTCCGCCTGGACCGTGGTCTACCCAAAGCACCACCTGGAGCACCTGGACCCGAAGAAGTTCGCCAGCTGGGCTTTCTGGAAGGCACCCGTCGGCACCGGTCCCTACCGGTATGTCCGTCACGTTCCGAAGACCATGGTAGAGTACGAGGCCAACCCGGAGTACTTCGGCGGAAAGCCGCGAATCGACAGAGTGATCGTCAAGTTTGGAGAGAGTGCCGTCACCGAGCTCCTGGCCGGCAACGTGGATCAGGCCTGGGTACGGCCTCTGGAGGCGGTGAAGCTCGGGGAGTCTCCGGACTTCCGGGTTCGGTACTCGGTAAGTCCGGACCCGCTCACAGGCATTGCCTGGAACCTCAGGAACCCGATGTTTCGCGACGCAACGGTCCGACGGGCCCTCACGGCGGCCATCGACCGGGTCGAACTGCGCCGGGTCCTCAACCTGCCGGAAGAGGTTCCGGTGCTGGACGTTCTCGTATCGGAGGAGATCTACGGAAAGCGGGAGTACCCCGAAGCGCTACCGTATGACCCCGACCTGGCGAGGCAACTTCTGGCGGAAGCCGGTTGGACCGACAGGGACGGCGACGGGACCAGGGATCGGGACGGGCTTCCGTTTCAGTTCACGTTGTTGGCCACGTCCTCGAGCAGCCCCCTTGCCGTGTACGTCCAGGAGAGCTTGCGGAGGGTCGGAATCCAGATGGAGATCGTGACGAAGTCAGAGCGGCAGGCTGTGGACCAGGCCGCGTCCGGTGACTTCGACGCCTTTCTGACGATGTTTCGGAATAAGCATCAACAGATGTTCTTCGGGCGCGAGTCGATCATCGGGGTATCCGACGACAGGATCTTCGCCGGGATTGATTCCGTGACCGAGGCCGTGACGTCGCTTCACCGTGATGCGGCGCTCCGTGACCTGGCTCCGGTCTTCCGGGAGGTGCTGCCGGTGACCTTTCTCACCCCGATCATCGAGTTCCAGGTCTTCCATCGTCGAGTCCATGGGTTGGACAGGTCCGGGAGCCGCTTCGTTCAGCACATCGAGAAGCTCTGGATACAGGAAGACGGCTGACCTGAGAGGGCGGCGGTGGCGTGCGCATAACTGCCGCGAGTCTGAGACACTGCGACGAACGACGGGGCGAAAGGGACAGCATGCGTGACCTTTGATGACACTTTCATGACACGCTCGAGGCCCCGTTCCTTAGCTTTATGCGGTCAGGGTGATTCGATGTCGTCCCAGCTTCTCGGGCAACTCACGATCGGGCGTTACCTCCCATGAGCCAGGCCGAACACCGCCGCCAGATCACGCTCTTCGTTGCCGCCGTGGTCCTGCCATCCGCGGTGCTGGTGGCCCTTGGCTTCCGGATGATGGCCCAGGAACGCCAGCTTGCGGCCAGCCGCGTAGAGGACGATCGGCGCCGGGTGGCCGCGGAGGTCAGGCAATCGCTCCTGGTGGAGCTAGATCGCGTGGAGCGGGACGGGCTCGAATCCCTGACTGACAAGGACGGTCCGGCGGATCGCCGTCCCTCCGATGCCTCGCTTGCGTTCGTCGCCCCGGTCGTGGACGGCCGAATCGTGCTCCCGTGGGAGGCCGACCCGAATGTCGGGTCCGCCCGATCCGCCTTGACCGAGCGGACGTTCGAGAATGCGATTCGCCGTGCCGAGGTCATCGAGCTGCGCGATCAGAACATCCCCGCGGCGGTCCGCGCCTATCGCGCTGTGATCGGGACGGCCACGCATGATTCCCAGGAAGCTCTCGGCCGCTTGCTGCTTGCCCGCGCCCTGACAAGCGGCGGGGAGGTCGGTGCTGCGGAACAAGAGTATCGCGCGCTGCTTGCGCAACCGTCCGTGGTGGTGGACGAGCACGGTATCCCGTTCGCCTGGTACGCGGTGGCGTCGCTGATCAGGCTTGAGGGTGAATCCGGTTCCGCTCGGGATCGCCTGGCCGAGGACCTCGCGTCCGCCGAGTGGCGATCGCCGACGGCGCTGCACATGCTCAGCGACCTTGTGGATTTGGCGAGGGTCAGCGCCCCTGATTCCGCCGATCGCCCCGGCATCGACCGAGCCGACCGGCTCGCCGCGGAGCTCCGCCTCGTGGAGCGCGTACAGGCGCTTCAGGTAGAGCTTCCCTTCCTCCTCCGGACGGGGGAAAGGGAGGGCCCCGGCGGCGAGAAGGGCTGGACCGCCTTTGCAGACGGCGATTGGCTGGTCCTCCTTGCCGGGTTGGACGACGTGGCGCCAGAGGCCCTCGTCGCGGCCGATGTCGCGGCGGTTTTCCAGCAGGCCAGGGAATCGAACCCCGATCTGGACCAATTGACGGGACCGTTCGAGATCCGGTACGGCCTCGATTCAGACGTCGAGCCGCTCGGAGCGAGCCTGGCCGGCTTCGGGCTCTCGTTTTCCGATCCTCCCCAGTCCGCCATGGCGCGCCAGATCGGATCGCGCAACTCGCTCTATTTGCTGGCTCTGACGGTGGTGGTGGGGATCACGCTGTTCGGCGGCTACCTGCTGATGCGGGACATTCGCCGCGAGATGCGCGTCGTGAGGATGCGCACCGACTTCGTATCGAGCGTCTCCCACGAGCTCAAGACCCCGCTCACCGCCATCAGGATGTTCGCAGAGACGTTAAAGATCCGGGACCCGTCCGAACCGGAGGTCCAGGCGGAGTATCTGGATACCATCGTGGGCGAGAGCGAGAGGCTGACCCGGCTGCTCAACAACGTGCTGGACGCGTCCAAGATCGAGCGCGGGCAGAAGAGCTACCGGCCAGAGCCGACCTCGCTGGCCGAGATCGCGGAGCGAGCGACACGGGCCCTGGAGTATCCGCTCCGGCGAGATGGTTTCCAGCTGAACGTGATCCTCGAGAACGGTCTGCCCCCGGTCTCCGTTGACGGAGACGCCATCGAGCAGGTCGTCCTCAATCTCCTGACTAACGCCATGAAGTATTCGGGAGCCAGTCGCGAGATCGATCTGCGACTGCGGCGCGACGACGGCTGCGCCGTCATTGACGTCACCGACCACGGTGTGGGCATTCCCGAGGAGGCTACGGGGCGCGTCACCGAGAAGTTCTTCCGCGTGCCTTCGCCCGAGAACGAGCGCATCCCGGGCTCCGGGCTCGGGCTCACGATCGTCGCGCACGCCGTTCGTGCACACGGCGGGCATATGGAGCTGCAGAGCGAGCCGGGGAAGGGGAGCACGTTCTCGATCCACCTCCCCCTGATGGAGTCGGAGGAGACGTTGTGAGTCGCATCCTGGTTATCGAAGACGATCCCGCAATTCTCCGCGGCCTGAGGGACAATCTCGCCGCCGAGTCCTACGACGTCCTGACGGCAACCGACGGAGAGGCCGGTTACTCGCTCATCCGGGACGAGCAGCCCGACCTGGTCGTTCTCGACCTGATGTTGCCGAAGCTCAGCGGATACGATGTGTGCAAGAGGGTGCGAGAGGAGGGGATCGACGTTCCTATCCTGATGCTCACCGCACGCGGCGAGGAGTTCGATCGCGTATTGGGTCTGGACCTCGGCGCGGACGACTACGTGACGAAACCCTTCTCGGTGCGAGAGCTGCTGGCGCGCATCCGGGCCCTCATTCGCCGCGCGGCGCCGGCCTCAGCTCTCCCCGAACAGCTCAGGCTTGGGACCGTGGTGATCGACTTCAAGCGTTTCGAAGCCTCGCGGGACGGCAAACCGTTCAAGCTGACTCGCAAGGAATTCGGCACACTCCGCTACCTGGCCGGTCAGGCGGGAGAAGTCGTGCGGCGCGAGGAGCTGTTGAGGGAAGTGTGGGAGTACAAGGCGTACCCGACGACCCGTACTGTGGACAACCACATCGCATCCCTGCGGGCCAAGATCGAAGCCGATGCCTCGAACCCCCGCTTCCTCCAGACCGTCCACGGGGTCGGCTATAAGCTGGTGTTGGGATGAAGTGGCGCACTCGGACCCACCGGTTCTCCGACGAGAACCGTACAAAGCCCAGACATTCTTCGGGGCCGGTCGTGACACACGCCCGCGACGACGCTCCTAGCTTCCGGGGGAAGGCAGAAGACCCCCGCAGGGAGGCCACTATGAAGCGCATCGTCATTCTCTTCTTCGTCGGGTTGGCACCGATCTTCGGCGCCGCACCGAGCCAAGCGCAAAGCGGATACGATCTCTACCAGACCGCCCTCGTCATGGAGCGCTCGAGCGGCGACATGCGCCAGGCAATCCGCCTGTACGAGCAGATCGCGGCCCAGTTCGGCTCGGACCGGATCCTGGCTGCGCAGGCGCTGCTGCGACTCGCGCACGCGCAGGAAACACTCGGCGATCCGCAGGCCAGCACCACGTATCAGCGTTTGCTTTCCGACTACTCCGACCAGACTGAAATGGCGGCACGGGCCCGGGCGCGGTTGACGGCCCTGCAGCCGGTGGAGGCCTCGGTAGAGGCGAGCGCGAGCCAGGTCGCCCGCCTGCTCATGCGGGACGACCCTGGCTGCTTCGTCTGGGGCATGAACCCGTCTCCCGATGGCACCCGGCTGGCCTACTCTGACATATGCGAGACGGGCGCGGTCTTCGTCCGCGATCTTGCGTCGGGGGAAGTGCGGCAGGTCACCATGGGCGATGACTGGTATTTCGGGGCCGTCTGGTCACCCGATGGGACCCGCCTCGCGGTAAAAGGATCTCGACCGGGAAGCTCGCTCGAGATCATCGATCTGGAGTCGGGGACGGTAGACATTCCGGCCGCGCTCGAGGGCCTGCAGTTCGGCCCGTGGGATTGGTCCGTCGACGGGGAGCACCTGACGGGAAACCTGCGGAATGATGATCAGACCGCCTCTAGCGTGGTCGTTTCCCTGCGGACGGGCGAGGTCACCGTGCTCGCCCCACGCGTGAATCAGGGCGGCAGCGGCACGGCCTTTTCGCCCGACGGCCGGCATGTCGTGTTCACGGACCTGGTCGACGGAAACCAGGACATCTATGCGATGGGGCTCGGTAGCGGAGAGCGGCACCGGATCTCGACCAGCCCTGCACCGGACAGAGGGGCGCTGTGGTCGCCCGATGGCCGCACGATCGTATGGGACAACGACGAGGGCGCCTGGGCAATCGACGTGGAAGACGGAATCCCGACCGGGAAACCGCGCCTGATCCGGAACAAGCAGCTCGCGGGGAACGCGTGGACGAAACACGGCTTCTACCACACGGTCAACAACACGGTCGAGCAGGCGCACCGGCTCCCGGTCGATCCGGCGACGGGCCGATCCACCGGCGATCCACAGCCCTTCCCTGAGCCCAATGGGTTCAACTGGCTCGCCTGGTCGCCCGACATGACGCGGGTCGCCTCGTCCAGTTGGCTGGATCGACAGCATATCCACGTGACGAGAGGTTCGTCCGTCACGGCCTATCCGATCGGCAATGAGATCCTGACTTCGAACCTCTGGTGGACGCGAGACGGGCAAGAGATCCTGTTCACCACTGCCGCGCGTGCCTCCCGCGATAAGCGGAAGACCGTGTTCGGGCTTGACCCGGCGAACGGACACGTTCGGGAGCTCTTCCCCCGACGTGACTCGATCCATCACTTCCACGTGTCGCCTGATGGCTCGCGGATGGTCTTCCTGAGGCAGATCGGCAACCGTTTGGCGGGCGAATTGGTGGTCTCCGATCTGGGCAACCCGGAAGGCCTGGTCCTCGCTACCGGACCGAGTGACGAGGGTCGGCTTTCCACCCACTTCGGCCAGCCGCGCTTCTCGCCCGATGGTACGCGGATCCTCTTCCTGCGAAACCGGGGAGGGCAAGAAGAAAACGTCGCGAGCCTGTGGGTCGTTCCGAGCGACGGCTCCGCATCGCCGCGCGAAGTGGCGGCGACGACAGGATGGATCGCCTGGATGTTCTGGGATCCGAGCGGGCGGCTGGTTGCCTTCCAGCGATTCGATGCCGAGACGGGCGAGCGGTTCGTGTCCGTCGTCAATGCGGAGACCGGCGCGACGCACGACGTCCTGGGACCGGTGGACGAATCGACCAACACCAACTTGCGATCCTGGTCGCCGGATGGCCGGTGGATCGCCTACTCGCAGTCGACGGGGCGCTGGGAGTTCTGGGTGACCGAGGACGTGCTGGGCGAGGACCGATAGCACCATACCTCTCGCAAGCCAGGGGTGCCGGACCTTCGCAGGCGCTTCACCTCTTACCCGGAGAGACCCATGCGCAGACTCATCCCGCTCATCGCTCTGACGATCGCCGTCACTTCGGTGGTGGCCTTCCGACCCACCCACCGGGCCGACGCCAGCTCGGTTGTGGGAGCCTGGAAAGTAGTCTCCGCCACCGTGCTCGGCGGCCCCCAGGCCGGGGCCGAGTTTGAACTCAGTCAGCCGAGCCTGGCGGTGTTCACGGAAAGACACTTCGCGACCGTGCTCGTGTCTGGGATGCAGCCCCGGGTCACGCTTCCTGACGAACCGACGAACGAGCAGTTGCTCGCCGCCTGGCGACCGGTCCAGGCGATGGCCGGCACCTATGAGATCGTTGGAGATGAGCTGCGCACGACGCTGATCGTGTCCAAGAGCCCCAACGACACTGCGGAAGGCAGAGAGGAGACCTCCACCATGGAGCTGGACGGCGACACGCTGTACCGGACGTTCATGAACGAGTCGGGCGAACCAGCGCTCAAGGTGAAGTTCGTGCGGGTCGAGTAGCACCTGATCCGCGCCACCTATGACCCAACTACGCCCGACCTTGCGTCGCCCTCCTCGCGATCCTGGATCCGGCGTGAACCCAGGGAGGTGACACATGTCCAGAAGGTTCCTTGCGGCAGCCGCCGTGGCAGTAGCAGCGGGCGGGACACTCATCGGTTGTCAGAACAGTCCACCGGCCGGTCTCCACGAGACCGAGATCGTCCAGGCCGGTTCCCCGGCGTTCTCGACCGCATCGTCCTCCGAGAGCCTCCAGAACGGAGCCGGGCTGATCCACGCCTGCTACATCCCCGGCTCCGGCATGGTGTACCGGATCAGTGCCGACGGAGTGGAAGGGCTCAAGGAGGACTGCCGGGCCAGGCAGCACATCGAATTCAGCTGGTCGCCCGGCCTGGCCCTGGCGGGTCAGATGTGCCCGGCCGGCGAATTCGTGGTGGGGTTCGATGCCTCCGGCAGCATCATCTGTGCGGCTCCGAGTGGAGAGCCTCCGCCGCCGCCTCCGCCACCGCCACCACCGCCGCCACCCTCGATCATCACCTCGGTGACGGTCACGCCGGATCCGGCGTTCGATAATGACGATCTCGTGTGCACCGTCACCGTATCTGACGTCGGCGTGCACGAATTCACGTTCGATTGGTACAGCTCGGATTTGGGTGGCGTGATCCAGTCCTGGACGACGAACGACCCGGAAAACGTCCTTCCGGCGAGCCTGACGATCCCAAGCACGTACCGGTGCGACGTGACGGCGGACGCCGAAACCCCAGTCATGGGCACGGGTGTGATCGTCTACGACGAGCACTGTCGCACCAATCCGTCGGACTGCGGTCTCGATTGAACCGGCAATTCGGGTGAGATCTGAACGAACTGCTTGAGCCCGCTCCGCGGACTAAGGCGGGCACGCTGGATCAGTAGGTCTTGCAGCGGGGCGTCCGGCCGTCGGACGCCCCGGCGCGTATTGGGCATCCCGTTCAGGGGCCAGATCCTGCGAAGCGTTGCAGGAGCAGAGGGCAGCATTCGTCTTCACAGGACTTCAGAGTCGGAAGCCGAGCCCGAGCAGCCGCCCGAACTCGTCACCCTCGTACGCGAACCAGTCGTCGCTATCGTTCGACCCGCCTGCAGTGTCGCCTCACATCGGGTACGGTGAATTCCTCGCGGCCGACAAGGGCCGCAAGCTCAAACGAACAGGCGCAGCGCCAGGTACGGGGTCAGGTTGAAGATCACCCAGAGAACCTTGAAGTGTGCGAGGATGTGGTAGTGGGTGGCGGCGATCCGCTCGTCGCTGAGATCAAACCACTTCCCGTGCATCCGCCGCATCCAGTTGCCCCCGACCATCAGGACGAGCCACCAGACAATCAGAATCAGCAGGTTGATTAGTGTGCACCACGCGAGAAACGACTCGAAGAACTCGATCGACATCGCTTTGTCCTCCTCGTAGCTGTGTCGCGGTTCACGTCACGCCCCGATGCGAATGTTGCCGATCGGAACCCCGGCTGCCAGAGGTGATTTGCGCTTGCACTCAGGCCCCGGAGCCGGGATCTGGGCTTGGCCACACCGCGAGTCGTGCGGGGAGTTGGATACGGTGGCGGGTTTGGCCGAATCGTTAGCCCCTGGGCCGCATTAGGTCTTCAAAGGGCCGGTAGCCGTAAAGGGGCGTGAGGTTCCACCTGGTCCATACATACCGCCCGCGCGGCAGCCCGCGCGCAAAGGCCTCGCGGAGCAGCCGAACCGAGCGAGCGCGATCGCCAACGTGGGCTGCCACTTCTACCTGCGACATCATGGCGAAGGGAAGGAAGGCCGGGTTGGCCTCGCCGGCTGTCCTGGCCGCCTCTGAAAGCCTGAACGCCTCCACCGTATCCTGCTCCATGAGCGCCGTGTAGGCCAGGACCGTCAAAGCCACGTAGTTGTTCTCCAGCCCATCGAGCTGGTTCAGAAACCGCCGGGCTTCGGCATAGCGGCCTGCCGCGACGAGCGTTCGGGCGATGTAGTTCGGCCGCACATCGTCGAGCCTCTCGAGTGATGCGAGGCCTACCTCCGCTACGCGGCGGGCTTCGTCACGCAGTCCCCAGCTCGTGAGCACCTGTGGCAGGGCCCAGCGCAGGTAGTGGGTACCCACGTAGCCGGTCGTTTCGAGGATTTCAACGGCTCGCTCGGTCGCCTGCTCCACCCGCCCGAGGGCCGCCAGGGCGTCTACTTCCAACATGTACGGGAAGGAGAACCTCCCGTGGACGGTGCGACCTCGGTAAATGTCCTGGAGCGCCCCTTCGTAGTCTCCCAGCAGCATGCGCGCATCTGCCCGATACAGCCAGTATCTGGGCTCGTTCTTTACCCAACCCCGTTCCGGATCCAGCTGAGTGAGCGTTTCCAGAGCTTCGCGAGGACGGTTGATTTTGAACGCGGCAATGGCGAGCGAGACGATCCACTCGGAGCCAGGCGAAAGCTGTACCACCCGGTGAATAGCTTGATACGCAGCTTCTAGGTCCGGTCGACGAAGAGCGACGTGGTAGTCGAGTATAGCCTGCTCTAACCGGGGCAGGCGGCTCCGACGCGCCTGGAGGACAGACAGCACAGAGTCGCTGTTGATATATTGCGCCTCGAGAGCCCAGATGAGCGAGAGTGTGAAGCTCGAGTCGAGCTGCGCTGCTCTCAAGAAGGCCTCCGCCGCTTCTCGCCAAACGCCGCGTATCCGCACCGGGCCACCCTCACTTCGCGCCTGGGCCAACAGGCTCAAGCCCTCGGCGTAGTGCGCGTAGGCCTCCAGACTGGGTGACTGGCCAGCCATCGGCCACGGGTGACGCGCCTGATCCGCCACCACGGCCGATGCGCCCACAACGCGACGCCCGATCTCCTCCACCGCTTCCATCGGCGCGCTCCGGGGCGCCCCCAGGCCATCTATGTGGCCGAGGATCGTACCGGTCGACGTGTCAATGATCTGAGCGCCGAATGTGATCGAGTCGCCTGTAGCTCCCAACACACCCTGTACGAAGAATCCGGCTCCCGTGTGATAGGCCAGCGTACTTGCGAGTGCGCGGCTGTCGGAACCTTCCAGTTCCGCTTGTAGAAGCGGAACCTCGCGCAGCACGGTCGCGATGGGTACAACGCGCACAAGTCCACTGTTGGTGAGCTGCCGGGAGATCCAATCGGCTGCGATACGACCCAAGTACTCCAGCTCCGGGTCGCTGGTATGATTCTCAAAATCAGCAATCAGCACCCGCCGGGGGTCGAGAGGAGCGCTCGCCCTCTGGAGGCTTCCGATCGGCATCTCTGGAGCCGATGTGACACGACCGATCTGCACCCCGATGAATCCAGCGGCTCCAAAGAGCCCGATCGCCGCCGTCGCCACTCCCAGTGTCCGAGCGCGGCTACGGCTGGTGCGAGGAGGCAAAGGCTGCACAACCGGGAGGCCATCTGCGCCAATGGCCTGCACGCGTGGTCCGGGAGTCGGTTCTTCTTTGGCCAGTTCGTAGATGGCCTCTGATTCCGTAGACGGTTCGAAGCCCAGCTCGCGTACGAGCCTTGAAGCGAAGGTCTCGTATTCCCGGATCGCGCCTGCGCGATTCCCCAGATGCAGCAGGTTGCGCAATAGCCGCTGCTGGACGCTCTCGTCATACGGGGCCAGAGCCGTGGCTTTGCGAGCCCACTCGACCGCCTCGCTCGGATTCCCGGCAGCCTCCGCTTCCGCTATCAGAGAGGTGGCAGCAGAGAGTGCCTCGTCACGAAGCCGAGAACGCTCTCCGTCCAACCAGCGTTCGAATTCCGGTGCGCCCGGCACGTGCAGGCCCTCGAGCAGACTGCCACCGTAGACAGTCAGCGCCTCCGGCTTCTCGCCCGCCGCGAGCAGCTCACGAAACTCCCGGGCATCACACCAGACCAGATCGTCGTTACATCGGATACTGCCACCGCCATTTGTGACGAGGGAGTTCTGCCCCAGAGCGCGGCGGAGCGCGAAGACGGCCTGGTTGAGGGAGTGTCGGGCACGGTCGTCGCTGGACTCCGGCCAGAATACTGAAAGCAGGGTGTCCCTCGGGACCGGCCGTCCCCCCGTGGCGAGGACAATGTAGGCCAGCAGGCCTACCCGCTTGGGCTGGGCAAGCACGGAAAGGATCTCGTGCCCGTCCGTATCGTCCCGCAGATCCGGGGTGCCAAGCGCACGAAACTCGATCATACGATGGGACTCTATCATACAGTGTGAATTGAACGAGAATCCCGATCAATTGCCAAATGACCGGGGGTTGACCATATGCGATTATTCTGCTCGGCGACAGGTGAGAAGGGTGGCTGGAGGCGCCGAAGCCTTTGGCCGCGGACCAGTCGACCGCAGCACCGACACAGGGGAGGCACCATGAAGACACTCCGTTTCTCGCTCCCGTTAGCTGCCCTATGCGCAGCCCTCGTGCTTAGCTGTGATCCTGCCACACAAAACCCGGCCGGTCTGGATGACCTCACGCCGCAGTTCGCGGCAAAGTCGTGCGAGGAAAACCCCAACCAGGGGAAATGTAAGGACAGCGACCCGGGTGCTGAGGCAGACGGCTATGTCGTCATGACCGGCGGCATTCTGACGACAACAGCAGATGCGGCGCCGGTGAAGATTGAACGCGAGAGCAACAACGCCATCAAGCTCTACAGCAACCGGCAGGATTGCGGCGGAACGCAGTGCACTCTTCTCGAGCAGATCCAACCACCGGCAGAGAACCATTTCACGCCGTCTGCCACGCAGTGTTGGGTCAACCAGCAGACCGATCCGACGACGCGGGACCTGTTCGCGAATGCCCTTGCGCAGCCGATAGGCCGGATCGCCCTCGACTTCGATCGCACGTACCCGGCGTCAGACGATCCCTCGGGCACCATCCTGCGCCTCTCGGTAGAGAATCCCGAAGTAAGCGGCGAGGCCATGCGGCTGTTGCTGATGGACGAGGCCTCCCTTAATCCCAACAACCGGGTCGATCCGGCTGATGGCACCGGGCCTGCCGACCTGGATCCACTTAATGCCGTCGAGACGACCACCGACGTGTTCTCACTCTCCGGCGGACTGTGGCTCCTGAGTACTGGAGGGCGGAAGGGTCCGAAGATGTGGTGCCGCGGCCCCGACGCTGCTGCAGCCGTCACGATGACACTGAACCGTTAGCGGCACTCTGGCTCCCGACATCGAGTTTCGGGTCTTCCATCGGCGAGTTCGCGGTTTTAGACAGGTCCGAGAGCCGTTTCGCTGATGACATCGAAGGGCCGCGGATGCGCGAACCTGGCGGATCATTAGCGCAGGATGCGCGCCTTCAGAGCCCGGGATGGAGCAACCTGCGCAGGGAGAGTTCGAAAAGTCTTTGGGCGCCCGCGGAGGAGCGCCCGGCCCTCGGACGCTCCCTTCCCTATCGGATGCCCCACCACGTAGCGCCCGCCCCGTTCAAGGACCGGATCCGGCGAAGTGTTGCAGGAGGAGTCGACCAAGCTCTTCGGCCGCCTGCTCCGGCACCCAGTGGCTGATTCCCTCCGCCGCATCGATCGCCTCCGGAGTGCCCAGGGCGTCCACGTAGATCTGAATCTCCGCGCTTTCGAGACCGTATCCCTCGAACAAGTCGCGGAAGACCGAGGCATCGTCGGCCAGAAATGTCGGTGGGGCCCCGGAGGGCGCGCCGATCGCAGCCACCTCCGCCCCCGCGGACGCCTTCGGGTTCGAAGACCGTGGCCGGATCGTCCCCCGCGCGCGAGCCACTGGGAGGATGTCTGTGATGCCCGCAGCCCGTTCGTCTCGTATCGAAAATACTGGACATAATGACATACTTTTTGTACATTGTGTCAGAAATGTTGTACACAAAGCAGACTGGCGCGAGGCGGGTCGGCTGCTCCCGTCGAATGGGAATAAGGAGAGAGACCCGATGGGCGGAATATGGAAGTGGTTTGGGCCTGCAGGGCTGGTGGTGTTGATCCTCCTTGCACCCGGGACGGTACTGTCGCAGGCAGACCCGGTGGGCGATCCGACCGGAACGCAGGATCTCTCAGAGCGTCTGGAAAGCCTCGTGGAGGAACTGGAGTCCCAACGCGTCGCTTGGCACATCCCGGGCCTTGCCATCGCGGTCGTGAGGAAC
The DNA here is from genome assembly GCA_039587395.1 of Gemmatimonadota bacterium. Taxonomy (GTDB): domain Bacteria; phylum Gemmatimonadota; class Gemmatimonadetes; order Palauibacterales; family Palauibacteraceae; genus JBDHIQ01. The sequence goes on from JBDHIQ010000008.1 coordinate 32,132, forward strand.
GACGAGGTAATCCTGACTCGAGGCCTCGGCGTGGCAGACGTGGAGCGAGGGAGCCCCGTGACGCCGGAGACGCTGTTCCCCATCGGATCCACGACCAAGTCGTTCACTGCAACACTCATAGGGATACTCGTGGACGAGGGTAGGCTGGACTGGGACGACCCTGTGACCGACCATTTGCCCTTCTTCGACTTGGACATCGAGAGCGGAGAGGAGGGCGCGGTCGTGACGATTCGCGATCTCCTGGCCCATCGAACGGGCTTCGCCCGCATGCCGATTCTGTACGTCAACGGTCGCGCATCGCGTGACGAGGTTTTGAGGGCTGCTGTGAACGCGAGGACGCTCGTCGGCTTCAGGCAGAGCTTCCTGTATAACAACATCATGTACCTTGCAGCGGGAACTGCCGCGGGCAGCGCCGCGGGTGACACGTGGGACGATCTCATGACAGACCGGCTTCTGGAGCCCCTGGGCATGGCCAACTCCACATCGGTCCCCGCCGAAGTCCCAGCCCGGTCCTCGCTGGCGTCCGGATACCAGTGGAGCGCGGAAGCCGGGCGAGTGGTGCCTCAGTCAGCCCGATTGCTCGATGCCATAGCGCCGGCGGGCTCCATCGTCTCCAACGCCCATGACATGGGGCGGTGGATCCGCTTCCTGCTGAATGCGGGCCAGCTGGACGGAGAGCGGCTGATCACCGAAGAGTCGCTACGGGAGACTTGGACCGGTCAGATCGAACTCGGCGGAGGGCTGTCCTATGGGCTCGGCTGGGTGCTCCGGGAGTGGGAGGGACAGCCAGTCGTCGAACACAACGGCAACACCCGCGGTTACTTCAGCAAGGTGGCCCTCCTGCCCGAGTCGGGGATCGGGTTCGTGCTGCTTGCCAACGTCACGGCCTCAGCGCTGCAAGAGCGCTCCATGAGCCTGGTGTGGGAAGCTCTACTAGGTGATAACGAGGTCGCCGCCGAGGGCGAGCCCGGCGAAGACGTGACTCCCTATCTCGGCACCTACTTGCCGACGCACCGGAACGCCGAGTTCGAGGTGCTGGAGTCCAACGGCCGCCTGGCCGTCATGCTTTCGCCGAACCCCCGGCCCTTCGAGCTGGAGCTACCCGACGAGACCGGCAAGAGGCGCTTCGTCCTCAGTGGCCAGATGGCTGTCTCCTTCGAACACGACGAGGAGGGACACGTGGTGGGCATGCGGATCTATCAGGGAGGGATGGAGTTCGAGTGTGTCCGGGCCGGTATGGCAGTGCCACCGGAGATCGACCCAGCGGAGCTCGAAAACTACCTCGGCAGCTACCGCTCTGAGGCGTCCGGGGCCTCGTTTAGGATCTTCGTGCAGAACAGCCGGCTGGCCATGCAGGTCCCCGGAGGCACCATCCTCGAACTCCGCCTGCCGGACGAGCAGGGCAGGAGGGTGGTCCGCATTGACCCTCGTTCAGCAGTGACGTTCAACCGCGGGCCGGGAGGCGAGGTGGTCTCTCTCACCTTCCACCAGCCTGGTGGGGTGGACGCGGAACTATCGAGGATCGACGCGCCTCCGGGCCGCGAGGACCTGATGGCACTGAGGAACACTGACGGTCGCCGTGCCGCCCTGGATCGGCTTGGGGCGTTCAAGCTCACCGGATCCGTGCGCATGGTCCACGCCGGGGTGGAGGGGGCCGTGGAATGGCTCGTAGAGGGCACCGATAGATACTCCCGCGAATTTGACTTCGGCCGCTTCGGCAAGGAGCAGACGTGGGTCGACGGCGAGGGCGCGTGGACCGATTCGCCTGGCGCTCCACGGATGGAACTGCGGGGGGCTAGGCTGCAGGAGGCGACCCGGTCGCATCCGGCGGCGCTGTTCGGCGCATGGAGCGACCACTTCGCCTCCGTAAGACTCCTAAGGACCGAACGGCTCGAGGACCGCTACGAATACGTGGTGGAGCTGGGTGGGGGCGAGGCTCCCGCCTGGATCGCGACCGTGGACGGCGACACCGGGGACGTCCTCCGGATTGACAGTACGGTGCTGGACGCAACTTCGTCGATCAGCGTGCCTGTGCGCACCTCATACGAGGACTACCGAGAGGTAGAGGGTCTCCGGATTCCGTTCCGGATTGTCTCCAGAACGACGATCACAGGTGAGTTGGTCATTCAATTCGAGCAGATCCAGGTTCAGGGGGAGAATGGCGCGAGCGCATCAGGTGTTTCAGGCTCATGATTCGACCGGGCTCCAGGCCATAGACCTAAGCTGCTCCGGCGAGCTTCAGAGTCAGGCGCACGGCTGGTGAGGTGGGCGACACCGAGCCCAACGATTACGGAGAGGAGCAACGTGGAGTCTGCATGCCGTGAGTAGCTGATCTCTTTGAAGAGAGGAGTCCACGATGGCAAGAGCAAGACTGCCCTACCCGCCGGAGTTCCGCGAGCAGACGGTGGCGCTGGTCCGGTCGGGCCGAACAAGGGAGTCGCTATCGCGTGAGTTCGAGCCGACGGCGCAGACGCTCCACAATTGACCTGCCCCCCACAAACAAGACCAGTCGTAGAGCTAGAATGCAGGCCGGTCGAGACGAGCGGGAGGTAGGAAGACCGGTCGACTCTCAACCGCCCCATACCGCAAGAACCTTCTTGACTCGTGTGGCGCCCGCCCCGTTCAAGGACCGGATCCGGCGAAGTGTTCCAGGAGGAGTCGACCAAGCTCTTCCGCCGCCTGCTCCGGCACCCAGTGGCTGATTCCCTCCAGTATCTCGAAGCGGTAGGGACCCTCTACGTACTTTGCCGTAAGCTCCGCGCCTTCTCTTCCGAGCGCCACGTCACCTGTGCTCCAGATGTACATCGTGGGCATGCGAATGGGGGTCGTCGCGCCGGCTGGGGCGGCCAGTCCCATGGCGCGGTACCAGTTCAGCGCCGCACCGATCGCCTCCGGAGTGCCCAGGGCGTCCAAGTAGATCTGAATCTCCGCGCTTTCGAGACCGGATCCCTCGAACAAGTTGCGGAAGACAGAGGCATCGTCGGCCAGAAGGGCCTCTTCGGCGCCCTCTGCCCGGAACCGCTCCATGTAGCTCGACATCTCCGCCTGCTGTCCCGACGGGTTGGCGAGAGCCTCTCCGAAGGCGAACGGATGGGGAGTCGAGATCGCCACGATGGACTCCACGCGGTCGGGGTGCAGCAGAGCGGTGAACCACGCGACCGCTGCTCCCCAATCGTGCCCTACCACGTGGAACGATTCATGGCCCAGGGCGTCCGCCATTCCCACCACGTCCGAAACGAGGTGAGGAATAGCATATTCCTCGACTGCAGCCGGACGCGCTCCGGGCGAATACCCCCGCTGGTCAGGGGCGATGACCCGAAAGCCAGCCTTCGCCAGCACGGGGATCTGGTGCCGAAACGAGTAGGAAGTCTGCGGAAAACCGTGAAGCAGAAGGATCAACTCTCCGTCTGGCGGCCCGGCGTTCAACGCGTCGAACACGAGTTCCCCAACCTCGATCTGGATTGCCTGCATACGGTCGCCGGATTCACCTTCCTGTGCGCCCGGCGCTCGGAGTGAGCCATCGGTACAGCCGAAAACGACTCCGAGGATCAGGGCCAGCCCTGTCCAGTGCGAACGCCGGGTGGTGGTCTTCATAGGTGTGCTCTGCTGACTGGCTGGTGATGCGCCAACGGGCGCGCAGAATGTCAGAATCGCGTATCCAAATGCTAGCGAGCTCGCAGACGAGCCGACAAGATCAGACCGAGACGGTGCCAAAAAGAAGAAGAGGCCGCCGGCTGAGCCGACGGCCTCTTCTTCTGTCCGATCAGTCTGTCGTCAAGCGCTAGGAGCACTCCACGATGTACTGGTCGCCGCCCGGATTCGTCGCGTCCGGTACGGTCGTGCACACGCCCTCGTAGAAGCGCAGTTGCGCGAGCTTGAGGCCGGAGTTGTCGTAGTCCCAGAAGTACCCCTGCAGACGGCTGTCGAAGAGAGGTACCCTCTCGAGATTCCCATCCTCGTCGATGTCCGCATAGATATAGAGCAGGTACTTCGAGACGTTGTCGAACTTCGACTTCCCGGGATCCCGGCTGAGCTCCATCATGATCACGGAGCACTCGAGCTCACCGGAGGCATCGGTCGCGCAGGTGGTCGTGGTCGAGCTGCCGCCCGGCGTTCCCAGGGCCCGGGCGAAGACGGAGTAGGTCGTCGTGCCATCGCCGTCCGGGTCCGGATTCGGAAGCGCGAACAGGGCCCCGTCCGCGTCCGTGCCGTTTCGATCCAGCACCTTGAATCCGTCATCGGCGCAGTTGGCGTCGACTCCCGACTCACACAGCCAGATCTTCGCATTGCCCCACAGCGGCACGAAGATCGTGTGGCCGCTGGTGTTCTTCATGTCGGGGTTCTTGCCCTTCTTCACCCCGATGACGTTGAGGTTGTAGTGGGCACCACTCGGGGCCCCGTTCCCGTTGAGGTTCCGCGGCTATAGTGAAAGTGAGAAGTCTGCGCATGGTGGATCCCTCCTTGGTACCAGGCTGCCGGACCTGTGAGGCCTCATTGAAGGGAACGGGGCGTCCGGCTTGACCCCCTGCCCAGCCAGGGCACAGCGGTGTAGCCAGAAGCAAGTTTCGATCCTTCTGAAGCGATGGCGGGCCGGGTCGATTTAACTGTTGTAGACAAGAAGGTTACGCAACTTTCTCGACCGGAAAACGGCTGCGCGAATACGGGAAGGGAAGGGACTTTTCTGTTGCTGCCGGACTACGAATTACACGATCCTGTGGCCGCGATCCTTCTGCAGACTTTTCACAACGGATACGTCTTCGATCACGAACTCACGAACTTCTTCAAGGCGTGTGTCGA
>JBDHIQ010000298.1:0-2679 GCA_039587395.1 Gemmatimonadota bacterium
GACGATCGCATGCCGACGCTCATGGAGCGGTACAAGGTGCCTCATTTCGATGCCAAGGGTGAGGCGGACGAGATCTTCCGTGAGGTCGGGGTCCCGACCACCTGGCTGCTCACCTGCTTCTACTGGGACAACTTCATCTTCTTCGGGTCTGGCCCCGCGCCGGGTCCTGACGGCAAGCTGGCCATCACTTTGCCGATGGGCGAGGCGAGACTCCCCGGAATTGCCGTGGCGGACATCGGTCGTTGTGCCCTGGGAGTCTTCAAGCAGGGTGAGACCTTCATCGGAAAGACGGTTGGTATCTCGGGCGAGCAGCTCACCGGCGCCGAGCTGGCGGCAGGCCTGTCGCGAGCCCTCGGTCAGGAGGTCGCCTACAATGACGTGCCTCCGGATGTGTATCGCAGCTTCGATTTCCCGGGCGCGGACGACCTGGGCAACATGTTCCAGTTCAAGCGCGATTTCGAGGAGTACTTCTGCGGCGTCCGGAATCCCGAGGTTGCCCGTCAGCTCAACCCGGAACTGCAGTCATTCGACGATTGGCTGTCCGAGAACGCGAGCCGGATTCCGCTGGAGTAGGTCAGGCCGAGTTCGGATACCGGACGGAAAAGGGGCGCCTCAATGGGGCGCCCTTTTCTGCATCAGCGACCGACAGCTGTCTGGTAGGAGCCCCTTCTCAAGTACGCTTCGGACCCCCCGGTCTTGCTAGTCTTCCGGCCCGCCTCGTACGGTATCCCGGTGAGAAGTACAACTCGCGTGCGCCACCTCAGGAGCGATCAATGAATCCGCGCCGTCTTCCGAACCGACTTGCCCTTCTTCTCGTCTCCACGGTGGCCTCGCTGTCGGGCATCGCCCCAGCCACAGCCGCCCGGGCGCAGGAGATCCCGTCGCCCCAGGAGTTCTTCGGGTTCCAGATGGGAGCGGATCGTCAGCTGGCCCGCTGGGACAGGATGGTGGAGTACTACAACCTTCTCGCCGAACAGAGTCCACGGCTCGAGGTCGTGAACATGGGCCCGTCCACGATGGGCAACGACTTCCTGGTCCTGTTCATCTCTTCGCCAGAAAACCTTTCCCGGCTCGACAAGCTACGGCAGATCAACGCGACGCTCAGCGATCCGCGCGGCGTCTCTCAAGCAGCCATCGAGCAGGCCATCAACGATGGCAAGGCCGTGGTGACCCAATCGATGGGTCTGCATTGGCCGAGCTGACGTACGACCTGCTGACCCGCAACGATGAGGACATTCTCCGGATCCTGGACAACACCATCGCGATCATGATCCCATGCTTCAATCCGGACGGCGAGATCATGATCACCGACTGGTACAACCAGACCGTCGGGACAGAGTACGAAGGCGCGAGCATGCCATGGCTGTACCACAAGTACATCGGCCACGACAACAACCGCGACGCCTTCATGACGAACACGGTCGAGTCACAGTACGGGGCCAAGCTCATCTTCCGCGACTGGGTTCCGCAGGCCTTCATCGATCACCACCAGATGGGAGCGTACGGCGCCCGCATCTACGTCCCTCCGTACGCCGAGCCAATCCGCCCGCATGCGGATCCGCTGGTCTGGCGGGAGATGAGCTGGTACGGCGCCCACATGGCGTACAAGGAGGAAGAAGCCGGGATGTCCGGCGTGGTGAACGCGGCCATTTACTCCGGCTGGGGCCACTTCGGATTCCACTGGATCACCCCGTTCCACAACATCTCGGGGATGCTCACGGAATCGGCCAGCGCCCGGCTGGCCACCCCGCTGTTTCTCCACCCGGACCAGCTGAGCGGCTCCAGGCGCGGAATGCCGGAGTACGAGGCGCAGACCACGCACCCCAACCCGTGGCCCGGCGGCTGGTGGCGGGTGAGGGACATCGTGGACCGGCAGAAGATCTCGGCGATCGCGGCGCTGGATATCGCGGCCCGCAACCGGGAGACGGTACTTCGGAACGCCTACCTCAAGGCCATGCGCCAGACGGAACGCGGGGCCGAAATGACGCCGCGGGCGTTCATCATCCCGGAAGAGCAGCACGATCCGCTCACCTCCCGGAAGATGATCGACAAGCTCCTCGGGCAGGGAATCGAGGTGCAGGTAGCGGCCGGTGAATTTACGCACGACGGGCGGGTATACGGGGCCGGCACCTACGTCGTGGATATAGCACAGCCAAAGATGGGCGTCACCCGCTGGCTGCTCGGACGGACGTTCTATCCGGACAACTCGTACACGCGCGACGATGACGGCAATCCGATCCGTCCGTACGACATGTCCACGGACAACATGGCCGAGTTCATGGGAGTCCGGGTCGATGAGGTGGACAGGATGGTCGAGACGGATCTGTCCGTGGTCACGTCTCTCGACATGCCCGGGGCAGCCGAACCAGGCGCGAATGCGCCGACTGCCGGCGCTCACGGCTATGTGTTCAGTGGCAGGTATAACGACAGCTTCCACGCTCTGAACCAGCTGTTTGACGCCGGAATCGAGGTGCGACGAGTGAACCAGCCCGTGGACGTGACCGGCAGAGCGGGACTCCACCCCGGTGACTTCATCGTCCCGGCCGCGGCTCCGGCCGACGTGCTGGCCGACGTAGCCGGCGCCACAGGGGTGGGTTTCCACCCGCTCGAAGCCGATGCGATGGCGGCCAGCCACCCGATGACTCGCCAGAGGATCGGGATGTACCAGCGCTACTACGG
>JBDHIQ010000112.1:0-8642 GCA_039587395.1 Gemmatimonadota bacterium
GGGAGACGGCGGGCTGGCCGTCACGGACGACGCCGAGCTGGCGCGGCGGCTCCGGCTGGAGCGCACGCACGGCGGCGATGGCACGCCGTACGTCCACCCGGACATCGGACACAACAGCCGCTTGGACTCCGTCCAGGCGGCGGTGCTGCACGCCAAGCTGGGCAGGCTGGACGCGTGGAACGATCTCAGGCGAAAGCACGCCGCGCGATACGATGAAGCACTGGCGGAGGCCTCCGGGATCGTGATCCCCGTGGTCGGGGAAGGGAACCACCACGTTTATCATCAGTATACCGTTCGGTGCAACGAGCGGGACCAGGTGACGGAGACGCTGCGGAGCCAGGAAATAGGCTTCGCAATCTACTACCCGGTTCCCCTGCACCTGCAGGCGGCGCTGGACTTCCTCGGGTACGCCCCGGGCGATATGCCGGAGTCCGAGAAGGCGTCGGCCGAAGTGCTGAGCCTCCCGGTGTTTGCGGGGCTCACCGAGGCCGAGCAGGAACGCGTGATCGCAGCGCTCACGTGACGCCAGGGCACAACGCCCGCAGCCGGGAAACGGGTTGCCCTTATCCGTCGCTTCGGCTAGCTTATGCCCGCTTCGAGCGGGAGCCGAAAGGTCCCGCTCGTCTGTGTCTCTGGGGGCCTTAGCTCAGATGGCTAGAGCGCTACGTTGACATCGTAGAGGTCACTGGTTCGAGTCCAGTAGGCCCCATTGGGCCACAATGCCCACTGGGGAGTAGAGAGTAGGACAAAGAAGCTACGGGGCTGTAGCTCAGCCTGGTTAGAGTGCCGGTCTGTCACACCGGAGGTCGCGGGTTCGAATCCCGTCAGCCCCGTTTCCTGGCCCGAAAGGGCCTTTCTTTGCTTGTGGGGCCGTAGCTCAGTCTGGGAGAGCGCTTGAATCGCACTCAAGAGGTCGCGGGTTCGAGTCCCGCCGGCTCCACTTAACGGCTCGCCACCGTAGCTCAGGGGTAGAGCACTCGATTCGTAATCGAGCGGTCGTCGGTTCAAATCCGACCGGTGGCTCTGGTGGTACGCGGGAGTAGCTCAGCTGGTAGAGCGCAACCTTGCCAAGGTTGAGGTCGCCGGTTCGAACCCGGTCTCCCGCTTGCACAATTCGGGGCGTGGCTCAGTCCGGTAGAGCGCTGCGTTCGGGACGCAGAGGTCCCCGGTTCAAATCCGGGCGCCCCGACTCTCCCGCGGGTTGGCAGGCTCGTTGTTCGCGCCAGGCGGTTCAACGCTGGGTGCAGCTGGAGAAGCAGGTAGTTCGGGGCGTGGCGCAGCCCGGTAGCGCGCCTGAATGGGGTTCAGGAGGTCGCGAGTTCGAATCTCGCCGCCCCGACTGGCAGAAAGCCCGCAACCATGCGGGCTTTCGTGCATCTGGGGGCCAACTGTCACCGTGGCTGTAACAGGGTTGCGTCGGATTCCCGTTCAGCAGGGACCAGTTCGAGATCCCCCAACGACGGCTAGCTGCCCTCTTCGGCGGTCGTCGCCGTGTCATCAGGTTTGAGAAACTCAACGAACGGCTCCGTATCGCGCAGCTCCTCGAAATCGATGTCGCGGTGGAGTTCATACTGGATGGACCAGATTCGGCTAGGAGGACGCGGATGGTGCCCAGCCGCTTCTACCAGAAGGTCAAATGCCTCTTCGTGCCTGCCGAGCACGGCCGCCAGCGATGCCAGGTGATACCGTTCATCAGCCGTGCGTATGCCCTCTAGCTGCACCCGCAACTCGGCGTAGACGCGTTCAGCCATAGCTGGATCGCCCAGCTTGAACGCTGCTTTTCCGCTGGTCGCCCTCGCCCAGAAATGAGTCGGAGATGTTTCCGGGATTCTGTCCAGGTGCTGACGCGCTTCTGCCCACTGCCCCGCATCGTACAGAACTCTGGCATACGCAGTTTCGGCCGAGTCCTCCAGGTCACACCAGAGTTTGACGTTGTCCGGTGAGTTCGTCCGTAGCCAGCCGATTGCCGCTGAGAATGCGCGATCGGCCTCCGCGGGATTTCCGTGAGCCCTTAGCTCCAGGCCTGCTTCCCAGAGATTGCACGGTGGCGGCGTGACATCCGGCGCAAAGCGGATGCTCTCGTCCAGCTCATCAGCTATGGCGGTAATGTCACCGAACGCCGAAAGCGCTACGAGGACGCGCCCATGCATCCACGCCTCGGCAAGAGAGTCCGTCTGACTGGCCCGTCCCGCCATGGCCAGAGCCAGCTCTTCCTCATGTCGGCTCAGCAGATGGAGTGCCATGGTTTTGACCAAATAGGCGGCTCCCCAAGATGCCGCGTCGAAGTACTCCCCCGACAGCAAGCTGACTGCTTGACCCGGTCGATTGAGCGCGAGGGCAGCGACCGCCGCGTTGTAGATGTTTATTCGAGTCGGCTCCAGGCTGACCAGTCTGAGGGCTTCTCGAAGCTTGGAGGAAGGCGTCCTGGCCAGCCGATAGTCGAGTTTGACCCGGCCATACGTGTCCAGTCGGTCTCGAAAGCGGTCCACCTCTGAGTGGATCGAGTCCGCGCGATCGAACTGTGACATGTTGTGGGCGACCAGTCCCAGCCACATGGCGGCATCAAGGAACATCGAGTCCGCCTCGAGCGATCTCCGGAAATGTCCGCCGGCGGCTGGCATATCGTAGTCACCGTAGAAAACCCGGATTCCATCCTCGAATGCATGAAAGGCGGCCAGGTTACGGGGAGCTGTCTCGATCTCGTACTCGGCCTGGTGAATCTCGGCCGCGAGATATCCCAGGACTTGCTGGGCGACATCGTGTGCCGCGCTGTCCGCTTCGATGGCTGGCCACTCAGTGCCGAATGGCGTGACTGTGCCACTTGGTGCGTTAATCAGCTCAGCCTCGAATCGCACGAGGTTGTCCCGGGTGTAGACTCTCCCGGTCAACACCCATAGGGAGCCCAGGGATACACCGATCTCAGAGACGTCGATGCCGGATGAATCAGTCTCCGCTAGCAGCGCGTCGACGCGACTGGAGGGCACAGCGTCCAGCCAGTCAACGGCTGCCGCTCCCGCCGCCACTTCGCTGGCGGGTAGCCTGGAAAGTGGCACCAGGTCCAGGTCTCCCGTCTGATCCGAGAAGGGCAGTACCGCGATAAGTCCTCGGTCGAGCCCTTCGGTCGAAGCGGGTTCCGAGAGCCCAGGGGCGTCATTCCCGACCGTAGAGAGGACTCCGAACGCAATGGCCGAAATCACCACCACCGCTAGCCCTACGACGACGATCGGGCGGCGACCCGACGCCGACTCTGGAGTTTCCCGTGCCGTAGTTCCTCGCGCCGGCGTTCCGTAGGCAGCAGCTTCGGGCAATCGGGCCTCCGCGGCCGAGAGCGCTTTGGCGAACTCTCCCGTCGTCGCGAAGCGGTCCGCAGGGACCTTGGCCAGGGCACGGAGCACCGCCGTTTCCAGGGCCATTGCGACGGTTGGCCGCGCCGAGCGAAGCGGAGGAATTGGGTCGCGTGCGTGTCTCGCCAACACAACGACCGAACTCGGACCGGTGAACGGCGGTTCTCCCGCCAGCATCTCGTACAGCACGCAGGCCAGGCTATACTGGTCCGCGCGCCCGTCGACGGGTCGCGTCGCGTCGCCCTGCTCGGGGCTCATGTAAGAGGGGCTTCCCACGGCGATCCCGGTCTTCGTCAGCCTCTCGCCACCGGCCTCTTCCAGGGCGCGTGCAATCCCGAAGTCCGAGACCACGGCCCCGCCCGCGGTAAGCAGGATGTTGTCCGGCTTGATGTCCCGGTGTACGACTCCGCGCTCGTGCGCATAGTCCAACGCCTCGGCAACCTCGGTGGTGATCCGGACGGCATCCTCGAGGGGGAGGTGTCTCTCGCGGTCGAGTCGTTCGCGCAGCGACTCGCCCTCCACGTACGGCATCACATAATAGAGGAGACCTTCGATCTGGCCGGAGTCATAGAGTGCGAGGATGTGGGGGTGATTCAGGTGGGCGGCGATGTCGATCTCGCGGGCGAACCGCTGGGCGGTGACCTCAGAGGCGAGTTCCGGGTCGGGGACCTTAATCGCCACCTGGCGCTCGTGCCTGCGGTCGGTCGCCAGGTACACGGTGGCCATGCCGCCCCGACCGAGTTCGCGCTCGATCTCGTATCGGTCCGACAGTGCTTCCGAGAGCTTTTCGAAGAGAGTCACCAGCCCGACCTCCCGCGCACTGATTCTGCCGGGAAGTCTAATGAGGTTTCAGAGCGTCAGCCAGCAACGCTCCCGGGGCGGCTCAGGAGACTATGGCTGGCCCCCGAACCCGATCTCCAGGCCCAGGCGCACGGTAAACGGCGGCTGGAAGGCGGTCGGCTGCTGGAATCTGGCGTTCGGAGCCGTCTGGGCGGCGACCAGTTCCTCGTACGAAGCCAGAGGAGATGCGGCAGCGCCGTTGAACCGCTGCTGGTCGATGTTGACAATCTCCTGGGGATTCCCGATGTGCAGAAGGTCGAGGACCAGTCGGCCGGCAAACCCTCTGATGGGCGGATCGTAGATGAAGCGGAAGTTGAGGTCCCACACAGTGGGAGTCCGACCCGCCGTGCCGCGTTCCGCCAGGAACAGCGGCGTCCAGAATGGTCCCGGTACCCACCCGAAGTCGTTGAGCGGCGTACCGCTCAACCAGGCGAAGAACGTCGAAGCTGTCAAACCGAAGTCGAAGCGATAGGCACCCGACAGCTTGAATACGTGGGTCCGATCGTTGGGGAGCAGCCCCTTGTTGTTGACTGTTTGCGCCGGCCAGTAGAGAGTCTGGTTGTTATTTGGCCCCGTGCTCCCGCCCTCCAGCCCACCGGACTCGGATGCGAAGAGTCCCGCATAGTCGCCGTGGCTACGGGACAGCACGTAGGAGACGAGCGCGGTCGTCCTGGGTCCGTCGTGTTGGGCGGTGAGTTCGAGCGCCGAATACGTCCGCTGCGGCTCCGGAACGTGATCCAGGTCTCCTCTTCCTCGATTGCCGCCGACTCCCTGTTCCTCCGGGTTGAACATCGTCTCGATGTTAGCGCGCAGCACTCGATGAACACCCTTGACCCCGATCCTGACCGTTTCGCCGAGTAGCCGCTCATAACCGAGGACAAACTCGTCCAGATGCTCGCCCTTGACATCCTCGAGTCTCGGCAGCAAAGGGCTGTCCGGATCCAGGAAGACCTGAACCGAATCCACCGCCTCGGGGGACTGTCGCGGATCCACGCTGTAGTACTTGAGGTTGAACCCGGTACCGGCCTGGAACGCCGACGTGAAGAGCAGCGCCATCGATTGGTGGAAGCGCGCGAAGGAGCCGAAGATCTTCTGCCTGCCCGGCTCCCCTGGCTGGAACGTGAAGCCCAACCGCGGCTGCCATTGATCCGAAATGGGCAACACCACGCTGCCGTCCTCGCCGATCAGATACTGCCCGTCCCAGCGGAGCCCTGCGTTCAGAAGAAACCGATCAGTGATCTGCCAGGAATCCTGCAGGAACGCACTCGGCATGCGATTCCGCACCCTGACATCCTGCAGATAACTGCTGGCGACGTAGATGTCATCGCCGTCCCTGTCTATGTCCTTGTCTATGGCCTCCCACGTCGCCTCGGCGTCCAGGACGCTTTCTTCGTACTGCACTCCTGTCTTGACGGTGTGAGCGCCCAGGAAGAACGTGCCCGTCACCTTCGCCGTTGTCCTTGAGCTGTTGAACGCGTTGTCCTGCCAGTAACCGTCGGACCACACCAGTCCACCGGGATCAGTGAAGTCCCGAAACAGAGCTTCCGTCACCCCGCGTTCCGTGGCACCCCGACTCTCCTCGCTCCGCTGATGCCGTGCAAGAAGACCATCCAGGACGACCGATTGGCCTATTCGAGATTGTGCTATGAGCGACGCATTGACCCCTCCCTCTCGCTGAGTTCGAAGGACGGGATCGGGGTTGGCCAGCGTCGCCCCCGGCAGGTCGACAGCATCGATCGTCGTTGGGTCTCCAAACACCGAGAGCTCTAAGTCTGTGGCATCGCTCGCCTGCCAGGTCACTTTCCCGGCGAACATGTGTTTCGTCACGGTTCCGTCCTGGACCCCGTAGCCGGGAAGCGTGATGTCCTGGCGCACGAAGCTGGGGTTGTACGCGCCGTAGAACCACAGCCTGTCACGCACGATCGGGCCGGCGGCGCTCACGCCCAGGTCGTAGCTCGAGAACGCATCGACGTCCAGTCGGTCCGGAATGGGCTTGGGATCCGCGGCAAGGCCGCTGCCGGACAGGTAGCCGAAGCCGTTTACCTGAAACTCGTTGGTGCCGGAGTAGGTCACCACGTTAATGAGCCCTCCTAGGGCCTGGCCGTGTTCGGCCTGGTAGCCTCCCTGCTTGAGCTCGATGGCCTGGACGAAGTTGTACGGCAGGTCGGTCCCTGTTCGCCCCCGATAGACGTCCGTCACGTTGACGCCGTCGATGTAGTACATGTTCTCGAGGCCGGTACTGCCGCCCACGTTCACCGGGTCGCCCAGGAAGCTGGCGTTCGCCTGCGGGAGCAGTTGGATGATCGACTTGTAGTCCCGCTCTGTGGGCAGCTGCTCGAAGACCCGGGCCTCTATATTCGCGCCAAGTGTTGTCTTCGTGGGGTCGATCGCCAGCGCCGCCCCACGCACGACGAGCGGCTCCACGGCCACAGCTTCCACCTCTAGCCGTGTTGTTGCGAGAGAGGTCACCCGTCCAAGCCGAATCGCCACTTCCTCGTGGATGACTGTGCGATACCCTATGCGCTCGATGCGCACCGTAAACGAGCCAACGGACAGGCCGACGAACCGGAAGTTGCCACGTTCATCCGTCAGCGTTGTCCGTGCGGTGGGCGGGTTTGGCCCCGAGATCGAAACCGCGACACCGTCCAGTGGCTGGCCGTCCGTGTCAGCCACGCGACCCAGCAGACTGCCTGAGACGTCTTGGGCGGCCAGACGGGAGGAGGTGAGGACGAACAAGCACAGACAGATGGAGAATCGTCGCATCTTCGGTCTCCTCTCTACGCCTTGGCTGCTCGCTGCTCCAGGCCGGGCTACTCCCTTATCGAGGTGTCATACGGGCTTACAACTCGGTCAGGAAAAGGGTGATCGAAACAGGCTGCTTGTGCTTGAGATCGGTGGTCGGGAGCCCGGTGGCCATGCCACGCGGCCTGCCACTCGACGGCGCACAGATCGGACAGGGTCGCCTGCAGGCGATCCGGCTCGTCCACCATACTGTTGGCCTCCTGATGCAAGCACGTCCCGGTACTGATGGGATATCCAAGTTTGAATGTTGGGCTATCTCGGGGCAAGCAAGGTGGGTTTCTTCACTGCTCGTCACGCAAGCCCGAAGTGTCTTGCTCCTGTGCTGGGACCGAACCAGACCAACTGTCACGGTAGCTGTAACAAAGTGTGGGGGAGTGTGCTGAAGCGTATTGAACTCAAAACCCAGGATTTGGCCTGTACTGAAGTGTGTTGAAGTGTACGGGCCCTATACCGGGCGAATGGGGTTCTTCGCAGGCTACGCCTGACTCAGTGTCTCGCCTGCGGCTCGACGGCAGGAGGTCGCGAGTTCGAATCTCGCCGCCCCGACTGGCAGAAAGCCCTCAACCATGCAGGCTTTCGTGCATCTGGGACCGGATGAAGCGGCCCCGCGGCGGGTAGCCGGCTCCCTGGTGAATCTCGCGGTGGATAAAGAGCCTACGCCTTACGTCTTTGCTCTCACTAGTCGCACCGATGGTTGCCATCAGTGCAAAGATTGGTGCCATAATCATGGCAGCGATGCCACCCATCCGCAGCGCTCCGGCGAGGAATTCAGTCAGCTCGTCCCGCGCATATCGCTGAGTCCCGAGGACAACGGAGGAAAGGCCGAGCACGAGGACGAGCGCCACGACGACCAGAGCCCAGAGAACGAGGGCGATCGCGACACAGCCAAGACTAGAGAGAGTACTGCCGAGAACAACTTTCACACTCTCGGCTCTCGAGTTGGGTCTGGCCCCACGCAGCCCCCGCTCAGCGGCCCAAACGGCGTTGGACACGCGGCTACCGCGCTGACGCGGCGTTCTTGCGTTCCGGACATGGAGGAGGATCTGCTTGCGAAGCGCTGGAGAGAGCTCCTCCCAAGCCTCCAGGAGGTGCCAGAGTCGAAGGGAATCATGAAGATCCGGTGGAACCGGGATGTCCAGGGGGTTCTTATCCAGACGGAGCTCCAATTCGACGGCGTCGCCCACCCCGACTTGGGCGCGAAACCGCATCGGGTTATTCACCAGAAGGCGATGCCCCCCCACTCCGTCCGGTACGAGAGTGGCTTTGAGGGGTTGATCGTTTAGCGTCCCGACGACCGGGATATAGCGCCTGTGGCTGAGAGCGGTGCTCACTGCCGTGGGAACGTCCAGGCAAGGGTTCTCGTTGACGCGATAGATGTCAGCTGAGAAGCGATGCGTTTCGCCGCTCACACGTGCCCACCGTAGTCGCTGCCCGCCGGCAGGATATTCATCAGGACGCGGACTACGTTTTCCCCCATTATCTGCCGAATCTCCACGGGTGAGAATCCCTCTTCAAGCAGGGCCTCTGTGATCATAGCGAGCGCAGAGGCGTCGAACAGACTCGGAACCGCACCGTCGAAATCCGAGCCGAGGGCCACGTGATCCACTCCCACACGTCCAACGACGTGGCGAATCGCCCGAACGAGAGAGTGTAGGT
>JBDHIQ010000009.1:0-44713 GCA_039587395.1 Gemmatimonadota bacterium
GATGAACGCGAAGAAGACAGTCGAAGCCGGCACGACGCCTGCAGCCACGGGAGACGACGCGCTCGACTCCCGGCGCGTGCGTGCCCTGGTCCGTCTGTCGGGGGAGATCTCGATCAAGTCGCGGCGCACCCGGGCCCGTTTTCAGAAGCGTCTTGTCGGGAATCTGCAGGACGCGTTTGACAGCGAGGGCGTGGACGCGACTACCGAGGACACCTGGAGCCGGTTCTACGTGAGCGCTCCGAATGAGAGAGTGTTCGGTCCGCTGTCCCGCGTGTTTGGAGTATCCTCTTTCTCTCCTCTGCTGGCCTCCTGCGAGGCGGAGCTGGAGCGCATCGTGAGCCTCGGGACCGATCTGTTTGGCGAGCAGGTCAAAGGCAGACGATTCGCCGTTCGCGCTCGCCGTCACGGCTCGCATGACTTCAACTCCGCGGATGTGATGCGAGATCTCGGCACGGCTCTCAATCCCGGTGCCACCGTCGATCTTGGCCGACCGGACGTTGTCGCGCGTGTCGAGGTCAGAGGCGAGCGGGCGTACTTCTACGGGGAGCGCATGCCGGGTCAGGGCGGCCTGCCGCTGGGGGTTCAGGGGAAGGCGCTGGCGCTCATTTCGGGAGGCTTTGACTCGGCCGTGGCCGCCTGGATGGTGCTGCGGCGAGGCGTGGCTCTGGACTACGTGTTCTGCAACCTGGGCGGTGCGGCCTACAAGCGAATGGTCGTCGAGGTGACCAAGCTGCTCGCCGATCGCTGGAGCTACGGCACGTATCCCCGCCTGCACGTGGTCGAATTCGCCGACGTGGTCGAAGAGATGCGGCAACATTCCAAGCCGGCCTACCTGCAGGTAGTCCTGAAACGCCTCATGTACCGGGCCGGCTCCGAGATCGCACGGCGGACCGGAGCCGACGCCCTGGTGACGGGCGAGTCCGTGGGTCAGGTGTCCTCGCAGACCCTGAAGAACCTGCGCGCCATAGACGATGCGGCGGACTTCCCGGTGTTCCGGCCGCTGCTCGGATTCCACAAGGAAGAGATCGTGGATCGTACGCGGGAGATAGGGACGTACGAGTTGTGCGCGCGCGTGAGAGAGTACTGCAGCGTGGCGCCGGACAAGCCCGTGATTGCCTCCAGCCCAGAAGAAGCGCGACTCCAGGAGGAGGCCGTGGGCACGCGGGCGCTCGATAAGGCGTTGAGGAGTACCGAGGTTCTGAACCTGCGCTCCATGAGCATGCAGGACATCGTGGGCGCGAATCTGTTCGTGTCAGCCATCGGCCAGGACGTCGAGATCATCGACACGCGGGACGCGTCGGCCTTCCGGGCGTGGCACTGGCCGGAAGCCATCCGCCGTGACCTGGTGGACCTGGAGCGCAGCTTCCGTTCCCTGGAGAAGGATCGCACCTATGTCCTGGTGTGCGCCGAGGGTATCCGGACCGCATTCCTGGCCGAACAGATGCAAGAGGCGGGGTACGAGGCCTACAGCTTCAGGGGAGGGGAGCCGGCGTTGCGCCGCTACGCCGCCTCGCGCAAGCCGCCAACCTGATGGCTGCAGAGCGCTTTGACACTCCCCGGTGGGTGCCGCACAATGAGGGGCATGATCCAGCCCACGTCTGAGCAGCCGGCAGGCCAGGACGCCGCGGCGCTCCTCGAACAGATACACGAAGGTCCCGTTCCGGCCCATGTCGCGGTCATCATGGATGGCAACGGTCGCTGGGCTCGGCAGCGGGGACTCCCGCGCTGGGAGGGCCACCGGGCGGGCATGAGCTCGGTCAGGGAGGTGATCGAGGGTGCGGCCGCGGCGCGCGTCCAGCACCTGACTCTGTACGCGTTTTCCAAGGAGAACTGGGCCCGCCCGAAAGCCGAAGTGGCGGCCCTGATGGGCCTCCTGGAGGAGTACATCGCCAGGGAGAAGGAAGAGCTGATCCGGTCTCGCATCCGCGTGAGCGTGTTTGGCGAGTTCTCGGTCCGAGATCGTCGAGGCCTGTCGAGCCCTGGCGACGCAGTGCAGAGACGGGGCGCTCTCCCCGGAGGAGATCACGGAGGACAGGCTGGCCGCGGAGCTTCTTACCAGGGCTTGGCCGGACCCGGACCTGCTGATCCGGACATCCGGGGAGCAGCGGATCTCCAATTTCCTGCTCTGGCAGATAGCCTACGCGGAGATCTTCGTGACCCCCGTCCTGTGGCCTGACTTCAAGCGCGAGCACCTGTTTGCAGCACTCCTGGAGTACCGCGGCAGAGACCGACGATTCGGCAGAGTAAGGAGCGGGACGTGATGAGCAATCTTCGACGAAGATTCGCGGTCGCAGGAGTCGGCGTGCCGTTGTGCGGCGTGGTCGTGTTTGCAGGCGGCCTGGTGTTCGCCGTGGGCCTCGGGCTGGTAGCGGCCGTGGGCGTGTGGGAGTTCGGTGCGATGTTCCGCGCCAAAGGCCAGCGCACGTTCATCGAGCTCGGAAGCCTGGGGGCGTTTCTGTTCCCTCCCGTCGTCTACCTGTACGGGTTCGCCGGTGGGGGAACGCTCGGCGCGCTGCTCCTCATGGGATACAGCTTGGCCGGCGTGGCCCTGGTGCCGACAGCCAAGGGCCCCATCACGGCCGCTGCGCTGACGTCTTTCGGGGCGCTGTACATTGGAGGCCTCCTGAGCTTCGGCGTGACGCTAAGGGAAGGCTGGGTGTTCGCCACACTTCCTACGTCGGACGGGCCCACGCTGGAACGGCTGGCGTGGACGCTGTTCTTCTTCTACCCGGTCGTCGTCACCTGGCTGGCCGATACCGCGGCTTACTTTGGCGGGCGGGCCTTCGGGCGTCACAAGATGTCGCCGGATGTGAGTCCGAACAAAACGGTAGAGGGTGCGGTGGCGGCCATGCTGGCCGCGCCGATCGTCGCCGCCCTGTATGCCCGCTGGGTACTCCCCAGCGGGTGGGGGCTGCAGCTGTGGGAGGCGCTCCTGTTCGGCCTTGTCGTCTCGGGCCTGGCCATCTTCGGGGACCTGGTGGAGTCTGCCATGAAGAGGGAGTGCGGTGTGAAAGACGCCTCCAACCTCCTGCCCGGCCATGGCGGCATGCTGGACCGCCTGGACTCCATCCTGTGGGTGCTCCCGGGCGCCTACCTGTTCTTCACGCTGTTGCACTGAGCCGCTGCGTGTCGGACTCGGTGCTGTGCAACGTCGCCGTGCTGGGCGCCACGGGCTCCATCGGCCAGGCGGCCCTCAACGTGATTCGCCGCCATCCCGAGCGGTTTCGTGTCGCGGTTCTGTCGGCGCACAGGCGGGCGGGGGAGCTGGACGAACTGGCCCTGGAGTTCAACCCTGACTTCGTGATCCTCAGCGCCGAGCCACCGGCCTCCTTTGCGCCCCGCTGGGGAGGCGAGTGGCAGGCAGGGTCGCAGAAGATCTCCGAGGCGGCCGCAGCGCCCGGAGTAGACACGGTCATCAACGCGCTGGTGGGAATCGCGGGTCTGGAGACGACACTGGAGGCTCTGCGCGCCGGAAAGCGGCTCGCGCTGGCCAACAAGGAGTCGCTGGTGGCCGGTGGCGAGCTCGTTCTCGAGGCCTGGCGGGCGGGCGGCGGAGAACTGATCCCGGTCGACTCCGAGCATAGCGCCGTCCACCAGTGTCTGGCCGGAGCCGGGGATGCCACGGTCAGTCGCCTCATCCTGACCGCCTCCGGAGGACCGTTCCGGGATTGGCCGTTGGAAGACTTCGAGTGGATTCGCCCGGAGGACGCGCTGGCGCATCCGACCTGGGATATGGGCGCCAAGATCTCGATCGATTCGGCAACCCTCGCGAACAAGGCGCTGGAGGTGATCGAGGGGCACTATCTGTTCGGGACCCCGTTTGAGCGGATCGATGTGGTGGTGCACCCCAGCTCCGTGGTGCACTCGATGGTCGAGTTTCACGATGGCTCCACGCTGGCCCAGCTGGGCTATCCGACCATGGAGATCCCCATCCTCTATGCGCTGGGACACCCGGTTCGCCTGCTCGACAGGCACACGCCGTTCGATCCGGTGGCGGCAAGTCCGCTGGTGTTCGAGAACCTCAGACTCGATGCGTTCCCGATGTTCCGGCTTGGCGTTGAAGCCGGGAAGGCCGGCGGCCCGCTGCCGGTGGCCTTCAACGCCGCCAACGAGGTGGTGGTGGACGCGTTCCTCCACCAGCGGCTGGGCTTCACGGCCATGCCGAAGGTGGTGGAGCACACGCTGGGGCATTTTGGATCCGATCCGCTGCGCGGCGTCGACGAGGTGTGGGCGGTCGATCGAGAGGCCAGGCGCATCGCCACGGAGTCCATCGGCATACGGACGGGCCGGAACATGCCGTACGTCGGCGGGTGAGAAGGTTCTGGCCTCACGATAATCGCTATCAAAGGGCGGTAACCAGGTGGTATTGACGATCCTCGCGACTGTAGTGGTGCTCGGAGTCCTGATCTTCGTGCACGAACTCGGACATTTCATGGCGGCCAAGGCGGTCGACATCGAAGTCCCCCGGTTCTCCATCGGCCTCGGTCCCAAGATGGTCGGATTCCGTCGCGGCGAAACGGAATACGTCATATCCTGGCTCCCGCTTGGCGGCTACGTGAAGATGGCGGGCATGGCGGACGAAGAGGCGACTGGAAAGCTGGAGGGTGGCGTCGCGGAGGCCAGGGCCCCGTCCGAGAGAGACTTCGAGGCCAAGCCGCTGTGGGCTCGCTCGATCGTGATTCTGGCCGGCGTGACCATGAACTGGGTGTTCGCTTTTTTGGCGTTCAGCGTTCTGGCCCTCCGCATGGGGGTCCAGGAACCGATCATAGTCGACATCGTGCCGGACACGCCGGCGGCTGAGATCGGCCTCGAGCTGGGCGACAAGTTTCTGTCGATCGATGGGGTCACCGTCCGCAATCCCGGCCAGGTCAGCATGGTGACCGAAGGCCAGGCCGGAGAGGAGATCGACGTCGTCGTGGAACGGGAGGGGGAGAGGATTGTCTTCCGGGCCACCCCCGCACCGGTCAGGCTGTACAGCGAGTTCCAGAAGGACACGATCACGGTCGGCCGCCTGGGTGTCTCCATTGGTGGAGACGAGGCCTACCGGACGGTGGGGGCCGCGGGGGCTGTCCGGCAGGGGTGGAACGACACGGTCTACTGGACCGAAGCCATTCTCCGCTTCCTGAAGCGCCTGGTCACGGGGCGGACCTCCGTGCGCGAGCTGGGCGGTCCGATCATGATCGGGCAGATCTCCGGCGAGGCGGCGCGCACCGGTTTCTGGTCGCTGCTGTCGTTCATGGCCATCATCAGCATTAACCTGGCGGTCCTGAATCTGCTGCCCATCCCCGTGCTGGACGGAGGACACATGGTGTTCATCGTCGTGGAAGCGCTGCGCGGGAAGGCCGTGAGCATCGAGCAACGGGTGCGGTGGAGCACGGCCGGGATGGTCGTGGTGATGGGGATCATGATCTGGGCGATCGGGAACGACCTGCTGCGCGTCTTCGGACTGTAGACCCCGGCCGCCCGGTATTCCCTAGGGCCAGCCGAACAGCCGCAGCTGAGGACCGTCTGCCAGGTCGGAGAGCAACTCGCCGAGCTCGAAGAAGCGGCTCGGCCTGTCCTGTTCGGCCACCTCCACGACGCCCTCGAAGCCCACCGCCTGCAGCCGCTCCCCTACTTCCGCGAGGGCGAGCCGGGGCTCGTTGCATTCCGCGCTCAAGTGTGCCAGCAGCACCCCCGTGAGGTCCGGGTGGACCAGCTCCGCCGCCAGGTCGGCCGCCAGCCGGTTAGACAGATGCCCACGACTTCCCCCGATCCGTTGCTTCAACGACCACGGATAGGGTCCGGCCCGCAGCAGATGCTCGTCGTGATTGGCTTCCAGGACCAGGAAGTGCGCTCCCCGAAGCGCCGACCGGACCGTCGCGGTGGCCCGTCCAAGGTCGGTGGCGACGCCGATCTTCAATTGGCTCGACGGCTCGACCACGGTCACCGCCACGGGCTCTGCCGCATCATGGCAGGTGAGGAATGGCTTCACCGTGAGAGAGCCAACCGGGAACGACGCGCCGCCGTCAAACAGGTGCACGACCTCTTCGCCGCGTAGCAGGCCGGAACACGCGGTGGCGGTGCGCCGGGTCATGTGCAGCGGCCAGCCCCAGCGCCGGGCGGCTACGCCGATTCCGGCCGTGTGATCACGATGTTCGTGGGTGACGACCACCGCGTCCACGGTCTCGGGCTCGACGTCCAGGGCTTCCAGCCGTGCGGCTGTCTGGCTGGCGCTGAACCCGGCATCGACCAGCAGCCGGGTGTCCTGCGACTCGACGAGGAATGAGTTCCCCCGGCTGCCGCTCCCCAGGGAGGCGATCCTCACTTCACACTCTTCGCCCGGTCCCACACGGCCCCGAGCCAACGTTGCGTTCCAGCATTGACGGGCTGGTTCCGGCGACCCAGCACCCGGGTGGCGGTCTCGAGGAAGTCATCGCGCCGGTACGTCGCCAGGGCGCCGCCGCTTCCCCACGAGAATGGAGGCACCCACTTGGGCGGCATCTCCGAACCGAACAGATTGGAGCCGGCGCCGATCACCGTCCCCGTATTCAGCAGCACGCCAATACCGGTCTTCACGTGATCGCCCAACAGACAACCCAGCTTGACCAGACCGGTGTCCACGACGCCGCTGAGCGGGCCGACGCGAATGGTCCCGTAGTTGTTCTTGAGATCGCTGTTCGTGGTCATCGCACCGAGGTTGACCCAGCGGCCCAGGTAGGCGTGCCCCAGGAATCCATCGTGGGCCTTGTTGGTGTAGCCCAGGACGACCGTCTCCTCGATCTCTCCGCGCAGGTAGCTGCACGGTCCCGCGCTGAGGCACGAGATCGATCCTCCCAGCAGCCGGGAGCCAGGACCGGCGTACAGGGGACCCGCCAGGCGGGCGCCTGCCCGCACCTCCACGTCTTCGGAGAGCCAGATCGGACCTTCGCGCGTGTCCAGGACCACCCCCGGCTCGATGGTCACGCCCGCGTCCAGTCGGAGGCGTGGCTCGCCGATGACGAAGACACTCGCCGGCAGCTTCGGCACGGCGCCCGCCGGACCCGTCTGGCCGTCAACCGCGTCGGCCAGATCCCCGGCAAGCTGTTCGGGGTTGCCGGCGACCAGGTCCCAGGGGTGCTCGAGCAGGGTCCCCGTCAGGCCCACGGTCGGAAGACTGCCCAGCGGCCCTGGCTTCTGGAACCACGCGGCATCGGGATTGGCGGCTGCGGCCGGCAGGAGACAGCCAATCTGTCGGCCCGCCATGGTCAGGTTCACACCATTTGCGGCCGCACCGTCGGCTGTGAAGCCACCCTCTCCCGCGCCCGGATGCGTCCCCAGATCGGGCACGGCGCGCGCGCTGAGAAACAGGCGGTCCTCTTCCAGATCGATGTCGGCGAGCCGGACAACGGGCGGCGTGCCGACCTCGGCAAAGTCGCTCAGCCAGGGCCGGGTGAGAATACCGGACGTGCGAACGCCGGCCAGGAATTCCAGCCGCTCGCGAAGGGTCCAGCACCCGTACAAGAGCTCGCAGCAGGGCCTGGACAGGGCGAACGGCGTCCATGCGTCGGCTGGCTGATCATCGAACAGATAGAGCTTCATCGGTTTCGCAGACGTTCGAGGAGCGTCTTGAGCTGCGCTGCACGGTCGCGTGTCATCACCAGGATCTCGTCACCGCTTTCCACGATAATGAGTTCGTCCACGCCGAACAGCGTGGCGCGCCGGCTCTCGGTCCACACCACGTTGTCGCCCGCGTCCACGAAACGCGCGTCCCCCACATGGACGTTCCCATCGGCGTCGACCGGTCGCGTGCGCGAAAGGGAGTCCCAGACCCCGACATCGTCCCACTGGAAACGCGCCTTCACCACGCCGATCTTCTCCGCTCGCTCCATCACGCCGACATCGACGCTGATGGGCTCGACCTGCGAGAAGAACGCTTCCGGATCCGCATCACGCAAACAGGGGAGCGCATCGCGGATTTCTGGTGTGGAGCGTTCGATTTCCGCCAGCAAGTCAGCGGCTCTCCACACGAAGATCCCGGTGTTCCACAGGTAGCGACCCGATGCGACGTACCGGTCCGCAGTCTCGGGATCAGGCTTCTCGACAAACCGCTCAACGTCGAAGACCGCACCCCGCTGCGCGCGGCCCAGCTTCAGGTACCCGTAGCCCGTTTCGGGCCGGTCGGGCTCCGCCCCGATACACACCAGGCGGTGTTCCAGTCGAGCGTACTCGACCGCCTCATCCACCGTGGCCGTGAAATGGTCCAGTGGCTCGATCCGATGATCCGCGTGCATGGAGATCATCACACCCGACGGATCGACAGCCACCAGCTGACTTGCAGCCCAGGCGAGCGCCGGGCCTGTACCGCGTGCCTGCGGCTCGATCAGGCACTGCCCTTCGGTAAGCCACGGGACCTCGCGCCGAATCTGTCGCGTCAGATCGGCTCCGGCGACGAGCCGGATGCGCTCCCGGCCCACCAGCGCGGTCGCTCGATCCAGCGTCTGGACGACGAGCGGCCGGTCGCCTGCCAGGGGAAGCAACTGCTTGGGCCTGTCCGGTGTAGAAGCGGGCCAGAAACGAGTTCCCGAGCCGCCGGCCAGGATGACGGCGTAGGCGTCAACTGTCTTCGTCATCGTCCGCTCCACCCGGCCGGTAGCCAGAAACGCATGTCGAATCTAATAGTAGGGAGGGACCGTGTCGTACCCGGTATGATCGTCGCCGCCGGCGGATCGAGGAGAAGCTAGGCCGGGTGCGCGGGAGCGTCAAGCAACGAAAGCCGCGAAATTCAAGGCGATGCAGCAACTTAGACTGCTTGACACGGCTTGAGATTGACAGGCAACTTTTCAAGACAACAGAATGAGATTCGCATGAGATATCGGACCGCATCGAGGACCCTGAGACGCTGCGTGGGGCCGGCGCTGCTGGCCATCATGATCTGGAGTGGTTGCGACGACCCATTCGCCGGCTTCCTGTTGCCCGTGCCGGATGAGCCGGAGGAGGAAATCCTCGTGGACTTCCGGGTCGCCGGGCTTCATGACTACACTGCGTTCGACGTCGTTCGAGTGCGGACAGTCCGGACCGACCAGACGGGCGAGTGGGATTTCATGCTGCTCACGACGGAAGCCGGGGTCCCCCAGCTGGCTGTGTTCGGGGCCGTGGCAGCGCGGACGTCCGAGGCGGGTCTGACGAGAGTCAGCTCCTTCGAGGGGTTGCTCGAGGCACCGGAGGAAGGCTACACGCACGACGCCGCGCTGGACATTGAGGTGGGCGACGCGTTCGCCGTTGTGAGCCACCGGGATCCGGCCATCACGGGTCGCTGTCGTCACTATGCAAAGATCGAGATTCTGGACATAGACCTGGTTGCGAACCAGATGACCTTCAAGCACCTCATAAACCCGAACTGCGAAGACCGGGTGCTCGAGCCGGGCCAGCACGGCGATTTCTGACCGCGACCACCGCGGTAACAATGATCCGCTCGCGGGTCCTGAGAGAGGGGCGAACGGCTGATGCTGGACATTCGAGCGGTGCGTGGGGAACCGGATGTCGCGCGCGCCGGATTGGCCAGACGTGGCGATCCCGCGCTACTGGATCTGCTGGACCGGGCGCTGGCTCTTGACGAGACCCGGCGGCGGCTGATCGGTGAAGTCGAGACTCTGAAGGCGGAGCGCAACCGCGCATCCAAAGAGATCGGCGAGCGCAAGCGCACCGGCCAGGACGCCACCTCGCTGATCGACGAGATGCAGGACATCGCTGGAAAGATCAAGGCGATGGACCGGGAGCTGTCCGACGTGGAAGGACGGCTGGCCGAATCCCTGCTCGAAATCCCCAACATCCCCGATGAGCGAGTCCCTCCGGGAGAAGAGGGCGACGGCATCGTTCTGCACGAACGCGGCGACCGGCCGGCCTCCCCGTCCAGGCCACACTGGGAGATCGGCGAGGTTGTCGGAGTGTACGGGACGGGAACGGGGAGCCGGTTCGGCGCCGAGACGGCCCCGTTGCTCGATCTGGCCCGAGCGACCAAGCTGACGGGATCAGGGTTCCCCATGCTGATCGGCGCCGGCGCGAAGCTCAATCGGGCCCTCATCCAGTTCATGCTGGACCTGCACGTGGAAGAGCACGACTACCTGGAGGTGGACCCGCCGTTCCTGGCCAACCGGGATTCGATGACGGCGACCGGGCACCTGCCGAAGTACGAAGAGGACATGTACCGGACGGATCTGGACGACCTGTTTCTGGTCCCAACGGCGGAGGTGCCGCTCACCAACATCCACCGGGACGAGATCCTGGATGGTGAGAATCTGCCGCTGGCCTACGTGGCGTACACTCCATGCTTCCGCAGGGAAGCGGGAGCAGCCGGCCGGGACACGCGTGGCCTGCTGCGGGTACACCAGTTTGACAAGGTGGAGCTGGTGCGGGTTTGCCGCCCCGAGGCTTCCGCGGATGAGCTGGAGAAGCTCACGTCGCACGCCGAGCGCGTGCTCGACCTGCTGGAGCTCCCCTACCGGCGGCTGCTGTTGCCCGTGGGCGACCTCGGCTTCGCGAATGCCATCACCTATGATCTCGAGGTGTGGTCGGCCGGCGTGGAGGAGTGGCTGGAGGTGTCGAGCTGCTCCTGCTACACGGACTATCAAGCGCGACGCGCCAGCATCCGGTTCCGGCCGAAGAAAGGTGCCAGTCCGCAGTTTGCGCATACGCTGAACGGTTCCGCGCTGGCGTTGGCAAGAGTGATCGTGGCGCTGCTCGAGAACGGCTATCGAGCCGGCGAGGGGGTCAGGCTTCCGGACGCCCTGCACCCATATACGGGCTTTGACTTCATCGAAGAGCTGCCGTGAGCCGCAACGTCGTCGCGATCGGAGTGGCGGTCATCTTCGCCGCCGTTTTGCTCTCCGTCATCCTGTACACACAGCAGTTGGCGGCCACGCTCCGCGCCGATGCCGCCGTCTTCAGTCGTCTGTACGCGCTGATCTTTGAAACCGCCGGCACCCAGGACTCCGAAGAGGAAATCCGGCTGACGGCGGAAGCGCAGGCCACGATGGTTGCGGAAGTGGCCAGGCTGGGGATTCCGGTGGTGCTCACGGATACGATTGGCGTGCCGCATTCATTCAATAACATTCCGTTTGCAGTCAGCCGCGATAATCCGGAGGAGATGGCTCGACTGCAGGAGTACGTGGCGGAGCTGGACCGCGAGACCCCGCCCCTGGAGCTCAAGAGCATGGACCTCCAGGTCCACTTTGGAGAGCCTCCGATGCTGCGGCGGTTGCGATGGATCCCGCTGTTCCAGGCCGGGACGCTGCTGGTCGTGGTAGTCGGCGGGGCCTGGCTGATCTTCACGTCATTCCGCAGCGAGCGTGAGCGAATCTGGTCCGCCATGGCCCGCGAGTCCGCTCATCAGATGGGTACACCGCTCAGCTCGCTTGTCGGCTGGCTCGAGGCACTGGAAACGGATGCCGACGATCGCGCGCAGAGCCCCGGAGAACCGGATCTTGTGCGAGAGATGGGGGCGGATGTGGAGCGACTGCTGAAGGTGTCGCGCCGCTTCGAGCTGATAGGCCGTGCTCCGGTTCTCGAGCCGGTCTCGGTCGGCCACGTCGTCGAGAATCTCAGGCGCTATTTTTCCACCCGTTTACCAACTCTGGGAAGCGCCGTTCGATTCTCCATCCAGGTGCCGGCCACGGTCCCGCACGTGCTCGGCAACGAGACGCTGCTGGAGTGGGCTTTCGAGAACCTGATCAAGAACTCGATCGACGCGCTGGCCGGTCAGGATGGTGTGATTGGAGTGGAATACGTGGGGCTGTCCGGTGACCGGGTGGTGTTCCGCGCCTTCGACGACGGTCCCGGAGTTACGCCGGCCGTCCGGAAGTCCATCTTCGAGATCGGTGTGAGCACCAAGGAGCGCGGCTGGGGGGTGGGGTTGTCGCTCACCCGACGCATTGTAGAAGAGATGCACGACGGTTCCATCCAGCTCGAGCACTCGGAATCCGGTGCGCACTTCCGGCTGGAGCTGCCGATGGCCCATCCCCAGGCGGAAGCCTCTGCGGTCTGAGACGAGGAGCGGGTTGGGCATCTCCCTGAATCCCGAACAACAGGCGGCCGTCTCGCACGGAGAAGGACCGCTGCTCATCCTGGCAGGCGCCGGGTCGGGCAAGACGCGTGTGCTCACCGCCCGCGTTGCCCGCCTGATCCAGGAAGCCGCGGTCCCTGCAGACCGCATCCTGGCGGTCACTTTCACCAACAAGGCTGCCGGCGAGATGCGCGAGCGCATCGAGGGTTTCATCGGTCACGGCACTCGCGGGTTGTGGATCGGTACCTTTCACTCCATCGCGGCGCGGTTGCTGAGACGTGAGGCGGATCGCCTGGGCCGGAGCCGGGCGTTTTCCATCTATGACGAAGACGATTCGCTGCGAGTAGTCAAGCAGGCGCTGGAGGAGGCCGGGTACGATCCAAAGCGCTGGTCGCCCAAGGCCGTCAGGTCGCGCATCTCGTGGGCGAAGAACACGTGCGTCGGGGCCGAGGAATACACGGCGGAACCGTACGATTTGATCTCCCGCACGGTCGCCGAAGTATATCCCATCTACCAGCGGACTCTGTACCGGCGGAACGCCTACGATTTTGACGATCTGCTGTTCGAGACGGTCAAGCTCCTGGAAGGTGACGGCGAGGTAGGGCGGCGTTACGCTGCGCGCTTTCTCCACGTCCTCGTGGACGAATACCAGGATACGAACCACGCCCAATATCGGATTGTGAAATCCCTGGCCAGCGAGCACGGCAACATCTGCGTCGTAGGTGATGACGACCAGTCCATCTACGCGTGGCGCGGCGCCGACTTGCGAAACATCCTCGACTTCGAGCGGGACTACCCGGGTGCCCGGGTGGTCAACCTGGAGCAGAACTACCGTTCCAGCGGGGCGATTCTGGAGGTTGCCAATGCCGTCATCGCCTGCAATGCGGATCGCAAGCCGAAGCGGCTGCGGACCGAGCGTCCACAGGGCGAGCGGGTTCTGGTGTTGCGAACGGCTAACGAGCGGCGCGAAGCCACCTGGGTGGTCAGCCAGGTGGAAGGGCTGCGAGGTCGGTTCGACCTGGCGGGTTTTGCGGTCCTCTACAGGACCAACGCCCAATCACGGGCGTTCGAGGAGGCGTTTCGCCGGCACGGCTTGCCGTATCGGATTGTCGGTGGCGTCCCGTTCTACGAGCGTCGGGAGATCAAGGACGTCCTGGCCTATCTGCGGCTGGCCGTCAATCCGACCGACGACGCCGCGTTTCTGCGCGCGGTCGGCTGGCCGCGGCGGGGTGTCGGGCGGGTGTCGCTGGACCGTCTGGCGGATGAGGCGCGCGGTCTGGATGGCAGCCTGCTGGACGCGGCGTGGCGCGCCGCGGACCTGGAGTCCATTCCCGCCGCGGCGACTCGGGGCCTGACCGAGTTTGCGGCCAGGATCGATGCGCTCCGCGCGATGCAAGACGATGCATCGGCGCATGCGGTAATGGAAGAGTGCGTGCGGAGCTTCGGGCTGGCCTCTGCTCTGGAGGAGGAAGAGGACGGCGCGGAGCGGCTGGAGAACGTGAGCGAGCTGTTCGCCACGGCTGCGGCGTTCGACAGGTCGGAAGTGGACGATGCGGCCGCCGAGGCGAGTGACCTGGAGCTGTATCTGCAATCGGTGTCGCTTCGGTCCGAGATCGACGACGTGGATTTCGACGGCGAGTCCGTCACTTTGATGACCCTGCACAACGCCAAGGGTCTGGAGTTCCCCGTGGTGTTCATGCCCGGACTGGAGGAAGGCCTGTTCCCGCTCTCCCGGGCAAGCGAGACCGACGACGGCTTGCAGGAGGAGCGAAGGCTGTTCTACGTGGGTGTGACCCGGGCGCAGGACAGGCTGTTTCTCACCTATGCGGACCGCCGCTGGCGAGCCGGCATGGAGAGCCGGTCCAGCTCGTCCAGCTTCCTTGACGAGCTGCCCGAGGAACCGGTGGAGCGGCGCATCGGCGGTGGGTTCGGAGGGGGAAGCCCCGGTGAAAGGCGCACGGGGGATCCGCGGATCGACAGACGGCGGGACGGACCGTTCGGGACGCGAGCTTTCGACGCCGGGCAGACTCGGTCCGGCGAGAGCTTTGCGTGGCGGCAGGGGCCCGGCGCTGCCGGTGCACCGCCAGCGAGCGGTCCTCGCTACGACTACTCGGACAGCCAGCTTCCCCTCGATCTCGAGCCCGGGTCCCGGGTGATCCACCCGCGGTTCGGAGTCGGAACGATCGTGACGCTGACCGGAAGCGGAAGATCGGCCAAGGCGGAGATCGAGTTTGACGGCGCGGGCCTGAAGAAGGTCGTGCTGGCGTACGCTGACCTGAGACCGGGCTGACCGGAGGAGCTACCGGCAATCAGCCGGCGATGGCGGACCGGCTGGCCTGGGCCTCGCGGACCGGGTCGCCCAGACCCGCGGCGATGGCCCGCTCCGCCAGATTGGACGTTCCGCCTCGCTGCTCCCACGAAGGATTGGAAGGGTGCGGAACCGTGAAGTGCTCATCGGCCGCCCGTTCAAGCTCCGGAGCGGCGGTGGTCAGCTCGTGACGGAGGATCTCTCTGCGCAGCCGTTTCGACAACGCCAGCGCTTCATCTCCGATCGGGTCCTGGCCCGCGGCCTCGGAGCTGTCGTCGAAGTTCAGCAAGCCCACGATGTTGGCAAAGCTGGCACTGAGGTATCCGTCTATCTCCTGCTGCTCCAGGTCCCAGCGAGAGTTGTCGATCACGGCATCGAAGATGTTGTGCCAGCGCTGAAAATCCTGAATGCGGATCAGGCCGCGAAAGATCCGCCGGTTCGTGCGAAAACTGAACAGCGTATGTGACAGCACCCGGTCGAACAGCGCATCGGCTCTGGAGTGGTCGTATTCGGTTACGATGCGCCGGGCGAGCGACAGATTGGCGCTGCCGACGTGCGCGTCCATCCGGTGCTCCCAGTACGAATGGCCCAGCGCCCGGGTGGATGAAGCCAGGAGCAGCATGCGAGGCACGAATACGCTGTGTGCCGTCACGTCGGCAGCCAGGTGGCAGAGGTATCCTATCGTCGCGGCCTGCAGCGGCGAGTCGCCGCCTGCCGCTTCATGGATCTCGCGGGCGACGTGCCAGTGGTGACAGTGGCGTCCGACGGGCGCGTACTTCTTGGCCATGGAAATGTCGGCCGCGAGGTTGCCGTACAGGAACTCGATCGGGTGGGCGGCCAGAAGGCTCGCGACGGCCTGGGGGACCAGGTTCAGCGAGCGAAGAATCTCGGAGCCCAGAAACACGTGCGTGCCCGGGCCCCAGCCGTACGCGGCTTCGGGCAGCAAGGCGACAGCGAGCGCGACTGCCAGGAGGGCAGCCGCCAGCCTTGAGAGAGTCAACCGGTCCGGCCCAACCCGCGCATGAGGCGCTTCACCGGACCGGACTTGCTGGCTCGCCTGCCGGCCCGCAGCCCGCGCAACAGCGACGCGGTCGAGAAGAAGGTCTCTTCGGCTTCCTCCTGCACGACCTCCATCAAAGCCGCCATGTCCACCACCCGCTCCTCGACGAGATCCAGCATGGCGCCCGTGGATTCGGATGCCTTGCGCATGGTCCGTCCCACCTCTGAGACGTCGTTGCGCAGGCTGGAGACGATGTGCTGCACGTCCTCGCTGGACCGCTCCACGCTATGCAACAGGGGCTGGAGGTCGTGCTCCAGGTGCTGCGCCGCCGCGGCCACCCGCTCCAACGGCTGACGCACCTTGCGCAGCAGAACCGCCAGATACACCAGGAATGCCAGCAGGCCCACGGACACCAGGAGCCACATGGCCATACCGATGACGACGAACGTCTCGTACGTATTCACCGAGCCTCCGATCCGGGAGCAGCGCTGCGGCACTTCCCATATCCGTACGCAGCGCGATTTCCCCGGGGTTCAAGAGCAAAGTATATGCCGCCTGCCGGAGGTGCTCAACCAGGACGGCCGCGTTGCTCGCCTCGAGCCGGCTCCGATAGTTTGACTGCAGCTTCGCTCCCCGGCGCCCACGACTCATGCGACTCGGAAGCACGATGAGCCATTATCGCATTCGCGGTCCCACGACTCTGTCCGGGACGTTCGTTCCGGCCGGCAACAAGAACGCTGCGCTGCCGATCCTGACAGGCTGCCTCCTGGCCGAGGGGCCCGTGCGCCTGAGCAATGTCCCGGATATCCAGGACGTGCATACCCTCCTCGAAATGCTCGAGCAGATGGGGGTGGGTGTAGAGTGGACGGCAAAGAACGATGTGACGGTGGATGCCAGCCGGCTCGCATCCCCAGAGCTGGATAGGGAGACGGCCCGGCGAATCCGGGCTTCCGTACTGCTGGCAGGCCCCATGCTTGCGCGGTTTGGCACAGTGGACCTTCCGCCGCCAGGCGGCGACGTGATTGGCAGGCGACGGCTGGACACACACTTTCTGGCCCTCCGCGCGCTGGGTGCCACCGTGGAAGTGGGCGACAGCTACTATCTCCGGGCGCGTTCCCTGGAAGGAGCGGACGTCTTCCTCGATGAGCCCTCGGTGACGGCCACCGAGAACGCCATCCTCGCCGCCGTCACCGCGTCGGGGCGTACTATCCTCCGCAATGCCGCCTCCGAGCCGCATGTCCAGGACCTGTGCCGGTTCCTCAACGGGCTCGGCGCGAACATCGAGAACATCGGCGCGCGAGATCTCGAGATCGAGGGGGTGGCGGCTCTCTCGGGTGGGGCACACCGCATCGCGCCGGATCACATCGAGGTGGGCAGCGCGATCGGTCTGGCCGCCTCGACCGGTTCCCAGCTGAAGATCGCCGAGGTTCGGAAGGTGGACTTCCACCCGCTGCGCGTCGGTTTCCAGCGGCTGGGCGTCCAGATGGAGCTTCGCGAGGACGTTCTGGAGGTGAAGGCCGGGTTCGAGATAGAGGTCGAGAGCGATGTGGGCGACCAGATCCCGAAGATCGACGACGGGCCGTGGCCCGCCTTCCCGGCGGATCTCACGAGCATTGCGCTCGTTACGGCAACTCAGTGCCGGGGGACCGTCCTGATTCACGAGAAGATGTTCGAATCCCGGATGTTCTTCGTGGACAAGGTGATCGCCATGGGCGGACGCATCGTCCTGTGCGACCCGCACCGCGCGGTGGTCGTGGGTCCGGCCCGGCTGCGTGGGGCACGGCTGGAAAGCCCCGATATTAGGGCGGGTATGGCGCTCCTGATCGCGGCCCTGGCGGCTCACGGCGAGAGCCGGATCTACAACACGCGACAGATCGAGCGCGGCTACGAGCAGATCGATGGCAGGCTGCGAGAACTCGGCGCGGACATCGAGCGAGTCGAGGACAGTGGCGGAGGCTGACCGGCCCGGTCCCGACGGCGCGCGGCCCGGTGGAGCGCGCGTCGTGAAGGAGACGCCGCGCTCGGCAAGCGGGCTCACCGTATTCGAGAACGCCGATTGGCAGGATCGTTTTCCGGGTCTGCGGTGCGGAGTCACGGGATCTGTCGAAGGCCACGATTTCGGAATCTCGGAGAACAGGTCGCCGGGTGGCTTTCGCGGTTCCTATGCGCGGCTGGGCCGACGGCTGCGGTTCCCGCGGGTCGTGGTGGCCCGCCAGATACACGGCAAGGAGATCATCCCGGTTGGGCCCGGGGACGCTGCACACGATCCCGAGGCCCCGGCAGGGTCGGGTGGCACGAGTTTGCCGGCCCTGCCGACGGTGCGTGTGGCGGGGACTGCGGACGGGTTGGTCGCCAGCCGGAGCGACCCCCTGCTGGCAGTTACCGTGGCCGACTGTATCCCCGTGTATCTGGTCGACCCCGGCACGGGCGCGCTCGGACTCCTGCATGCCGGTTGGCGCGGCGCGGCGGCCGGCATACTCGAAGCGGGCCTCTCCGCGATGGAGTCGGAGTGCGGGGCCTGTGCCGCCGCGCTGCACGTGCACCTGGGCCCCGGTATTTGCGGAACGTGCTACGAGGTGGGCGGGGAAGTGGCCGCCGCGCTCAATCTCCCTCACGATGTCCGGACCGTGGACCTGAGAGAGGTGCTGGCGGAGCGGGCTCGGGGCGCGGGCGTGCGCGAGGCTTCTCTGACGGTTTCCACGTGGTGTACCCGCTGCCGGTCGGACCAATTCCATTCCCATCGGGGTAGTCAGGGCACGGCTGGACGAATGGCGGCCTACCTTGGCTGGCTGGGAGGCCACCCGCTGGAAGGCTACCCGGATAAAGGCGATCCGGGGGCGTGAGTCAGGTTGCTCAAGCCTCATGGCATCCTTATTATAACGATCTGGATGTAACAGGCGCTCGGTGCGGGTCGGCCGGGCCTCGAGATATCGCTTTATGGAGTGGGGAAGCTCAGTCGGCCCCACTTTTTTGTTGGGGGTAGGTCTCGATGGTACGCGCGGAGACGGGGGATCTGGCGGAGGTCATTACCGCGTCCGTGGAGGGGCTCGGGTTCGAGCTCGTTACGGTGGAGCGCGGTGGCGGCAAGCGCAGGCCCTTGTTCCGGATCCGGATAGACCGACCGGACAGCGAGCCCGGCCGGTCCTCGGTCACCGTGGAGAACTGTGCGGCTGTGAGTCGAGCGGTCAACGAAACGCTCGAGACGCACCCGGAGGCGCCCGACGACTTCATCGTCGAGGTCTCGTCCCCGGGCGTGGATCGACCGCTGGTGAAGCCGCGGGACTATGACCGGTTCGCCGGGCAGAGCGTGTCGGTGCGCGGAACCGGGGCGTTGCACGAGGGACGGCGGCGGATCGAGGGAGTGCTCCTCGGTCGGACCGATGATGGACGATCAGTGACGGTGGAGGTGGCTGGAGAACGATTGGATATCCCGCTTGCAGCGATCGCGAAGGCGCGGCTCGTGTTCCGCTGGGACGACGGGCGGCGATAGCACGACAGTGAGACGAGAAGGCTACGGCGTAGAGCATGGTTGATCAGATTCCGGTTGTTGAGGCTTTCCGCATGATGACGGCGAACAAGTCGTTGTCGGAAGGCGAGTTGCACGAGCTGATTCGCGAGGGGATCCTGGCGGCGTTGGCGCGTCGATTCGGCGGTCCGGTGGAGGCCGAGATAGAGGTGACCGACCAGGGTGACATCAAGATCGTCGTCCTCAAAGAGGTCGTCGAAAAGGTCGAGGACCCTGCGCGCGAGGTGACGCTGGAACAGGCGCGATGGGACGATGCTGACTACCAGGTGGGCGACCTGATGGAGATTCCAGTCGACTTCCGGGAGTTCGGCCGCAGTGCCGTGATGGCCGCCAAGCAGAGGATTATCCAGCGAGTCCGCGAGGGTGAGCGCGACAAGATTCGCGAGGAATTCGCGGACAGAATGGGCGATCTCGTGTCCGGCGAAGTCCAGGCCATGGAGCGGGGCAAGATCGTCGTGATGCTGAACCGGGCACGCGAGGCCGAGGCCATCATCCCGTGGCGGGAGCAGAATCCCAGGGAGCGATTCCGGCAGGGCGAACCGATCCGTGCCGTGCTGAAAGTCCTGGAGGAGACGCCGCGCGGGCCGCGCCTGGTGCTGTCGCGGGCGGACCCGCAGTTCGTGGCCGCGCTGTTCGCTCTGGAGGTGCCCGAGATCTACCAGGCCATCGTGGAGATCAAGGAGATTGTCCGGGAAGCTGGAGGGCGGACAAAGATCGCGGTTTCTTCCCGGGACGAGTCCGTGGATCCGGTCGGCGCGTGCGTCGGCCTGAAGGGATCCCGGGTGCAGGCCGTCGTGTCGGAGCTCAGCGGAGAGCGCATCGACATCGTCCCCTGGCACCCGGAGCCCGAGGTGTTTGCGCGTCGGGCGCTCGCGCCAGCGCGCGTGGCCAAAGTCATCTCCGATCAGAGCCGTCACGTGATCACGGCCATCGTCGATGAGGATCAGCTGTCGCTGGCCATCGGCCGCAACGGCCAGAACGTGCGGTTGGCATCGCAGTTGATCGGGTGGCAGATAGACCTGTATTCCAGCCGCGACTGGATGGAGCGAGGCGCAGAAACGTCGCTGTTCGGTGGGACGGAAGAGTACGAAGTGGTGGACTTCCCGCTTTCGGAGCTGGCGGGAATTCCGCCGGCCACGCTCGCGGCGCTGGAGGCGGCGGGAATCAGCACGTTCTTCAACGTGCTGGACATGGACCGCGAGGACTTCCTCCAGGTTCCCGGGATCGGACCCGAAGAGGCCGATTTGCTCGACGAGCTGATCGACGAACTCACGGTTCTGGAAGAAGGCGGAGAAGAGCCGGTCGTTGCGCCCGAGACCGGTGCCGAGCAGGAGCTTGCGGAAGCCGGCTTGAACGTCGTCGAGGCCGACGAAGCGCAGTCGGTGGATGACGAGGAGCGGGCTGAAGAAGCGGATCCAGTGGCCGTGGGAGCTCCAGCCGGAGCGGCCGAGGGCGACGCAAGCGATGAAGGAAGCGACGATGCCGAGGGCGCGGAGTCACCCGTGAGTCAGAAGGAGGGAGGCGAGTAGCCGTAAGCCGTGTGAGCGAGCAACATCCGGTTCCGCGAATTGAGAGGAAGGCGCTTCAGACTCTGGGACTGGCCCGACGTGCGGGTCGCCTGGCGATCGGAACGGAGGCCGTACTCAAGGCGGGGAAAGCCCGCCGACTGACGGTTGCCGTGATAGCGCGAGATGCCTCGGAAAACGCGCGGCGGCGGGTGGCCGGACGACTGGGCGACGGAGTGCCGATGGTTGAGTGCGGCACTCGGGAGTCGCTTGGAAGAGCGGTAGGGAGAGGGCGAGTGGCCGTGTTGGGGGTCACCGATGTCTCTCTGGGGTTGCGAATCATCTCCGTTCTCGAAGGTGTTGAAGTGGGCTCTGGAGAGCTCCGGCCGGTCGACAGCGGATGAGCAGAGGTCTTCAAAAGGTCGCAGGAGGAGGTTCGTTGGCGAAGTTTCGCGTCTATGAAGTAGCCGAGGAGCTGGGTATTGAATCCAGTCATCTCATCCAGATGCTTCGGGAGATGGACGTACCGGTGCGCAGTCACATGTCGACGGTCGATCCAGGCCAGGTCGCGCGTCTGCACGCGCGGCTGGAGAGGGAACGACGTGCAGACCAGCTAGACGCACCCAGCCGTCCGGCATCGACGCGGCGCCGGAGACGGCGCAGACGCGAGCCGCAGCGCATCGAGGAAGCGGTCGCCACGGAGGACTTCGACGACACAGAGGAGCTGGAGGCCGTCGGGGCCGCTGGCGATCTGACAGCTCCGGATGTGGCGGACGAGTATGAGGAGTACGAGAAGCTGGAGGTAGAAACGGCGCCGGCGGTTGGCGGCGAGCTGGAGGCCGAGCTTGAGGAAGAGGAGCTCGCGGAAGCCGAGGCGGACCTCGAATTCGAGGACGTGGAGGCGGAGACCGCGGCCGAGCCGGAACAGGCGGTAGAGCTGCCGGGTGAAGGGCTCGAGGAAGAGGCGGTCCTGGAGGCCGAGGCGGAGATCGAGGAAGTCGACGAGGTCGCGCTGGAAGAGGACGAGGTCGCCGCCGTCGACGAGGCGGAGGTTGCATCCGAAGAGGCCGAGGAGCCCGTTGCGGCTGCGGAGAGCGCACCCGAAGCGGCGCCGGAGCGACGCAAGAAGCGCAAGCCGAAACCGGTGCGGCGAGATATGCCAAGCGCCCCGACCGCGTCGGCGGCCCCTGGCGGTACGGTCCGCATTCAGGCGGAAGGCTACACGGTCGATGGCCGTCGCAAGAGCCCGCGGGAGCGGTCGAAGCGGCGTCGCGTGGACCAGCAGGCGGTGAAAGACAGCGTCAAGAAGACGCTGGCCTCGATCGACGGTGGGCAGACGCGCAAGCGCCGACGGGACTCGGCGCCGACGCAGCAGGAGGTCGAGCGCGAGCGCCGTGAGCTGGAGAAGCAGGCCGAGAAGACTACGGTCCGGGTAAACGAGTTCCTGACCGTCGCCGAGCTGGCGGATCTCATCGACGTTTCGGCACAGCAGATCATCACGTTCGCGTTCAAGAACCTCGGGCTGATGGTGACCATCAACCAGCGCCTGGACTTCGATCAGATCGAGCTCATCTGCGAGGAGGCTGGCTACGAGGCGATTCTGGAACAGGGCTACGAGGCCGATCTGTCCGACGCGATTCCCGACGACAGCGACGAGGAAAACCTCACGCCGCGCGCGCCGGTCGTCACGGTGATGGGCCACGTGGACCACGGAAAGACCTCCCTCCTCGATTACATTCGCGAGGCCAACGTGATCGCGGGCGAGTCCGGCGGCATTACCCAGCACATCGGCGCCTACAGCGTCAATGTCGGTGCCGGGAAGCGAATCACTTTCCTGGACACGCCGGGGCACCGGGCGTTCACGGCCATGCGTGCCCGCGGAGCCGACATCACGGATCTGGTGATCCTGGTCGTGGCCGCGGACGATGCCGTCATGCCCCAGACCATCGAGGCGATCAGCCACGCCAAGAACGCCGGTGTGCCGCTCGTCGTGGCGGTCAACAAGATCGACCTGCCCTCTGCCAACGTGGACAAGGTCAAACAGGAGCTTCTGGGCCAGGAGGTCGTGCTCGAGGAGTTCGGCGGCGACGTGCTGGCCGCGGAGGTTTCGGCCAAGACCGGCGTGGGACTGGATGACCTGCTGGAGAAGGTCCTGTTGCAGGCGGAGCTGCTCGAGCTGAAATCCGATGCCGTGCGCGAAGCCCGCGGCACCGTCGTCGAGGCGGAGCTGGATCGCGGGATGGGACCCGTCGCTACGGTTCTGGTCCAGAGCGGAACCCTCCGCGTGGGTGATGACTTCGTGTGCGGTTTGTACGGCGGGCGCGTGCGCGCCTTGCTGGACGAACGAGGCAACATCGTCCACGAGGCCGGACCGGCTACTCCGGTTCGCGTGCTCGGATTGGAGGGTGTGCCGCAGGCGGGCGATTCCATGATCGTGCTGGGCGTCGAACGCGTGCGCGAGATCGTGACCCGCCGGCAGCAACTGGAACGAGAGAAGGAAATGCGCCGCCGGGCCGTCGGAACCAGGCTGGAGGACATCTTCGATCGAATTCAGGCTGGCGAGCAGGCACGACTCAACGTGGTGTTGAAGGGCGACACGGACGGTTCCGTGCAGGCCCTATCCGACTCGCTGGAGCAGCTCAGCACGGATGAGGTGGCGGTCGAGGTGATCCACCGGGGCGTCGGCGGAATCACCGAGTCCGATGTGCTCCTGGCCACAACCAGCCAGGGTCTGATCATCGGCTTCCACGTCCGGCCGGACGTCAAAGCACAGCAGGTGGCCGAGCGGGAAGCGGTCGAGATCCGCATCTACAACGTCATCTACGAGGCCGTCGAAGATATGCGCCTTGCCCTCGAGGGCATGCTGGCGCCGGAGGAACGCGAGGTCACGGTGGGAACGGCGGAGGTACGCCAACTGTTCCGCGTGCCGAAGGTCGGTACGGTGGCCGGCTGCTACGTCAGCTCCGGAACGATCAAGCGCAATCTGCCGATCCGGCTGCTGCGGGATCAGATCCAGATCTACGAGGGAACGCTCGCCAGCCTGAAGCGCTTCAAGGACGATGTCCGCGAAGTCCGCGACGGCTATGAGTGTGGAATGGGGATCGAAGGCTACAACGACCTGAAGGTGGGCGACATCATCGAGAGCTTCCAGGTCGAAGAAATTGCCCGCACGCTTGCGGAGCAGGCCACGTCCTAGCCGCTTTAGACGATGGCGGTTGTAGGTGTGGTCCGCTGGGTGTTGCACCTGCCAGGCTGCAATTCTCTCAAGGCCAAGCGAGCAGTGATTCGGAGCCTCAAGGATCGGCTCCATACCAGGCACCGCGTCTCCGTGGCAGAGACGGCTTACCAGGACCGGTGGCAAAAAGCGGAGCTGTGGGCGGCCTTCGTAGCCAGCGACCGCCGCCTGGCCGATTCACTAATCTCCCGGCTGGATCAACTGGTCGCCTCCGAGCCGCGGGCACATGTCATCGAGCGCGAGACCATCTTCTATTGAGTGACCCAGTCCTATGAACGGGTATCGGCGCACGGCGCGGCTCAACGAGCTCCTGAAAAGGGAACTGTCCCGGCTTGTCCGGCTGGAGCTCAAGGATCCGCGGATCCGCACCGCCACCATCACCGGAGTGGCTGCCTCTCCCGACCTCGCGCAGGCAACGGTGTTCGTGCGCACGCTGGGCGACGATGTGTCGGCCGCGGAGGCCGTCGCAGGTCTCGAGAGCGCGTCCGGCTTCCTGCGCCGCAAGCTGGGCAAGGAACTTCACCTGCGGCGGATCCCCGAATTCCGGTTCGTTGAAGACCGCACTCTCGATGAGGTCGGCCGGATCGACCAGCTGCTGGCCGCCGTGCGCGAAGCGTCCGAGGAGCAAGGATCGGATGACGGCAGCTCCGGCTGAGGGTGGACTGCTTCTGATCGACAAGCCGGAAGGGCCCACGTCGCACGACGTGGTGGCCGGGGTCCGGCGTAAGCTCGGCGTCCGCCGCATCGGCCACACGGGCACACTGGATCCCTTCGCCTCCGGTCTTCTCCTGCTCTGTGTCGGACCGGCCACGCGCCTGGTCGAGTACTTCCACCGTCTTCCCAAGACGTACCAGGCCACACTGCAGCTCGGGACGGAGACGGACAGCCACGACCGAACGGGGGACATAGTGTCCGTATCGGATGCCTGGACTACCGTAAGCCGACCCGACTGCGAGCGGGCGATGGCCGAGGTGTGCAGCCGCCGCTGGCAGACGCCCCCCGCCTTCTCCGCGAAACGGAGGCACGGCAGGCGTGCGTACGAGGCGGCGCGGAGCGGCCGGAAAATGGTGCTGGATCCCGTGGAGGTCGAGGTTTCAGCCTTTCGTGTTGCCGCGTTCGAATCACCCACCGTGCGCGTCGAGGTCACGGTGTCGACCGGCACGTACGTGCGGGCGCTGGCTCGCGACGTAGGCCGCGAGCTCGGCTGTGGGGCACACCTCACTTCGCTTCGACGTACCCGGATCGGGCCGTTTCAGGTGTCGGACGCCGTGCCCCCTGAGGAGGCGGCTCCGGAGACCGGGAACCGTGGGCCGTGGCGCGCTCCGGCGGAGGCTGTGGCCGAGTGGCTTCCGTCCCGGGAGCTAGACCCTGCGGAGGTCCGCCGGGTGCGAACCGGCCAGCCCGTCTCGGCCGGCCAGGAAGACGATCCGGCCGGCCGAGAGGATGACCCGGTGGTCGCGGGGACCCCGGTCGCCCTGCTGGCGGACGGACGGCTGGTCGCGATTGCCGAGAGGCAGGGTGATGAGCTCAGGCCGCGCAAGGTGTGGGGGGCATCGTGAGGGCTGAAAGCGGCCTGCCGGAGACGGTACAGGGATCCGTGGTCACGGTGGGCACGTTCGATGGCGTGCATCTCGGGCACCGAGCGATCCTGGAGGAGATTGGCCGCCGGGCCGACGATCGCGGGTTGCACAGCGTGTTGCTGACCTTCGATCGGCATCCGCTCACGGTCATTCGACCGGAGGATGCGCCGCCTCTTCTCACCACGCCCAACGAGAAGAAAGAAATTCTCGCTCAGTTCGATCTGGACTACGTGGCGTTTCTCTCGTTTACCCGGGCGCTGTCGCGCTACGAGCCCGAGGAATACGTGCGGGAGATCCTGGTAAAAAGGCTCCGCGCCACAGAACTGGTGATCGGACACGATCACGGATTCGGCCGCTCTCGAGCGGGCAATTTCGAGACGCTACAGCGGCTGGGACGCCAGTACGGGTTTGCCGTCGATGTCGTACACGAAGTGGATGTTCAGGGGCGGACGGTATCGTCGACGCATATCCGCCACCTGCTGCTGGCCGGCCAGGCGGAAGAGGCAAGCCGGGGCCTGGGACGTCCCTATTCCCTGTGGGGCAACGTGGTGCAAGGGCTGGGTCGTGGCCGGGCTCTGGGTTTCCCCACAGCAAATCTGGCCCCCCCGAGCGCGGAGAAGCTCATTCCCCTGGAGGGCATTTACGCGGTGCGCGCCAGTCTGCGACGGGAGATCCACTGGGGCCTGCTGCACCTCGGGCCGCGTCCGACCTTTCCGGGTTCTCCCCCATCCATCGAACTGTATCTGCTGGATTTTGACCGGGACATATACGGGGAGTCGGTCCGCGTAGAGTTCCTGTCCCGGCTCAGAGGCGTCCGGCCGTTCGGAACCGCCGCAGAGCTTGTCGAGCAGATGCGCGTGGACCGAGAAGAGGCGCTCCGCTTCTTCGAACGGTACGAGCGGCGCTACCTTTACAGATCTGAGTAATACCGATATAATCAACAACTTACATTCGATAGGGACTACGACCAGAAGGACGCGGCAAAACGGCCGCGATGATGACTGATCAGGCGTGAATACGGAACAGAAGCAGACCATCATAGAGAAGTTCGGACGCGGCGAGAACGATCACGGGGCGGCGTCGGTGCAGGTCGCGTTGCTCACGGCCCGCATCGAAGAGCTAACCGACCATTTTCGCGAGCATCCGAAAGACCACCACAGCCGCCGCGGCCTGCTGAAGATGGTAGGTCGCCGTCGTCGGCTCCTCAACTACCTGCGGCGAACGGACCTGGAGCGCTATCGGTGGTTGATTCAGGAACTCGGCCTGCGCAGGTAGCGCTGGCCGTCCCGACCGGATCACAACCCAGGACAAGCTCAAAGACAGTACCCTCCGGCCGGACTCGGCCGCGGTGCGTGCCGTCCTGGGCATCCGCCAATTTGCAGGATCCCGACTCGCGGGGAATGCGCGGGCGCCTGACCGAGGGACCGGTCCACACCCACCTGCAACGCACCG
The DNA here is from genome assembly GCA_039587395.1 of Gemmatimonadota bacterium. Taxonomy (GTDB): domain Bacteria; phylum Gemmatimonadota; class Gemmatimonadetes; order Palauibacterales; family Palauibacteraceae; genus JBDHIQ01. Next base: position 26,626 of record JBDHIQ010000009.1, read on the forward strand.
GGAAGAGTGAAGACGGTGCAAGAAGCAAGACGGTAGAAGCAAGACGGTAGAAGACAGTAGAAGACGGAAATGGGGGCGAAGAAGAAGCCTCCGGAAGAATGGGGGCGCATGAGCCCCCGCAAGAAGAGAGAAAAGAAGACATGAGTCACAGAATCGAGAGAGAGTTTGCCGGACGTCCGCTGATCATCGAGACGGGACGAATGGCGCGCCAGGCGGATGGAGCCGTCCTGGTTCAGTACGGTGAGACGGTGACGCTGGTCACGGCCGTCGCGGAGCGGAAGCGGAGTCATCTCCCCTTCTTTCCACTGACCATCGAGTACAGAGAGAAGACCTACGCGGCCGGGAAGTTCCCGGGCGGGTTCATCAAGAGAGAGACGCGGCCCGGCGACAAGGAGACCGTGTCGGCGCGACAGATCGACCGCCCGCTGCGGCCGCTGTTTCCCAAGGGATACCAGAACGAGACGCAGGTAGCCTGCTTCGTGATTTCGGCCGATCAGGAGAACGATGCCGACGTCTTGGGCATGCTGGGCGCATCCACGGCGCTGATGCTGTCGCCCATTCCGTGGAACGGACCGATCGCCGGAGTGCGGATCGGCCGGGTAGACGGCGAATGGCTGGTCAACCCCACGTTCCAGCAGTTGGAGTACTCCGACCTGGACGTCGTAGTTGCCGGTAGCGAGGACTCGATCGTCATGGTGGAAGGTGCCGGTCTGGAAGTATCCGAGGACGAGTTCCTCGAGGCTCTCGACGTCGCCCACGGTGCCATCCGCGAGCTCATCGCGATCCAGCGGGATCTGGTCGAGATGGCCGGGGGGCCGCAACCCGATTTTGAGTTCGAGTCGCCGCAGATCGATCCCGAGCTCCGGTCGCGCGTAGAGTCGATGGGCGCCCAGCGAGTCGATGAGGCGCTGGCACTTCCCAGCAAGGAGGAGCGCAACCAGGCTCTGTCCACGCTGCGGGACGAGCTGGCAACGCAGCTGGAGGAGGAGTTCCCGGAGGGCGTGGAGGACGTGAAGAACATCGTCCGGGACATGGAGAAGAAGGCGATGCGTACGCAGATCCTGGAACGCGGCGAGCGCGTCGACGGTCGGGGTCTGGACGACATCCGCGCCATCTCGTGCGACGTCGGGATTCTACCCCGCACACACGGCTCCGCGCTGTTCACTCGGGGACAGACGCAGGCCCTGGCGGTTACGACTCTCGGTACGGTGAGCGACGAGCAGCGCATCGATTCGATCGACGTCGCGGAGGAGACTTCGAAGTCGTTCATGCTCCACTACAACTTCCCGCCGTTCTCGGTTGGCGAGGTCCGCATGTTCCGGGGTCCGGGCCGGCGAGAGATCGGCCACGGAATGCTGGCGGAACGCGCTCTTCAGGCGCTGCTTCCTCCGTACGAGGAGTTCCCGTATACGGTGCGGATCGTCTCGGACATTCTGGAATCGAACGGGTCCAGCTCAATGGCCAGCGTGTGTGGCGGCTCGCTCAGCCTCATGGACGCCGGCGTGCCGATGCGGGCGCCGTGCGCCGGGATCGCGATGGGTCTGGTGAAAGAGGGAGACCAGACGGCTATTCTGACCGACATTCTGGGCGTGGAGGACTTCCTGGGCGACATGGACTTCAAGATCGCTGGTACCACGGAAGGAATCACGGCCGTCCAGATGGACATGAAGGTCTCGGGACTCTCGGTGGACACGATGCGCGAGGCGCTCGGCAGAGCGCGTGAAGCTCGCCTCAAGATCCTCGAGATCATGGGACAGACGTTGGCCGAGCCCAGGACAGAGATGTCCCGGTACGCACCGCGGATCATCACCATCCAGATCAATGCGGAGAAGATCGGCGACGTGATTGGTCCCAAGGGCAAGAACGTCCGGGCCATTCAGGAGGAAACGGGCACCAACATCAACATCGAGGATTCGGGCGTGATCACCATCTCGTCCGTGTCCAGCGAAGGTGGTGACCGGGCTCGGGAGATGATCGAGGGCATCGTTCAGGAGCCCGAGATTGGACGGATCTACCACGGCGTGGTGAAGAACACCACTTCGTTCGGCGCGTTCGTCGAGATCATCCCCGGAGTGGAGGGCCTCTGTCACATCTCGGAGCTCGAAGAGGGCCGCACTGAGAACACGGAGGACGTAGTCAAGCCGGGCGACGAGGTCGACGTCAAGCTGCTCTCCGTCGACGACCGTGGTCGCATGAAGCTCTCGCGTCGGGCCGCCATGGCCGGCGAAGCTTCCGGCGAGTGACCTCCGGTTGATCCTGTGCGCTCCTCCCGGTCCGAATCGAAGCATGGTTCCCGTGCGGCCGGCAAAGCGCAGGATCCGAGACATGCTGTAATCTCCGAAGGCGCCGTGTCCAACCCGGGCACGGCGCCGGCGGGGACCCCGGAGCAACTGGACAACGGTGTCTGGCGGACCCGTCTCCCCGATGGGCCCGTCGTGGTGTCGGAGCGCATCGACTCGGTCCGATCCGTAGCCCTCGGCATCTGGTTCAGGCAGGGCAGTATCCACGAGAGGCCGGCCCAGCAGGGCATCTCTCATCTCCTCGAGCACATGGCATTCAAGGGCACCGAACGCAGGTCCGCCCGCGCCATCGCCCATGAGATCGAGCAGGTCGGCGGGATCGCCGACGCCTTCACGACACACGAGACGACGGTCTTTCAGGCCCGCGCGCCGGCCACGGCCCTTGAACGGGCGCTGGACGTCCTGGCCGACCTCGCCTTCCACCCCGCTCTTCGGGAGACGGATCTGGAACTGGAGCGGAACGTGATCCTCGAGGAGCTTTCCGCCGTCGAGGACACTCCCGAGGAATTGCTGTTCGAGGAGCACGCCGCGTTCCTGTATGGCGATCACCCCTACGGGCGGGCGATCATCGGAACTCGAGAGTCTGTCGGCAGGATCGACATCGAGCAGCTACGGGAGCTTCACGCCCGGGCCTTCCGGAGCGGCGCCGCTGTGATCTCGGCGGCGGGTTGTTTGCACCACGAAGAACTGCTGGAGCTGGTCTCCCGTCTGGTTCCGAGCCACGGCGGTGAGGCCCCGGCCCCACCGGAACCGGTGACCTCGGGATTCACGGGCCTGCGCAGAATCAGGCGCCCCGGCGTGCGTCAGGCGCACGTGGTGACGGGCGGCTTGACGGTCCCTTACGCGGACCCCATCCGATACGCTATCGTGTTGGTCGGAACGGCACTTGGAGGCGGGATGAGCTCGCGGCTGTTCCAGCGGATCCGTGAGGATCTGGGCCTTGCCTACAACGTGTACAGCTATCACTCGTTCTATGCAGCCTCCGGAAACGCGGGGGCCTATCTGGGCACCAGCCCGGAGAATGTGGAGCGGGCGCGGGACCTTCTGCTGGAGGAGCTGCGAAGCCTGGCGGAGCAGGGTCTCGAGTCCGGGGAGATCGAGTCTACACGCGAGCAGCTGAGGGGCCGGCTCATGATCTCGCTGGAATCACCGGCGTCGCGGATGAACCGACTGGCCGGGGTCGAGTTGTACGGCGAGCCGTACAGACGGCTCGACGAGATTGCCGACCGGATCGATGGCGTGACGGCGGCGGAGATTGAGCGGGCCGCGTCCCTGTATCACCCGGACAGACTCGCCGTGATGGATCTCGTTCCGTTGGAGGGCGGAGAGAGCCCGGTCGAGGGGCCGGCGGCGGAGCGGGCGTTCGAAACCGAGATTGCCAACTCGCACCAGGAGCGGATGCGATGATCGTTGGAGTCCCCACAGAGATCAAGCCGGACGAGAACCGTGTGGCGCTCGTGCCGGCTGGAGCGGAGGCGTTGACCGGGCGTGGGCACGAAGTGCTGATCCAGGCGGGTGCCGGCGGCGGAAGCGGCTTCGAGGATGCTGCATACGCGGAGGCCGGGGCAACGCTGATCGATTCGGCGGACGAGGTCTGGAGCCGGGCGGAGATGATCGTGAAGGTGAAGGAACCGATCGCACCGGAATACGGCCGGATGCGCCCGGACCTCGCCATCTTCACGTATTTCCATTTCGCGGCAGACGAGATGTTGACCCGGACGGTTCTGGACCGGGGCGCTGTCGCGATTGCCTACGAAACGGTGGAGCTTCCCACGGGAGAGCTTCCGTTGCTCACCCCCATGTCGGAAGTGGCCGGACGGATGGCCGTCCAGGAAGGTGCCAAGTACCTGGAGAAGACGGCCGGGGGGTACGGGATTTTGCTTGGTGGGGTGCCTGGAGTGCTGCCCGCAGAGGTCGTGATCATAGGCGGCGGCGTGGTAGGCACCAACGCGGCAAAAATCGCGGCGGGCTTCGGGGCCCATGTCACCATTGTAGACGTGGACCTGGAGCGGCTGCGGTATCTGTCGGATGTCATGCCGGCCAACGTCGACGTTCTCTACTCGAACCGTCACACGCTGCTCGAGCAGCTACAGAGGGCCGACGTGTTGGTGGGAGCCGTCCTGGTCACGGGCGGCAAGGCGCCCAAGCTGGTGCTGAAGGACGACTTGATCTTGATGAAGGACGGATCCGTGATCGTGGATGTGGCGGTGGACCAGGGCGGCTGTGTCGAGACCGCGCGTCCGACCACACACCACGACCCGGTATACGTGGTGCACGGGGTGATTCACTACTGCGTGGCCAACATGCCGGGTGCCGTTCCACGCACGTCCACGCTGGCTCTGACCAACGCGACGTTCCCGTACCTCAAGGAGCTGGCGGACCACGGTTGGCGGGAGGCGTGTCGCCGGGATCCGAATCTCGCACTGGGTGTGAACGCAGTGGGAGGTGTGTGTACGTATGAAGCAGTGGCCGACGCCTTTGGCCTTCCGTACACGTCGCTCGACGAGGTTCTGTAAGACGCGCGGGAGTTGCGGCGCGGGCGAAGCGGCAGTGCCAGATCCGCTGCCGCTTGGCTCCGCCTACATGCCGGCCGGCGCGCTGGCTCGTGTGCCAGAGGGTTCTCCTTTCGCACGCTGGAGCGACGGCCTAGATTGTACCGTCCTGTGCGGCCTGGCGCGGCATCCGCTGATGGTGGATGATCGCTGTCCCCGGGCCGCTCGCCGAACCGTTACGGCCGTAACAGCGGCCGGGCGCGTGGTCCGTGAGGCGGGGCGGGGTGGTGTGAGGAGGAAAAGGACAACGGCGGCGATGAACGGGCACCCGCCGGCAACCCCCAGAAGCTGATGGCCAAGTGGTCTCTGCGCGGCAGCCTGCTGCCGATCAATGACATTGGTGTCGACCTCGGCACGGCGAACACGCTGGTGTACGTCAAGGGAGAGGGCATCGTTCTCAACGAGCCTTCCGTCGTCGCGGTCGAGATGGACTCCGGACGCATCAAGGGCATTGGCCTGGAAGCCAAGCGGATGCTGGGCCGGACGCCGAGCGGCATCGACGCTGTCCGACCGCTGAAGGACGGCGTGATCGCGGATGTGGACGTGACCGAGATCATGCTGCGCTACTTCCTCAAGACGGTCACGGCCAACCGGTTCTTCAAGATCCGCCCGCGGGTGGTCGTGGGCGTGCCTTCCGGCATCACGGAACTGGAGCGCCGCGCCGTTCGGTCCAGCGCGCACGCCGCCGGTGCCAAGGAGGTCTACATGGTCTCCGAGCCCATGGCCGCCGCGATAGGCGTCGGATTGCCGGTCGAGACGCCGACCGGAAACATGGTCATCGACGTCGGGGGAGGCACGACCGAGATCGCGGTCATCGCGCTGGCCGGCTCGGTGGCGGATACGTCGATTCGCGTCGGCGGGGATGAACTGGATGCCGCCATCGTGACGTTCCTGCGCAAGAACTACAACCTGCTGATCGGCGAACCTACCGCGGAGGCGATCAAGATTCAGATCGGGTCAGCATATCCCATCGACGAGGAGCGGGAGATGATGGTGAAGGGCCGTGACCTCGTCTCCGGCATTCCGAAGACCGTACGCGTGCACTCCGCGGAAATCCGCGAGTGCATGCAGGAGCCGATCCAGCAGATCGTGGGCGCGGTGCGGCGGGCGCTCGAGATAACCCCGCCGGAGCTCGCGTCGGATATCGTGGATCGCGGGATCGTGATGACGGGCGGGGGAGCGCTGGTCCGGGGGCTCGATTCTTTGCTGCGAGAAGAGACGGGTCTCCCGATCCACGTGGACGACGAGCCGCTCACCTGCGTGGTCAGAGGATGTGGCCGGGTCCTGGACGACATTGACCGCTACCGGGGCGTGCTGACAACGTAGTGCGGCCTTCCGTGGGGATCCGATGAGCTACCCCCAGACCGACAGACGGGGCCGCGCGCGCACGGACTTCTTCACGCTGGTAGGTCTAGTTGCCGCTGGCGCGCTGGTCGCCGGCCTTCCGCAGGGACAGCAGGCCACCATCGCAGCCGTGGTTCGCAACACCGTGCTCTACCCCTTCCTGGAGGTACACCGCACGTTCGCCGAGCGCGCAAGGCTGCGCGAACGTTTCGCGGACCTGAGGGCCGAGCGGGATTCACTCGCACAGCTGGTGGTGGCCGGGAGGCAACTGGCTGAGCAGGGCACCCAGCTGAGGCAGTTTCTCCAGATGAACCCGCTGGCCGTTGGGCGGTTTGTCCCGGCGGACCTGTTCTCCGGGCAGCCCCGGATCGGAGACTCGGACGTGTTCATTCTGCGTGGCGCCGAGGTGGGTTCCGTCCGCCCGCCCGTAGGCGTCTTCACGGGGCGCGGGCTGGTGGGGGTTGTCCGTGGCGCGGAAGCCAGCGGCGCCCTGGGAGAATTCTGGAGCCATCCGGATTTCCGGGTGAGCGTGGAGGCAACCGGTACCGGGATCACCGGAATCGTGAGTCCACTGCAGGATGAGAGTGGACAGCCTGGCATGCTGCTTCAGGGGGCGCCGTACCAGGAGGAAATCCCGACCGGCACGCCCCTGGTCACCACGGGCCTTTCGGGACTGTATCCGCCCGGAATTCGCGTCGGCACGGTACGCGAGATCGAGAGCGCGGAATCAGGGTGGATGAAGCGGTACATCGTAGAGCCTGCCGTGCGGCCGGAGGACGCGGACGTGGTCCTGCTGTGGATCCGCCCCGCCGGCCCGGCTGTCGGCGCGGCCCGACCGGGCTTGGACCCGCTGGACAGGCAGATTGCGCCAGACGGCGACACGATCCCCGACGACCTGGCCACGCCGGACAGCGCTTCGACCCCGCCGGTTACCAGGGCCGAAGGCGGGGCACACTAGCATGCGTACCAGTTCCGGCCCCGGCGGAGGGTTGCTGGTCGCAGGGTTGATCCTCCTCCATTTCATCCTGCGTCCGGTGCTTACGTCGTGGGCGGCGGGTCCCGACTTGCTGACGGGTGCCCTGCTGCTGGGCGCGCTGCAGCTGCGTGCCGGCCCGGCTGCGCTCCTGGGCTTCTTCCTGGGCCTGCTAGACGCGTCGATGGCGCTCAAGGGAATGGGCGCCCTGATGATCGTATATACCATCGCGGGCTTCGCTGCGGCCAAGTCCAGGGACCTGCTGTTCTCGGACTCCGCGGTGTTCGTTCCCACGTTCCTGTTCGTTGGAGTGTGGGCCGTCCAGGTAGCGGTCGCCGGGTCCACCGGTGGCCTTGACCTCATGTTCGGGCTGGTGATCGCACCGCTTTCCGCGGCCGCGACGGCACTCGTCTGCTGGCTGGCGGCTCGCATAGTGGGATTTGCGTTTCGGAGCGTGAGATGAGCCCGGGTTGGAGTGGCCAGACCCACGCGCTGAGGCGAAAGCGCGGCCAGGGAGCGACCATCCTCCTTTCCCTGGTGCTGGGCATTCTGATCGTTGCTTTCTTCCGGATCCAGGTACTGCGAAGCGGAACCTATCGACTGCAGTCGCAGGAGAACCGCCTGCGAGCCATATCGGTCCCCGCTCCACGTGGCACCATCTACGATCGAAATGGGCGCGTGGTGGCCGAGAACGTGCCGGGATACGTCATCTCGCTGCTCCCGAGCCGCCGGGATACGACGGAGGCCGCCATCCGGCAGCTGGCACCCTACCTGGATCTGGGACCGGCCGCGATCGAAGCGCTGATGGAGCGCTACACGCGGTTTCCCAACGCGCCCCTGGTCCTCAGGGACAACGCCACGTTCGAGCAGGCTGCCATCCTCGAAGAACGGCGCCCGGAGTTCCCCCGTGCGGTGGTCGAGATGCGGCCTCGCCGCCGCTATCCTGCCGGTCCCGCCATCGCGCACCTGATTGGATACGTCGGCGAGATCAGTGAGGCGGAGCTGGAGAGCCCGGCCTACGCGGAGTACGAGCCGGGCCGCATCGTTGGCAAGGACGGCCTGGAGAGACAGTACGAGAGCACGCTGGGAGGCAAGCCTGGAGTCCGGTACGTAGAGGTGAACGCCCTCGGTACCATCGTCCACGAGGTCGATCCCAGCGCGGGCATCCCGGTCGAATCAGGCCAGGACCTCCAGTTGGGGATTGATCTGGGTCTGCAGATTCTCGCGGACTCCATATTTCCGGAAGGCATGCGCGGCGGCGCCGTGGCCCTGGACCCGCGGACGGGCGAAGTCCTTCTGCTGTCCAGCCACCCCACGTTCGACCCCAACCAGTTCATAGGTGGCATCGATCTGGACCTGTGGTCTTCGCTGCGCGACAACCCCGACAATCCGCTGCTGAACCGTGTCACCACGGCTACCTACTCGCCCGGTTCCACGTGGAAGCTGGTGTTGTCCACCATCGGCATGAAGCGGGATCGTCTGGCCATCGACTCCTACATGCCGACCGGCTGCAGGGGTGCCCTGGGTTACGGCAATCGGGTCTTCCGTTGCTGGAAACCGGATGGGCACGGACCACTGGATCTGGCCCGCGCGATCAAGCGAAGCTGCAATGTGTTCTTCTACCAGGCTGGACAGCGGATCGGGTTGGAGGCCCTGCTGGAGGGCGCGACGGAGCTGGGGTTCAATCAGCCCACAGGCATCGATCTCCCGTTCGAAGCAAGCGGTCTGTATCCCGACTCCCGGGACTGGTTCGACCGCCGCTACGGCTCGCGCGGCTGGACTGAATCCGTGGTGCTCAACCTGTCCATAGGCCAGGGTGAGAACCAGCAGACGTTGCTGCGACAGGCCAGTTTCTACGCAGCCCTGGCCACCGGCGAGTCCCCCGTCGTACCGCACCTGGTGCGCAGCGAGGCCATGGCGGCCCGCCGCATGGATTGGACGCTCGGCCTGACTGAATCCCAGCGCCGCGATCTCCTGGGAGCGATGATCCGCGTAGTGAACGAGCAGGGAGGCACCGCGAACATGTTCGCGCTCGACCAGTGGACGCTGGCCGGAAAGACGGGTACCGCCCAGAACCCGCATGGAGAGCCGCACTCCTGGTTCGTCGGATTCGCTCCCGCGCAGGATCCGCAGATCGTGATTGCGGCCATTGTCGAGTTCGGGCATCCGGACAACACAGTCTCGCTGGCCGTGCCGTTCGCCGCGCAACTGGTGCAGCGGTACCTGGAGTCGGCCGGCATAGCGCCGGAGGCGGACCTCACGGACATCCCTCCGGCCACCGGCCAGTGATATGACGGAGCGAGGGCTGCTGCTTCCCGGCATCGGCGACGTGGGGATCGCCGCGCTCGCCCTTATGCTGGCGGGCATGGGGATCGCGATGATCTACTCGGCGGGCCAGGTCGAGGTCCCGTCCGTGGCCACCGGCATCTGGGTGCGTCAACTGTTCTGGCTGGGTATCGCGCTCGGCGCGTTCGCCGTGGCGTCCCAGGTGCCACTCCGCTGGCTGGAGTGGGCCGCGCCGTGGCTGTACGGCCTGGGGCTGCTGCTCCTGGCGGTGGTTCTCGTGATCGGGACCGGACCCAACACTCGCAGCTGGCTCAGCTTTGGCCCGATGCGGCTTCAGCCCGCTGAGTTCGCGAAGGTCGCCACGATCCTCCTGCTGGCCCGCACGCTGGGCGCCAGGCAGGAGCCGGTCACCCGGCTGACCCAGCTGTGGAAGCCGGTCCTGATCGTGTTCCTCCCCTTCGCACTGGTGCTTCTGCAGCCGGATCTGGGCAGCGCGCTGATCTTCGGCGTGATCCTGATCGCGGCCCTGTACTGGGCCGGAGTGCCACTCTCGAAGATATTCCTGCTAATGAGTCCGGGCGTCAGCCTGCTGCTCGGCTTCGATGCAGCCGTGTGGGGCGGCTGGTTCCTGCTGCTGGTGGCTTTCCTCTACTTCAACCGTCCCTACCTGTCGGAATCGATTGCCGTCGTCCTCGCGAACGTCGCCGCTGGCGCTCTCACCATGCCTCTGTGGCGCAGTCTGGCGCCGTACCAGCAGAACCGCCTGGTCGTGTTTCTCGAACCGGGAATCGATCCGCGTGGAGCGGGCTGGCACCTGATCCAGTCGAAAGTGGCCATCGGCTCGGGCGGCTGGTTCGGACAGGGGTTTGCTGCCGGCCCGCAGAAGCGGCTGGCCTTCCTGCCCGAACAGCACACGGACTTCGTTTTCTCGGTGGTGGGCGAAGAGCTCGGGTTCATCGGAGTGGCCGTGTTCCTGGCGTTGTTCGCGGCCTTCCTGTGGAGGGTGCTCAGGGTGTCCGTGGAGAGCGAGGACGCGTTCGGTAACTCCGTGGTCTTCTGTCTCTTCGCAATCTGGTTTGCCCACCTGATAGTCAATCTGGGGATGACCGTCGGTCTGATGCCCATCACGGGACTCCCGCTCCCGTTCCTGAGCTACGGCGGCAGTTTCCTCCTCTTCCTGTTCCTCGGTCTCGGAATCGTTCAGCGGGTGGCAGCCGAGCGCTGAAGCGGTGTTTCGGTTCGCCGATCGGCCGGAGCGGGGGTATATTTGGCCGTTCCTGCCGGCAGTGCCCGACCGCAGGTGGGCGGGACCGGCGCGACGGAGGATTGGATGACCTGGTTCAAAAAGCCCAAGACGAAACTTGTCGCTCAGAAGCGCGACCTCCCGACGGATGTCTGGGACAAGTGCGACGGCTGCGGCGAGATTCTCTATAGCGGTCGGCTGGCCGACAACAAGTACGTGTGCCCGGCGTGCGCGCATCATTTTCGTATAGGAGCGGCCGAGTACGAGAATCTGTTGCTTGATGAGGGTGGCCTGATCGAGCAATACGACGGACATCTAAGATCCGCGGACCCCCTCGAGTTTCACGACTCCAAGCCGTATGCGTCGCGCATCGAGACCGCGGAGAAGTCTGTCGGAACCTGGGACGCGATACGCACCGGCTACGGCCGGTTGGACGGTCGCGAGGTCCACCTGGGAACGATGGAGTTCAAGTTCATAGGTGGCTCCATGGGCTCCGTGGTGGGCGAGAAGATTCGCCGGCTTGCCGGCCGGTCTCTGGACACGGGTCGCCCCCTGATCATCATCTCGGCATCCGGCGGCGCCCGCATGCAGGAGGGAATCTACTCTCTCATGCAGATGGCCAAGACCGCGGCTGCGCTGCAGCAGCTTTCCGAGATGAAGATTCCCTACATCAGCGTTCTCACCAATCCCACCACAGGCGGCGTGACGGCCAGCTATGCCATGCTCGGGGACGTCATTCTGGCCGAGCCCGGGGCGCTGGTAGGCTTCGCCGGGCCGCGTGTGATCAAGGAGACCATCCGCCAGGACCTCCCCGATGGATTCCAGCGAGCCGAGTTCCTCCTGGAGCACGGCATGGTGGACAGGGTGGTCCCGCGACCCGAGCTGAAAGACTGCCTGTCCCTGCTTCTGCACCATATGACTTGATGACCTGAAGGATGCACCAGGACAGATCGAGTCTGCCTCCCTCGGTGAGCCGCTTGCTGGCCGCCCGGCCTGTTTCGCACGTGCGCTGGGGCCTGGACCGGACCAGAGACATGCTGGACGCCGTAGGGTCCCCGGAGAGCCGGTTTCGGTCCCTGCATGTGGCGGGGACGAACGGGAAGGGATCCGTGGCCGCCTGTCTGGCCGCTGTTCTGTCAAAGCAGGGCTTTCGCACCGGCCTGTGCACATCTCCCCACCTGCTCGACTTCCGGGAGCGGATCCAGGTCTCCGGCGCCTTCGTGGACCGGGCGGTGCTGGAGCGGAGCGCGGAGGCGCTGCTCCCGCATGCCGATCGCTCGGGAGCCACCTACTTCGAGGCTGCGACGGCGCTGGCCTTCCTGTGTTTCGCGGAGGAAGACGTGGACTACGCCGTCATCGAGACCGGGCTGGGTGGACGGCTGGATGCCACGAATGTGTTGGATCCGGTGGTCTGTGCCATCACGAGTCTCTCTCTGGATCATACGGAGTACCTTGGCGCCACGCTCTCCGAGATAGCCGCGGAAAAGGCGGGGATTCTGAAGCCACGCGTTCCCGCAGCCGTGGCGGTCGTTCCCGGACCGGTGCGGCGCATCATCTCCGAAGCGGCCGAGCGAGTGGGCGCTCCCGTGTTGTTCATGGGCCATGATGCGCGCGTGGAGGACGTAAGGACGGGTTGGAAGGGGACCGAATTCACCTACTATTCGCCGGCTCGGCCCGGCGGACTCACCTCACACACGCCACTGATCGGCAGGGTTCAGGCGGAGAACGCCGGCCTGGCCAGGTTGGCGCTGGAACAGCTTCCGGAACCACCGGCAGAGTCCACGGTCGCCCGGGGTCTGGCGGAGGTTCGGGTGCCGGGGCGGTTCCAGCTGGTCAAGGGTCCGGACCTCATGTGGGTGCTGGACATCGCTCACAACGAGGCCGCCGTGGCCGGCCTGCTCGGCACGATGGCTGAGGTGGAGCTGCCCAGACCGTGGGTCGGGCTGGTGTCCATCTTGGGGGACAAGCCCTGGAAGAGTATTCTGTCGCAACTGACCCGTAGCCTGGACGGACTGGTTCTGACCATCGCGCCTTCCTCGCCGGGCGATCGCCGCTGGAGTCTGCGCGAGGCGGCCGACGCCGTGTCCGGCTCGGAGGCGTTGGCATGTCCCGGGCTGGACGACGCCATCCGCCAGGCACGCGAACTTGCAGGGGACGGAACGGTAGTAGTCACCGGATCGGCGCACACGGTAGGCGATGTGCTCGGCCGGTTGCAGGAAGAAAGCGCCCCGATTTGAGGATTCGACCGACATTGGACAGACAAAGATTGACAGGAGAACCAGATGCTGTATGACCCGATACTAGTACGCCCCATGCGCGAGGAGCTGACCAGCCTTGGCGTAGCCGAGTTGGCAACGGCAGACGAGGTCGATGAGGTGCTCGGATCTTCGCACGGAACGACCCTGGTCGTCGTGAACTCCGTGTGCGGGTGTGCCGCCCGCAATGCCAGACCTGCGGTCGCGATCGCGATGGGTCACGACGTCAGGCCGGATCGGGCCGTGACGGTGTTTGCCGGTCAGGATATCGAGGCCACGAACCGGGCCCGTGACTACTTCACGGGTATTCCACCGTCATCTCCGTCCATCGCCCTGATCCGGGATGGTGAGCTGGTCTTCATGTTGGAGCGCAACCAGATCGAGGGTCGAGAAGCGGCGGCGGTTGGTCAGGATCTCAAGGGGGCCTTTGACGAGCATTGCACCCGGAACGACCGGCCGAACGGCGCACCGGACGACCAACTGAACGGCGCACCGGCCGACCATTCGAACGATCAACCGACCCCGTCCAGCCTCCCGATCATCGACTGACCCACGGACCGACGGACTGATTCCACTCCCCGATCCGGGCCGCGAGCAATGACTCCGGTCCGGGTTTTCTTGCCGGTCTTCCATCGGCCGGGGTAGATTCGGGCCCTATGGCAATCGGCAGCCTGCCCGGATTTCGCGACTTCTATCCCGAGGATCTCGCGCTCAGGCGTCACATCTTTGCCGCGTGGCGCGAGGTAGCGGGGAGATACGGATTCGTCGAGTACGACGGACCGCCGCTCGAAGCCCTCGAGTTGTACACGCGAAAGTCGGGAGACGAGATAGTCGGACAGCTATATCGCTTCGAGGACAGGGGAGGTCGTGAAGTGGCCCTCCGGCCCGAGATGACGCCCACGTTCGCCCGCATGGTCTCGGCGCGCGCGGCCGCCATGCCGAAGCCGATCCGCTGGTTCACCATTCCCCAGCTGTTCCGCTACGAGCGCCCGCAGCGCGGACGGCTGCGGGAGCATTTTCAGCTCAACATGGACATCGTGGGCGGAACGGGAGTGGCCGCCGATGCGGAGGTCGTGGCGGCGGCGGTGGACTGTCTCCGGGCGCTCGGGCTCGGTGCCTCCGACATCGTGGCGCGCGTGTCCGACCGGCAGCTCATCCGCGGCGTTCTCCTCTCCCTGGGGTTTCCGGAAGAGCGCCTCCTGCAGGCTTTCGCCGCGCTGGATCGGGTGGACAAAGAGAGCGAGGAGTGGGTGCTCGAGCGGCTGATGGCGGCGGGAGGAGACGCGGATGTCGGCGGACTATGGGGCAAACCAGGAGGTCCGGGAGTCGGTAGAGCGGCTGGGCGCCTTCTTCGAGCACATGGCCAGCTACGGTCTGGGCGAGTACGTGGAATTCGATCCCAGGCTGGTGCGCGGGCTGGCCTATTACACGGGTCTCGTGTTCGAGGTATGGGAGCGGAGCGGCGAGCTACGCGCCGTGTGCGGTGGTGGGCGTTACGACAATCTGCTCGCCTCTCTGGGAGGAGCGGACCTGCCGGCAGCCGGGTTCGGAATGGGAGATGTCGTCCTGGGCGAGCTGCTGAAAGACCGCGGTCTGGTGCCTGCGCCGCCGCAACCTGTCCAGGACTTCGTGGTGATCGTCTCACCCGCGGTACGACCGCTGGCTCTCGAGCTGGTGCGCGGGCTACGTGAAGCGGGCCGCCGGGTCTCCTTCGACCTGGGCGAGCGCGCGGTAGGGAAGCAGTTCAAGGCCGCCAACCAGGCCGGAGCCGTCCGGGCCATCATTGTGGGTCCGGATGAGGCAGCGCGCGGTGTCGTGAGGGTGCGCGAGATGGAGACCGGGGAAGAGACCGAGACCAGGGTCGAAGCGCTGGCTCCGGAGGGCCTCCGCCGCGGCTCCTAGCTACCCAACCCTGACAACGGTGTGCGAGCCATGGCCGAGTTGCAGGAGATCGTCGAGTATCTCGACGAATATCTGAACGTCGCGGGGATCCCGGATTATCCGGGCGCCCACAATGGACTCCAGGTCGAGAACCGCTCGCCGATCGAGCGGGTGAGCGGAGCCACCGACGCCTGCATGGAGACCATCGAACGTGCGGCTGCGGCAGGGTCGCAGCTGCTCATCGTGCATCACGGGCTGTTCTGGGGCGAGGTCTGGCCTGCCGTCGGGGTCACCTACCGCCGGCTGCGGGCCCTCATCGATGCGGACATGGCCGTCTACAGCGCGCATCTTCCCCTGGACATCCACCCGGAGATCGGCAACAACGTGTTGCTGGCCGGCGCGCTGGATCTGACGGTCGAAGGCCGCTTCGGCACACTCAGCGGAATCGATGACTTCGGCGTCTGGGCGACGGCTGATCTCCCGAGGGCCGAGCTGGCCGAGCGTGTGCGGCGTGTCTGCGGCAGTCCACCGCTCGTGATCGAGGGGGGACCGGCCCACGTCCGCCGCATCGGCATCCTGACGGGCGGTGGCGGGTCCATGATCTCACAGGCCCACGCCGCGGGACTCGACACCTTCCTGACGGGCGAGGGCAGCCACCACACGTATCACGAGGCGACCGAGCTCGGGGTCAACGTGCTGTACGCCGGCCACTATGCCACAGAAACACTGGGCGTGAAGACACTGACGCGCCGGGTGGCGGAACGGTTCGGGATCGAGTGGGAGTTTGTAGACTATCCCACAGGATTGTAGGCGTTTAGGACCTGTGACCTGATGTGACGTCGCGGCCCAAACGGATGGGCCATGGCGGCTAGAAGACCGAGATCCGCAGGCCCCTCAGGTAGCGGTCGGGCTGCTCGCGCAGATCGCGCATCAGGAGCGCGATTTCCTCCGAAGCCACGTGGACGTTCTCGATGGCTGCCGTCAGGTCTTCGTAGAGCCGCTCGTCGGTCAACAGCTTGCCGAGCGTTCCTTCCCCGGAATCCAGACGTGCGGTAATGGATGCCAGGCTGTGGCTGGTCGAGTCCAGGCCCGCCGCGGCACTGTTCAACCGGCTGGTGAGCGAATCGATGCTCGCGAGGCTGCGCTCCAGCTCGGGTCCGCCGCTCAGCTCCTCCAGGTGCCCCGAGGTCTCGGCCAGACTGCCGACCAGATCGTGAACGGAATTCCGCTCGGCCCGGATGAGGGCTTCCAGCTCACGCATGGCAGCGCTGAACGCGGCCGAGCTCTCCTGTACGTCGGAGACCATCTGTTCTGACAGCACGTCCTGGATGCGTTCCAGCACCACGTTGGCCTCGTCACCGAGATCCCCCGCCATGGCCATGACGTCGCGTTGACTGCCCAGCTGGATGGTGTCGCCGTCGGCCAGAGACTCGGCAGCCGTACCGGGCACGAGCGTGATCATCTGGGATCCCAGGAATCCGGCAGCCTGGATGATGCCGCGGGAGTCCGCAGGGAGGTCCAACTCCTCGAAGATGGCGAACTCCATCTCCACGCGGCGGCCTCGCAGCTGAACGGAGGTGACCTCGCCAACGTCCACGCCCAGAAAGAAGATGCGGGCGTCCGCGGTCATCTGTTGCGCTTGCGGTGCGACGGCATACAAGCGCAGCGCCGGTCCGCCGAATCTCGTGTTGCTGATCCAGAAGACCCCCACAACGAGGACGATGAGGGAGATCAGGACGAGAATGCCGACCTTGAAGTCGGAGGAGTGATCTTGACGCAGGCCTGGGTCTCTCACGCTACCTCCGGATATGCCGCCGGGTTCAGGAACCGCCGGACGTCCCGATCGGCCGAGCTCTGCAGCTCGTCCGGTGTCCCGTCCGCGTGGATCTTGCCGCGAGACAGAAGGACGATGCGGTCCCCGAGGAAGAAGGCGGATGCCACGTCGTGCGTCACGATCACGCTGGTGCCCTCAATGTCATGACTGACGTGGTCAATGAGTTGATTGATGACCGAAGCGTTGATGGGGTCGAGCCCGGTGGTGGGCTCGTCGTACAGAATGTACTTCTGGCGCCCGATGATGGCCCGGGCGATGGCGACCCGGCGGAGCATCCCACCGGACAGCTCAGCCGGCAACAGGTCCAGGACGGACGGTTCCAGGTTGACGTGGCCGATGGCCTCGCGGACCATCTCCTCGCAGTCCACGCCCGGGTCGTGATAGCAGGTGTCCTGCAGCCCGTACATGATGTTGCCCCGGACCGTGACGGAGTCGAATAGCGCGGAGTTCTGGAAGACGTAGCTGATGCGCGAGCGGATCTCCGCGATTTCCTTACGCCCGGCCGACGCCACGGACATGCCGTCCACCAGTAACTCGCCCTCATCGGGATCCATCAGCCCCACGATATGCTTGAGAAGCACGCTCTTTCCGGTACCCGACGGGCCCATGATGACGATGGTCTCACCCTCTTCGATCACGAGGTCGACGCCATCAAGCACGCGCTTGTCGTTCAGCGTCTTCTTGACTCCCCGAAGCTCGATCATACCTAGGACACTGCCTTGTAAACGGGTGCCAGAACCACGTCCAGGACCATGATGGCGACGATGATCGCCACCACCGCGCGGGTGGCCGTCGTGCCCACTCCCGCCGCGCCTCCCTCGGCACGCAGGCCTACGTAGCACGCGATGAACGTGATCGCAAACCCGAAGAAGACGGCCTTCACCAGCGAGAAGATCAGCGCCGCCGCGTGGTAGTAGCTGCGAGCGCCCGAAACATACTCGGCGGTCGTCATCGGGAGCATGTTAATGGCCGTCAGCCAGCCGCTGAAGATGCCGACGGCGTCCGCAAGCACGACCAGCGGGACGAGCATTACGGTGCCGGCCAACACCCGCGGCACCACCAGCTCGATTACCGGGTCCCGTCCCAGAGTGAGAAGCGCGTCGATCTGATTTGTCACCTTCATGGTGCCGAGCTCGGCCCCGATCCCGGCGCCCATTCTGCCGGCCAGCACGATGGCGGTCAGGATCGGGCCGAGCTCGGTGAGCATGCCGGCCACGACGCCGCCCGCGACAAGAGACAGCGGGAGGCCCGGATTGAGCTGGTATCCGGTCTGCTGGGCCATGACGGAGCCGCTGAGCGCACCCATGAGGAGCACGAGCCCCAGCCCATCCACAGCGATGCGCTTGGCCTGCGCGAGCGTCTCGCGCCAGTAGGCGCGCGGGTGACGCAACGCCAGCGTACTGGCCCACCACAGCTTGCC
>JBDHIQ010000113.1:0-7209 GCA_039587395.1 Gemmatimonadota bacterium
CCAACCGCTCGTCTCGCCCCGGCCGAGCCGGTATTCGGCCAACCGGGCTACCATCGCGCCGTTGTCGGTCGACATCCGCGGTGTGGGAAGGTACAGCTCTCCCGATCCGCGAAGGGCTTCCGCAAGACGCTCCCGCAGTCTGGCGTTGCACGCCACTCCGCCACCGACCACCACCCGTGGGCAGCCGGTCAGCTCCACCGCCCGCATCGTCTTCGACACCAGCACGTCCACGGCCGCCTCCTGAAACTCGGCCGCGATATCCGGCACCGCGCTCTCCAGCGCATCCACATCGCCCGCTTCCACCTCGCCGGCCAGCAGGGCGACTGCCGTCTTCAGGCCACTGAACGAGAAATCAAAATAGCTGGAATCCCGGGGCGTGTCGGTGGTCGAGAGCATAGGGCGTGGAAGTCGGAAGCGCCCCGGGGAGCCCAGGGTCGCGGCACCCTGGATCTGCGGGCCACCGGGGTAGCCCAGCCCGATCCGCCGGGCGACCTTGTCGAACGCCTCTCCCGCCGCGTCATCCCGGGTCTTTCCGAGCAGCGTGTAGTCACCCCACTCGCGGGCGTACAGCAGTAGCGTGTGCCCGCCGGACACCAGCAGAGCGACAAACGGAGGCGCCATGTCCGGATTCTCCAGCGGAGCGGCGAACAGGTGCGCCTCCATGTGGTGCACGCCAATGAGCGGCAGGCCGCGGGAGTAGGCGAAGGCTTTCGCCCAGTTCACGCCAACCAGGAGGGCGCCGACCAGCCCCGGCCCCGCCGTGACTCCCACCCCGGTCAGCATCTCCGGTTGGACGGACGCTTCGTTCAGCGCCGCTTCCACCACGCGGTCCACCTGCTGAATGTGCGCGCGCGCCGCGATCTCCGGGACAACACCGCCGAAGGCTGCATGCGCATCCTGAGAGGCAATCACCTGGCCCAGGAGCCGTCCGTTCCGGACGACCGCTGCCGACGTCTCATCGCACGACGATTCGATCCCCAGAACTGCCCCGGGAACCCACGGCCTCACGGCTGATTCTCTCGTGGGGACACGGTCACGAGACGCGGATCCGGCGTTGCCGTCACCTCCAGCCCTTCGGGCAGAAGCACCTCGACCGCCAGGCTGCGGGGCCCGGTGAGCGGAGACGCCAGGGTCACGACCGCATCGATGTCGGCTGGTGTCAGCGGCTGGATGGTGGCCCGCGCGCCGCTCAGGATGACCCTAACGCTGGCGGGTGAGATGACCACGCCCGGACTCCCGGGTCCGGTCGCCCTTACCTGGACAACCAGCTGGCGCTGCGTCAGCGAGTCTACCACTACGGTCACCAGCACCTGGGCCGGATCCAGATCCACCGTGGAGAGCCCCTGGGGCAGGATGACGGCCAGCTGCCGGGTCACGGTCTGACGCAAGCTGCTGAACCGCGCGCTCTCCGTCTGAAGCGCGGTCAGCGATTCCACCTCCGTCTGCGCGCCCCGTACCGTGACGCTCTCCGGTTGAACGATGGGGCGAAACGCGGCGAAGCCCTCGGCAGCGGAGATCGACACGTCCTGCAACACGGGCACTCTTCTTTCCGTGACCGGCTCCAGGTGAACGTCTATCTGGCTGGGCTGGACCGCGATGGGCTGCACGTTCAGCGTACGGTCGTAAGTCACATCGGACGGCGACAGCTCGAGCGTAGCGACCGTGTCATCCACGGTCTCGATGACTTTTCGGATCGCCGGCTGGTCTATCAGCGCGAACATGTCGGCACTGCGGCCCTGGAAGGTGGTCCTGACCTCGCTAGGCACCCGCACGGCTACCCAGGCGCTGTCGGTGACCTCCACCTGGAGGCTGGTTCTGACCGGCAGGTCACTCCGCTCCTCGCCGGACGTAACGGCAAACCACAGCAGCAGCGACAGTGAGAGCGCTGCCAGCTTGTACGGCCAGTTGCTCGCGAAGGCCGCTTTCCAATTCACTAGTACCTCGGGTCTCTGGGAGTACGCCCGTCCCCGTCGTCCGTGGGAGGCAGGCTATCAGCCGCGGTCTCGGACCGGCGGGTGGGTATCTCCACTTCGCCCGCTCGCCCGGCGACTTCGATCGACACGAAGCCCCCACCGCGCAAGGAGTATCCGGGTGGCGGGTTCTGGGCAACAACTCTCCCGGGGGCCTGCGGCGCCTCGGGGTCAAACTGGATCGAGCCCAGCTGGAGGCCGGCAGCCTCCAGAAGCACCTCCACGTCATCCACATGCCGGCCGCTCAAATCGGGCACGACGGCGATCTGTGGCCCCTGGCTCACCAGCAACTCCACTTCAGCCGGCAACGCCACACGTTCGCCGGCCGCCGGATCGGAACCCTGGACACCGCCGTGCAGACCGTTCGATGCGATGTTTCGAGTCCTTACGGCAAAACCCATCTCGGTCAACATCGCCTCCGCCTGCTCCGAGTCGACGCCCTGAAGATCGGGGATCGTGCGCCAGTCTGCACCACGGCTGACCGTAACGTAGACAGTGCCACGGCGAGCGGCGAGTTGCCCCGGAAGCGGGTCCTGGGCGACGATCCGCCCGCTGTCCATCTCCGGGTGGCCGATCCGACCCTGCACGAGCAAGGAGAGGTCCCGCGCTTCCAGGTCCGTTCGCGCATCTTCCAGCGGGCGGCCGCCCAAATCCGGGACTCGCACAACCTGAAGGTCTGCCGAGCTGTCTCCCCTCGGGAACAGCCACCCCGTCGAGATCAGATAGCCAACGGCGAAGGACACGACCACCACCACGCACAACCGGAACCAGGGTCCTCGCAAACGCTTCAGCGGACCACCCCCGCCCCGCTGCCGCGAGCGCTCCCGTCCCTCCGGGCCACCAGCCGGCTCGCCAACCGGCTTCTTGCCGGATCCCAACCCACGCCGTCGTTCCAGCTTCAAGCCTGTTCCGCCTTTCGAAGACGTGCCGCGTACGATCCATCCGTAGCGTACTGCCAGGGACGAACGAACAGGTCGCCCAGTTCCGTAATGACCTCCGGAGGCAGCTTCTCTGCGGCTTCCGTCGGTTCTCTCTTGAACTCCGGTCTTCGTACCAGGAACTCCTCCACCTGGAGCTCGTTCTCCTCGGACTCCAGCGAACAGGTCGAATAGACCAGGAGGCCGCCGGGCGCCACCAGGCTTCCACACGTGTCCAGCAACTCGCGCTGGAGTTGGACCAGACCGGCCAGCCGTTCCGGCCCGGTGCGCCAGCGGGCGTCGGGCCGCCGTCGGAGCACTCCCGTGCCCGTACACGGGGCATCCAGCAGGACCGTCCGGGCGGCTGACACGGCCGGTCGTCGCGCGTCCATCACCACGCATTCTACAGCCAGCCCCAGCCTCGAGGCAGCGTGTGCGACGAGGCCGAGGCGTCGGGGGTCCCGGTCGGCGGCTATCACCGACGTGGTGCCGGCAAGCCCATCGGCCAGACCCATCGTCTTCCCACCGGGCGCCGCGCACGCATCCAGGAAGACTCCACCAGTCTCGGGGGACGCATAGTCTACCACCGCGGAGGCAGCAGGATCCTGCACCACTGCGCGGGCCACCTCAAGCAGGGGACGCGGGTTTCCGCCCGTCAGACGGAACGATCCCGGCCAAGCGTCGAGCGGCTTCAACTCCAGGCCGGTACGTTCGGCAACTGCAGCGGCGGGTTCGTGATCCAGCCAGCGCACGGTGACGGCCGGCGCCTGATTGTCCAGTTCGATCAGACGGCTCACCTGCAGAAGCGGCCAGCGCTCCAGCCAGCGGCGAACCAGCCACTCGGGGTGGGAACCGTGCGTGGACAGGCGCTCTACCGGGCCGCAATTGCCGTTGCCTGCCTCCGGGTTGCCGCTCGCCGCGCGGCGCAGCACTGCGTTCACGAGACCCGCGGGGCCGCGACCATGGGTCGCGCGAGCCAGACGGACCGTCTCGCTCACGGCTGCATGATCCGGGATGCGCATCTCGCGGAGCTGGTAGAGCCCGATCCGAAGCCAGTCCAGCACCGGATGGTCCAGTCGCTCCAGGGGCCGGTCGACCACGGTTCGTAGCTCGGCATCCAGACGCCCCCGCAAGCGGAGACACCCGTAGGCAAGCTCCATCGCCAGGCGCCGGTCTCGTTCCTCCAATCCGGACAGGCGGCGATCGGCAACCCGATCCGCATACGCTCCGGCCGCCACCTCGGAGAGGATCGCGTGCGCCGCCAGACGTGGATCAGGCGTTTGGCCCGTCAAGCCAGCATGCCCTCCAGGGGGCTCGAGGGAACCGCCCACTCCCGTTTCTCCATCCTCCCGGCCAGATATGCCAGGCGGCCGGCCCGGACCGCGTGCCGCATGGCGTGCCCCATCAGGACAGGCCGGTCCGCTTCTGCCAGGGCCGTGTTCATCAGGATCCCGTCCACCCCCTGCTCCATCGTCACACTGGCATCGGATGCCGTGCCAACGCCCGCGTCAACGATCACAGGCACATCCAACCTGCGCTTGATCAGGCGAATGTTGAGCTCGTTGAGGAGGCCCTGACCGCTCCCGATGGGCGATGCGAGCGGCATGACGGCCGCCACACCCAGCTCCTGCAGGCGCAGAGCGGTAATCAGGTCATCGTTGGTGTAGGCCAGGACGGTAAAGCCTTCCGCCACCAGCGTCTCCGCCGCTTCCAGCAGCTGCGCGGTGTCGGGCAGCAGCGTTTCCTGGTCACCGATGACCTCCAGCTTCACCCAGTCGCTGAGTCCCGTTTCGCGTCCGAGCCGGGAATACCGCACGGCCTCTTCGGCCGAGTAGCAGCCCGCCGTATTGGGCAACAGGAAGAACTCCGCCGGGTCCAGGTGATGGAGAATGCTCTCGCGGTTCGTGGCGTCCAGATCCACCCGGCGCACGGCGACGGTGACCATCTCCGCACCGGCGGCGCGTATGGTCTCCACCATTTCGTCGTTCGATGCGTACTTGCCCGTTCCGAGAATCAGCCGGGAATGG
The DNA here is from genome assembly GCA_039587395.1 of Gemmatimonadota bacterium. Lineage (GTDB taxonomy): Bacteria > Gemmatimonadota > Gemmatimonadetes > Palauibacterales > Palauibacteraceae > JBDHIQ01. The sequence continues at coordinate 4,915 of JBDHIQ010000113.1, forward strand.
AAACGCCTACCTGCAATCACGAGCGGATCTTCAAGCTCCGCCCGTTGTCCCTCTGGCTGGTCTGTCGTCGTCACCGCCATGCTCACCGCATCCGTTCGAAGATTGTCTACCCGCCGCCCACGAAGTGGACGAGCTCTATCACATCACCGGCCTCCAGTCGGATCTCGCCAAGCTCCGTACGCCGGATGATCTGCCGGTTCATCTCTACCACCAGAACTCTCGGGTCCAACCCGAGCTGCTCGAGCAACTGGGAGATGGTTTGTTCCGCGGTAGCCATATGAGGTTTCCCGTTCAGGCGGATCTCGATGGCCCCGTCGGGCTGGCTCGCGCTCATGTCTTTCATCCGTCAATCAGTTGTCTGGCAGCCAGGACCGGGTCCGCCGCCTCCCATACTGCGCGCACCACCGCCAACCCGTCAGCTCCGGCTTCGCGAACTGCGCGGGCGCGTGCCGCGTCAATCCCTCCGATGGCCACGAGACCCACATGCCCGAAGCCGGCGTCGTCCAGGACGGCCCGGCAGCGAGCGACCGAAGACAGGCCAGCAGCGGCCCTGCCGGGGTGAGTTGGCGTGGCGAAGATGGTACCCAGCACCACGTAATTCGCTCCGTTGCGCGCGGCGCGCAACGCCTGGTCCGCACCGTGCACGGATGCGCCGATGCGCAGCCGTCCGGCAACCCACCGACTCACTCTTTCCGGCCCGACGGCGGTCCGCCCCAGCTGTACTCCCTGGGCGCCCGCGGCAAGGGCGATGTCTGGCCGGCTGTTGACCACGCACCAACCTCCGGCGGCGGCGGCGGCTTCCGAAGCGGAGCGTGCAGCCTCGTAGAGGACGCGTCCTGACAGGGAGGGCAGTCGCAGGTGCAGCGCCAGCGCCGCCGCACCGGCGGTTTGAATCTCGCTTGCCATAGCACGCCAATGGGGCGTAGCAGCCACCTGGTCCGTGGCGATCACGTGCAGGGAGGGCAGTTCGGGCCCGGAGGCAGCAGGATGCTCCACGATTCAGTGCCGCGCGAGCCGCTGCGGACCGCCGGGCGCCCCGGCGTCAGTCGAAATGCTGGCCAACGGCTACGCCGCGGCCGCGTACCCACGCGGCCGCCGACATCCGGGCGCGTCCCGCCGGCTTCACCACACCCAGCCTGAGCGCACCACGGCCCGTCGCCACCAGAATCCCCGATCTTGGATCCGCCTCGAGGATCTCACCGGGCGTTGCCGCCGGCGACGTGCCACGCGTCTGGCTGCCCGGTTCTCCGTCGGGATCCTCGATCAGCGGCTCGAACAGCTGCACGGTGTTCCCGTCCAGCGTGCTCCACGCAGCCGGCCACGGATCACAGCCACGGACCCACGGGTCTATCTCCGCCGCGGTCATGTTCCAGTCCAGGCGAGCGTCGTCACGACTGAGCTTCGGGGCGTAGGTGGCCCGGCCATCATCCTGCTCGTGCGCTTCCAGCGCACCCGCCTCGAGGAGCGCGAGCGCTTCGATCAGCGCTTCCGCGCCCAACTCCGCGGTGATCGAGAAGAGATCACCGGCGGTCATGCCAGGCAGGATGTCGATCGGGATCTGATACAAAACGGGACCGGCATCCAGCTCTCGGACCATCCGCATCACCGTCACACCGGACCGCTGATGGCCACGGATGATCGCCCAGTTGACGGGAGCGGCCCCGCGGAGCTCGGGAAGCAGCGAGGCGTGGACGTTCACGGAGCCGTGCGGCGGCAGACTCAACACGTCGTCCACCAGGATGTGGCCGTACGCGGCCACCACGGAGATCTGCGGCTCCAGGCTGCCAATCTCCGCGAGGAAATCCACTCCGCGTGGCCGTTCCGGCTGCAGTACCCGCGCGCCAATCGACTGCGCCTCGCGCTTGACCGGGCTGGCCCGCATCGCACGCCCCCGGCCGGCCGGTTTGTCCGGTTGGGTGACCACCCCGACAATCTCGTGCCCTTCTTCCCACAACGCCCGCAGCGTGGGAAGCGCAAAGTCCGGAGTTCCCCAGAAAAGTACCTTCATGATCTCACAGTGTCGCACCCGTGCTGCGTTCGGACGCGTCCCCTTTGGCCCATTTGCGGAGCAGAAGCTTGCGCTTGAGCGGGCTCAGTCGATCGATGAACAGAACCCCATCGAGATGATCTTTCTCGTGCTGAAGGCAGCGGCTCAACAGGCCGTCCGCCTCCACCTGGACCGGCTCCCCGTCTGCATCCAGGCCGCGCACGACCACCCGGGCCGCTCGCTCCACCAGCTCGCTCAGCCCCGGGATGCTGAGGCAACCTTCCTCTTCCTTGACCACTCCGGTTCGT
>JBDHIQ010000010.1:0-54217 GCA_039587395.1 Gemmatimonadota bacterium
CAAAGCGAATGTTGTTCCAGAGTGAAGTCATGAGGAGCCTCCCGTGTCACTTGGATGCGGGAAGCGGGGAAAGGGGTTGCAAGGGCCGGTCGACTACAGCAGGTCCGAAAACTCTTCGATCAGTCGGTCCCGGTCCTGAGCTGAGCGAGTCATGACGAGAATGGTGTCGTCGCCGGCCAGGGTCGCCACGATCCCGCCCACGACGGCCTCATCTATCGCGATCGCGACCGCGTTTGCGCAACCGGATTGTGTCTTGATGGCGAACAGACCGGCGCCGGCCATCACACCGGTTGCGAACTCATCGAACGCGTTGTGCATCGCCTCCCGCTCGCGTGCCGAGGCGCCGTTGCCCCCATGTGCCACCATGTCGGGGGATGCGTAGCGATAGGCGCCGTCGGGAGTCGGAGTCTTCACCAGGCCCAGCCGTTTGATGTCGCGAGAAACGGTCGCCTGCGTCACCTGGCAGCCACGGGCTCGCAAGGCCTCCACCAGCTCGGCCTGCGTGTGGACTACCGAGTGCTCGATTATCTCCAGCACGGTACGCTCTCGTTCATGGCGGCTCATAACAGGTCTTCCCGGTCGAGTGTCCCGTCCTGGTGGGCCAGGTAGATGGGCGGTGGTTCGTTGGAAACCAGCCACTCCCGGCCGGCTTCAAGCATCCTGCGTGCCCGGGCAAGTTGCTCCCGTACCCGCACGGGAGCCGGCCCGCCCGGCGAATCGTGAGCGCCGGCCGTGTGTTCCGGATCCAGCACCCGGGCAACGTCAGTCTCAACGCCCGGACAGCATTCCCCCAGGACAGTTGGCGGCAGCTCGTGGAGTTCGCACCCGTGCTCCTCGGCGGCCCGGACCGCGGCACCTACCTGTTCATGCGCCGTGCGAAACGGGGTGCCTTTCCGAACCAGGTAGTCCGCCAGCTCGGTAGCCGTCAGCATCCCGCCGAACAGCGCTTTCCTCATCCGCTCCGTTTGGAATTCCAGTCCGCGGGTGAGCACGGAGGCCGCCTCGGCAGACCGCGTGGCCGTGTCGAGCGTGTCAAACAGCGCCTCCTTGTCCTCCTGAAAGTCGCTGTTGTATGCGAACGGGAGACCCTTCACGAGCGTGAGCAGGGCCGTGAGGTGGCCGATCGAGCGCGCCGCCTTGCCGCGCACGATCTCCGCCGCCTCCGGGTTCTTCTTCTGCGGCATGATGCTGCTGCCCTGGCTGACGCTGTCGGCCAGCGTCGCGAAACCGAACTCGCTGGTGGTCCAGAGGATGATCTCGTCCGCCCACCGCGAAAGGTGGGTCATCAGCGTAGCGGCGCAGAACGCGGCCTCCAGGACATAGTCGCGGTCGGCGACGGCAAAGATGCTATTCGAGTATATGCTTGCGAAGCCAAGCAATGCGGCGGTCCGGAGCGGATCGATAGGGAACGACGTGCCTGCCAGCGCACCTGCTCCGAGAGGCGAGGTGCCCGCCTGCGCGTGTGCCCGCCGCACCCGGTCGACGTCCGCGGCCAGCGCCCAGAAGTGAGCCAGGAGATGGTGGCCCAGGGTGATGGGCTGGCCCCGCTGCACGTGGGTGTAGCCGGGCAGCGGGGTTTCTGCGTGGGGCTCTGCGGCCTCCAGCAGCGCCGCCTGCAGATCCAGCAGCCGGGCCGCCAGGCGCTCCAGGGCATCACGCGTGTACAGGCGTAACGCGATGCTGGTCTGATCGTTCCGGCTCCGTGCCGTGTGAAGCCAGCCTGCCGGTTCGCCGATCCGCTCCGTGAGGGTGCGCTCCAGCCACGAGTGTACGTCTTCGTCCGGTCCCTCTACCACGAGCTTTCCGGACTCGAGGTCCTCCAGCATGCCGGAAAGACCCTCCAGGATGGCATCGGCGTCCTCACGGGAGAGGATGTCCATGTCACGGAGCATGCGCGCATGCGCGAGGCTCCCGATCAGGTCAAACCCGGCGAGTCTCCTGTCGAATGGGAGGGAGTTCGTGAACGAGTGAATGGCCGGGTGAAGATCGGACCCGAAGCGTCCCCCCCAGAGAGTCCCGCCGCCCCCTTCCGTCACGGTCGGGTGAGCTGCCCCGACTGGCGGCGCACGGGGCGCGGAGGGGTCGCCCTGTCAGGCATGGACTCCGGCAGCTCGTCGGGGTCGGTGGGGGCGGTGGGCTCCAAATCCGCATGAACGTGCGCGTGGACGCCAGTCGGGAGTCCCCACAGCCGGATGAAGCCACCGGCGTCGGCTTGATCGTAGACGGCGTCCTGGCCGAACGTCGCCAGGTCCTGGCTGTACAGTGAGCAGGGTGACGTCCGGGACACCGCGAGGCACGTCCCCTTGTAAAGTTTCATCGTGACGGTGCCGGTGACGGACTGGTGGCTCGTGGCCAGGAAACCGTCGAACGCGGATCGCAGCGGAGTATGCCACAGCCCCTGGTATACCATCTCCGCGTATTTCGAGGAGATCTGCTCCTTGAACCGTGCCGTGGCCCGATCGAGCGTGATGGCCTCCAGGTCATGAAGCGCCGCGAGCAGCACGGTGCCGGCGGGCGTCTCGTACACGCCCCGGCTCTTCATCCCGACCAGCCGGTTCTCGACCAGGTCGACACGACCGACGCCATGCGCACCGGCCACCAGGTTCAGGTGAGCGATGAGATCCACCGTGTCCATCTCCTGGCCGTCGATGGCCACAGGCTTCCCCTGCTCGAACCGAATCTCCACGATCTGAGGAAGGTCAGGCGCAAGAACGGGATTCACGGTGAGGTCACACAGGTCGGCCGGAGCGGCGGCAGCCGGATCTTCGAGGATCCCACCTTCGAAAGACGTGTGCCACAGATTCTGGTCGATGCTGTACGGCTTGTCCTTGGTGACCGGGATCGGGATGCCACGCGCCTTCGCGTAGTCTATCGCGTCCTCGCGGGAAGTGATCTCCCATTCCCTCCAGGGGGCGATGACGCGCATCCCCGGCGCCATGGCGCGATACGTCAGCTCGAACCGTACCTGGTCGTTGCCCTTGCCGGTACAGCCGTGCGCGAGTGCATCACAGCCAGTCTGGATCGCTACCCGAACCTGTGCTTTCGCGATCACCGGCCTGGCGAGTGCCGTCCCCAGCAGGTACCGGCCTTCATAGACCGCGCCCGCGCGCAGGGCCGGGACTATGCACTCCTCGGCAAACTCTTGCTTGAGGTCGATCACGTGACAGGAGATCGCGCCCGTCTCCAGCGCCTTGTTCTTCACCGCCTGAAAGTCCTCGCGCTGCCCGACGTCGGCTACCACGGCTACGACCTCACAATCGTAGTTTTCCTTGAGCCACGAGATCATCACCGAGGTATCCAACCCCCCGGAGTAGGCCAGCGCCACTCTCTTCACTCCACTCATCAAGCTTTCCTTCCTGCCCGGTTCGAAAAGAGGCATGAGTATACACGCTAATGCATAAACATGCAAATACCGGCATGGCGGGATCCGAATCCCGATGGTAGCCTGCGGTTGGGCCACAAGAACAAGGAGGACCTACCGTGCGTGTGCATTCAGAGCCGACCCGGCGGGCGACGTGGACCTGCAAATATGTGGACTGACTTGATGAGAATTCGATCTGGAACCGGCCTTGCCGTCGCGGCCTGCGCCGCGGGACTCGCAGGGTGCACGAACGCCGAACCACCGCTGGATCCTTCGGCCGACCCTCCCAACATCGTCCTCATCGTAGCCGACGACCTGGGATACGCGGAGCTGGGAAGCTACGGGCAGACAAAGATCCGCACCCCCAGCCTGGACCGGTTGGCCGCGGAGGGAATCCGGTTCACGCAGCACTACTCCGGGAGCCCGGTGTGTGCGCCCTCGCGAGATGTACTGCTCACCGGATTGCACACGGGGCACTCCTACATTCGTGCCAACGACGAGATGAACGAGCGTGGAGATGTGTGGCACGACCCGGCGCTGGAAGGGCAGCGGCCGATTCTGGCCGGGACGTACACGATCGGTCACATGCTTCAGGAAGCCGGGTACGTCACCGGGGCGATAGGCAAGTGGGGCCTGGGCGGGCCCGGCAGCAGCGGCGAGCCGAACGCGCAGGGCTTCGACCACTGGTTCGGCTACCTGTGCCAGCGCATCGCGCACAATTACTACCCGACCCACCTGTGGAGGAACGGCCAGAAGGAGCTGCTGGACAACGAGTACTTCTACCCGCACCAGCGCATGCCGGAGGATGCGGACCCGTACGACCTTGCCTCGTACGAGCCGTACTCGGGCGCGGACTACTCCATGGACCTGATGATGGAGGACGCACTCCGGTTCATTCGCGAGAACCGGGATGAGCGTTTCTTCCTCTACCTGCCGTTTCCCGTCCCGCACGTCTCGATTCAGGTTCCCGACGAGTCGGTGGCTGAGTACGGGGATGCGTTCGACGACACCCCGTACCTGGGGGAGCGAGGCTACCTGCCGCACCCCAGGCCGCGGGCGGGCTACGCCGCGATGATCACACGGATGGACGCGGGGATAGGCCGGATCATGGGGTTGCTGAAGGAGCTGGAGCTGGACGAAAACACCATCGTGTTTTTCACCAGTGACAACGGCCCCACCTTCAACGGCGGCACCGACTCCGAGTTCTTCGAGAGCGCCGGGCCGCTGCGCGGCCTGAAAACCGAGCTGTACGAGGGCGGAATCCGTGTGCCCTTGATTGCCCGCTGGCCCGGTCGCATCGGCCCGACCGGTGAGACCGCGCACGTGTCCGCATTCTGGGACTTCCTCCCGACGCTGGCGGAGCTGGCTGGAGTTCAGCCGCCGCCGGACCGCGATGGGACGTCCATGCTCCCGACCCTGCTGGGCAACTCCGCACAGCAGCCGGAGCACGACTACCTGTACTGGGAGTACGTGGGCCGGCAGGCCGTGCGCATGGGAGACTGGAAGGCCATCCGCCACGGTGCCGACCAGCCGATCGAGCTGTACGACCTGGGTACCGACATCGGGGAGCAGCACGACGTAGCGAGCGAGAACCCGGACGTCGTGGGGAGGATCGAGGAGATCATGCGGACCGGGCGCACCGAGTCGAAGCTGTTCCCGCTGGTGCGAGAGGACGGATAAGACCGCCGCGAAAGCTTACAGGCTGTCGGTCGCCTGCGCCCTCTCCTGCAGGCTGCGCACGCTGAGCTCGCGGCTGCGCAGCGCGATAATCGCGTCCGCCGCGGCCGAGGCGGCCGACAGAGTGGTCGTGTACGGAATTCCCTGGACGATGGCCGCGCGGCGGATCATGTAGTCGTCTTGTTGTGCGTGCTTGCCGAGTGGCGTGTTGAGCAGCAAGTCGATCTCTCCGGACAGGATCAGGTCGAGTATGTGCGGCCGCCCTTCGTACACCTTTAGCACTGTCTCCGCCGGAACCCCGCGTGCGCGCAGGTAGCGAGCGGTGCCGTCCGTGGCGCGGATTGAGAAGCCCAGCTCGTGGAATCGGCGCACGATCGGGATCGCGTTCGGCTTGTCGCGGTCGTGGACCGTGACGACAATCTGACCTGACGTCGGAAGGGCCGAGTAGGCGGCTATCTGCGACTTGGCGAACGCGAGGCCGAAACTGTCCGCGTGCCCCATCACCTCGCCCGTCGATCTCATCTCCGGTCCAAGCTGCGTCTGCGCATCCGGGATCTTGTCGAACGGCAGCACGGCTTCCTTGACGGCTATCTCGCGTACCTGGAGGTCGTCCGTGAGTCCCAGCTCCTCCAGGGAACGTCCGGCCAGGACTCTGGCGGCGACACGGGCCAACGGAACGCCGGTTGCCTTGCTGACGAACGGCACCGTGCGACTGGCGCGGGGATTGACCTCCAGCACGTATACCATGCCGTCGTGCACTGCGTACTGGACGTTGATCAAGCCGACCACGCCCAGCGCTTCCGCGAATCTGCGCGTGTTCTCCCGCATCTCGGCGACATCTCCGTCTCCGAGCAGATACGGAGGCAGCACACAGGCCGAGTCACCCGAGTGTACGCCCGCCTCCTCGATGTGCTGCATCACGCCGCCGATCACCACCCGCTGGCCGTCGGACACGGCGTCCACGTCGGCCTCGAAAGCGTCTTCCAGAAACCGGTCCAGCAGGACGGGATGCTCGGGAGACGCCTGCACGGCACGGGCGAAGTACTCCCGCAAGTCTGGCTCGTCGAACACGATCTCCATGGCCCGACCGCCCAGCACGTAGCTGGGCCGGACCAGCACCGGGTAGCCGATGCGGGCCGCAATCGCGACCGCCGCATCCACGTTGGTGGCCGTTCCGCCCTCCGTGGCGCGAATCCCCAGACGCCGGCACAGCTCGTCGAACCGCTGACGGTCCTCCGCTTCGTCGATGGACTCGACGCTGGTTCCCAGGATCGGCACACCCAGCTTTTCGAGGCGTCGCGCGATGCGGAGGGGCGTCTGGCCACCCAGCTGGACGATGACTCCTTCCGGCTGCTCGTGCTGCACTATCTCCAGCACATCCTCCAGGGTGAGCGGTTCGAAGTAGAGCTTGTCCGAGATGTCGAAGTCCGTGGATACGGTCTCGGGATTCGAGTTCACCATGATGGTCTCGAACCCCTCTTCGCGGAGCGCGAGGGCTGCCGAGACGCAGCAGTAGTCGAACTCGATGCCCTGGCCGATGCGATTGGGGCCGCTCCCGAGAATGACTATCTTCCGTCGCTCGGAGCGGATGGACTCGTTCTCGCTCTCGTAGGTGGAGTATAGATACGGCGTGGCCGCGGGAAACTCGCCCGCGCACGTATCGACCATCCGGAAGACGGGACGGATGCCGAACGCGTGGCGCAGGCTGCGGATCTCCGCTTCACCTACTTCGCGCAGACTGGCAAGCTCCGCATCACCGAAGCCCAGCTCTTTCACTCGCCGGATCGAGGCCTCGTCCACCTCCGGCAGCTCGGCGAAAGCGCGACCTTCCTGGACCAGTTCGAGCAACTGATGCGTGAACCAGCGGTCTATCCCGGTCAGCTCGGCGATGTCGTCAGGGGTCATGCCCTGGGCCAGCGCCCTGTAGAGCTGGAAAGGCCTCTCGGATGTAGGGGTGCGTAGCGCGGCCCGGAGCGTGTCGGGAGCGTCGTCCGTCAGCCGGTCATCGTCGGGGTCCGCCGCGGGCAGCCAGCCCGGGCGGTCGTTTTCCAGCGCCCGAAACCCCTTAAGCCACGCCTGCTGGAACGTGCGTCCAATGGCCATGACTTCCCCGACCGCCTTCATCTGCACGCCAAGCGTGGCGTCGGCGGTGGGGAACTTCTCGAACGCGAAACGCGGGATCTTCACGACCACGTAATCCAGCACCGGTTCGAAGCAGGACGGCGTCTTCTCCGTGATGGCGTTCGGGATCTCGTCCAGCCGGTAGCCGACCGCCAGCTTGGCTCCGATGCGGGCGATCGGGAAACCCGTCGCCTTGGAAGCAAGCGCGGAGCTGCGCGACACGCGGGGATTCATCTCGATGATGACCATCTCCCCCGTGTCGGGATGCAGGGCGAATTGGATGTTGCAGCCCCCTGCGTCCACGCCGATCTCGCGGATGCACGCAATCGACGCGTCGCGCATGCGCTGGTAGTCGCGGTCGGACAGCGTGAGCGCCGGCGCGACCGTGATCGAGTCGCCCGTGTGCACTCCCATCGGGTCGATGTTCTCGATGGAGCAGACGATCACGACGTTGTCCGCCCGGTCCCTCATCACCTCGAGTTCGAACTCTTTCCAGCCGATCACGCTCCGGTCGATTAGCACTTCGGTAATCGGGGAAGCGTCCAGTCCGACGCGCACCTTTTCCTCGAACTCCTGCGCGTTGTAGGCGATGCTGCCGCCCGTCCCGCCAAGCGTGAACGACGGACGGATGATAGCCGGGAATCCCACGTCCTCGACTATCTGCAGGCCTTCCTCCAGCGTCCGGGCGAACCCGCCGTGCGGTCCGTGCAGGCCGATGCGCTCCATCGCTTCCGCGAACTTCTCCCGGTCCTCCGCCGTCTCGATGGCCCGGCGGTCGGCGCCGATCAACTCGACCCCGTGTTCCTCCAGGACACCGGCATCCGCTAACTCGAGGGCGATGTTAAGAGCAGTCTGGCCGCCCATGGTGGGAAGGAGTGCATCCGGCCGTTCCTTCTCGATCACCCGCGCCACCCACTCGGCCGTGAGCGGCTCGATATAGGTGGCGTCGGCGATGTCCGGGTCCGTCATGATGGTGGCGGGATTGGAGTTCACCAGGATGACCCGGTAGCCCTCCTCGCGCAGCGCGCGGCAGGCCTGCGTGCCCGAGTAGTCGAACTCGCATGCCTGGCCAATGACGATCGGCCCGGAGCCGATCATGAGGATCGAGGAAATATCGTCGCGGCGTGGCATCGTGGCGAAGATACTACCTAGCGAGATTGCGTCGCGCAGCCCCCGCGGCAATCGCGGCAGGCGTGTAGTCCCGGATCAAGGCCGTGTGCCGACTCGCGTGGGCCGCTCTCGATCAGTCGTCCGTCTCTGCGACGGCAACGTGCGCCACTCCGCGCTCGGCCAGCAACGCATTGAGATTCGCCAGCAATCCGCTCTTGATGGTTTCAAAGGAAGCTTCGTGGGCAGCCACTTCGGCGCCCAGCTCGGCCGCTACCTCCACCGCCTGATCGGTAGGCGGATAGTCGGAGCCGTTGATGGACCGTGCCAGGTTGGTGAGCCGCGTGTAGAGGAGCCATTTCCAGCGCAACGCGTCCTGCCCTGTGCCCGTGTGGCGGAGGTCGTGGAAGTGGTTCTCGATCTCCTTCAGGTTGTCCTCCACTTGCCGGGATGCGTCCCGAATCTCTGCCGCGGCCTCCTCCGACAGGGCGGCCTGGTCGAGACGGGCCCGGAGGTCGCCCAGCTGTTTGCGGATCCACTCTATCTGGTTCAGGAGTGCGGCCGACCGGTCAATCAGGTCGGACAGCTCGAGCAGGACCGGCATCTGGGACCGAATGTCGGCCTCCGAACCGTTGGAGTTCGGGTCTTTCAGGACGGTGAACGACTCCGATCGCTCCTGATCACCGACCATGAGGCTGGCGGTGTACGAGCCGGGCGGTAGCAGGATCGACATCCGGCCGCCACCCGGCATGGGGCGCCAGCCCCGGTCCGGCATGGTCAGGTGCGGATACTCGTCGGGTTCCGTCCGGAGTCGCACCCGCTCCGTAGATTCGCCTCGGAGATCCCAGTGAACCCGGTGCAATCCCGGTGCGCTGTCCGGCCCATCGAACGTATAGACCGTATCTCCGTCGGCATCGAGAATCGCCAGGCCGACTTCGGTGCCCTCCTCAAGGTCGTCGGGCAAGAAGTAGTGGATGGAGGCACCGTACTGCGGATTGCGTCCATCGGCGGGCACATCCGGCTGGCTCATCGGCGTCGCTTTGCGGCGGAAGCGATACGCGTCGCGGGGGGCAAACAGGATCGGCTGGTCGCCCAACCCACGCGCCGCAATCCGCCGCAGCGGCGTGATGTCGTCCAGGATCCAGAACCCCCGGCCGTAGGTGGCTACGACGAGGTCGCTGAAGATCTCCTGCACTGCGGGAGGTTGGACTGGAGCGAGTGCCAGCCTCCGCCGTCGTCGAACGACACCCATACGCCGTTCTCGGTCCCGGCGTAGAGGAGCCCGGGCTGCACCGGGTCCTCTCGAATCACGTGCGTGTAGCTGAACGTGCTCCGCGGAATTCCCCCATCGATTCGCCGCCACGTAGCCCCGTAGTCCGAGGTCTTGAACAGGTACGGCTCGGTGTCGCCCAGTTGATGACGATCCACCGCCACATAAGCCGTGGCGGCATCGTGCCGCGAAGCCTCCACGTTGGAGACGGTCCCCCGCTCCGGGAGACCGGGCAGGTTGCCCGTGACGTTGGTCCAGTTCCCGCCGCCATCGCGGGTGATCTGTACATACCCATCGTTGGTGCCGACCCAGATCAGTCCCTCCTGGATGGGTGACTCCTTAATAGCGAAAACCACGGGCGCCATGGTCGGCCCGGCGTCATCCAGCGTCAGGCCGCCCGTTCGCTGCTGGAGCTCAGGGTCGTTGGACGTAAGATCAGGACTGATGATCTCCCAGCTCTGGCCGCCGTTGGTGGTCCGGTGGACGTACTGGCTGCCGACGTAGACACGGTTGTGATCATGCGGTGAGATCTCGACAGGGAAGGTCCACTGCCAGCGGTACCTCAGCTCGTTTCCCGGCCAGCTTTCCACTCCCAGCGGCCACACGGACACGTTGCGGCTGTATCGGTTCGTGAGGTCGTGGCGATCCAGAATCCCATCATAGCACCCCGTCCACACGACGTTGGTCTCCACGGTGTCCGGAACCGTGTAGCCTACCTCGCAGCCCCCCACAGATCGCCATTCTCCGACGGGAATAGAGCCGCCCGTCAGTGAATTCGACGGACCCCGGGTGGACGGACCATCCTGCCGGTTGCCGTACACGAAGTAGGGGACCTGGTGGTCCACGTGCGCGTGGTACAACTGCGCGATGGGCAGCTGCGGCCGGTACCAGGTCTCTGCCCGGTTCACGGAGACAGATACGCCGCCGTCGTGCGCCACGATCATCCGGTCGGGGTCTGCCGGGTCGATCCACATATCGTGGTGATCCCACCCCGGCGTCTCGTCGGTTCGGGCGTGCGTCTGGCCGCCGTCCAGGGACGTGAAGTGCCCCGGCGCCATGAAGTAGACCTCGTTGGCGTCACCGGGAGAGGCCAGGAGGCGGGTGTAGTACAGCGGCCGGGCTGCCAGGTCATTGCTGGCGTTCACCATCGACCAGGACGCGCCGCCGTCATCGGATCGCCAGAGAACTCCCTGGAAGGGGTCCGACGGTGCGAAATCTCGGTTTGAGCTGGTCTCGATCAGCGCATAGACCCGCCGCGAATCCGCAGCCGACATGCCCAGTCCGATCTTGCCCCAAGGCGTCTTTGGCAGCCCGGAGCCCTCCAGCTTTGTCCACGACTCGCCCCCATCTCGGGTGGTCCACAAGCCCGAGCCGGGCCCGCCGCTCCTGCGGCTCCAAGTGTTGACCTCGACTTCCCACATCCCGGCGAACAGGATCCGCGGGTTGTTGGGGTCCATCACCAGGTCGGAACAGCCGGTGTTCTCGTCCACGAACAGGAGTCGCTCCCACGTCCCGCCGCCGTCCGTGGTGCGATACACACCCCGATCCTGCTGCGGCCCATACACGTGCCCCAGGGCGCATGCGTACGCCAGGTCGGGGTCGCCAGGGTGGACTATCATGCGGCCGATCCGGCCGGTGTCGTCCAGCCCCCTGTGCTCCCAGGTCTCACCCGCGTCATTGGACCGGTAGACGCCGTTGCCAATCGAGATGTTCGCGCGGATGAAGGTCTCTCCGGTGCCGGCCCAGATGACGTTCACGTCTGACGGCGCGATCGCCAGCGAACCGATCGAGGAAGCCGGTTGATCGTCAAAGACGGGAGTCCAGCGGTGACCCGCATCGGTCGACTTCCAGATTCCGCCGGACGCTGCGCCCGCATAGTAGATGTTGGGGTCTCCGGGGAGGCCGACAACGGCAATCACGCGGTTCCCGAGCGGTCCGATGTGCCGGTACTGCATCTCGTCGAACAGATCGTCCGGGATGGCGGAATCGGATTGGGCGCCGGCTATCGTCGCCAGGTACACGATCGACAGGGTGGCTATCGAAAGCGCTCGCGCCGCAACAACGCCGCTTCGTCTGGCTGGTCTCCGCATGCTTCCCTCCCACGGCGTAACGAAAAAACAGGCTACCAGTCGACCATCATCTCCTGGATGGCATAACTGGGGAGGATGTCCACGGGCACGGACTCGAGTCGTGCGATGGCGTCGCTCAGGGGCTTCGGGATGTTCGTGTAGCGGTTCATGAACTCGCCCACACCCTCGTAGTCTCCCGTTGCCTGGAGCATCAGGAACTCGCCCGCCAGGCTGGAGATGGCGCCGGGCATTACGTCCAGATCCACAGAAAACGTGCCCGCGGTCTGGTCGTGTACGATGGCACCCCGCTCACTGAGGTAGTTGAACTGCATCAGGCAACCCTGCCCGTGCGCCTCACTGACGCCGAACCGGATACAGCGGAACATGTCCGCCGCATGGCTCAGGTAGACCTGGCGCAGAAAGTCGACGTCGTACACGCCCCGTTCTGCCAGCACGCCGATCCCATGCGTCCCGACCACGTCCGCCTTGGCCTCCTCGAGCGCCGAATAGCGGTCACGAAGCGCTCTGTTCACCGTAAGATCCGGTTGTCCCGTGACGTAATCGGGGCCGATGGCGTGCGCCAGTTCGTGCATCAGAATGCGCGTGAAGTACGGATCGAAAGTGATCTCCTCGGCCTGCTCCGGCGCCATGACGGCCCGGCCGATCGGCTTGAGGATCTTGTCGAACTTTGCCTCCACGATGTTGTTCAACATCACCTTCTTCGAGCCCTCCTGCTCCCGGACCCGCGGGTCGTTGGGCAGGTTGAAGGCCAGGGTCTGTACGCCCGCCCGGGTGTCGCCGGCCGCGTAGACCTCTGTGACGACCGATATCGGCGCCTTGAACGCTCTGTCCAGGTTCTTGTGCTCGTCGGGGATGGGAAGCGCGGCCTCCAGATCCGGCATGTAGCCTTCCAGCTCCGCCAAACGGGCGCTCTGGGCCGGATCCCGGATGGTGATGAACGACTCGAAGGCCGCCTTGTAGCCGAACAGACGGTCCTCGTAGACTTCGTACGGCCCGATGGTCGGATCAATCAGGTGGTCTTCGAGTCGCATCCAGGCCACGTCGCTGTCGAAGTAATCGTCCGACAGGAGTGCGTCGGCCCTGGTCGACAGATACCGGCCCAGGGACTCGTTCTCCGCCAGCTCCGCCGCTTCACGCAGCAGGGTCGCGGCAGCCTCCAGCTCGGTTCGGTAGTACTCCGAATAGGGGACCGCTACCAGCGCATCGCCATCTCTCCGGATGACCGTGAAGTAGGAGCCGAAGGATTCGGCGTCGTCGGGGTGCTCTTCCAGCCAGGCTTCGATCTCGGTGACCGTGAGATCTTCCTCGTAGTAGCCCGCTCCCAGGGGCTTCTCTCCCACGTCAAGAAACGGCTCCTCCTCCAGCAGCCGGTCCCACGGCCCGTACATGATGTCAAAGTACTGGCGGGCGGCGTCCATCCCCTCGCCATGCGAGGCCTGCAACCGCTCCCGCAGACCGGGGTTTCCCTCCCACACCTGCCGCAGAAACAGTCCGTCCAGGATCACGGAAGCTTCGACCAGTTTGCGCAGCACCTTCCTCTGGCCGTCGTCCAGCGTGGATGCGTCAAACGTCAGCGTGACCGGTGCGAACTGTTCGAGCCGGGCCTCCATATCAGCGGGTGTGATACCGCCCGCCAGTGTGAGGTCGCCATCGCCGCCGGCCGTCCCGCCATCGGCAGGCTCCTGATCGCGGCTTGTCTCGCCGCCGGCACACGCGGAGCCACTCAGGGCCAGGGCAAGAACGGCGATGGTGGCCAGGGGAGTTCGCAGGGAGGTGCGAAGGCATCGCTTCATGTCGATATCGCTCCGTGGATCTCGTCAGGTGATCTAACGTGATGCGAGGAGGCCCCGATCGGGACCTCCCGCTGATTTGGCCGGCTACGTCCGGCCCTACTGCATGATCAGAGAAATGGGCTGAAGGAGCCAGGCCGGCACGGATTTGTCCGCGCGCACCGCCGGGATGAAGTGGAGTGCCCGGGCCACCTCGGCCGCCGCCGCGTCAAACGCCTGATTGCCGGAGGAGGTCTGTACGACCGTCTCGGCCACGGTTCCTTCCGAGCCAATCAGCACCCAGAGGACGGTCTCCGTCGTCGCCGGGAGGCCCGTGTCCCGCAGGACCGGCAGCAACCTCAACCGCAGCGTGGCCTCCGCCTCCGTATCCCAGCGAAGCCGGGCGTCCCGGTCCACGGGAATGTAGGTGGGGCCAAGCGCGCGCAGTTCCTCCAGGTTGGCATCCACGTTCGCTGATTCCGGCAACGCTTCTGCACCGGCGTCCTCTCCACCTGCCGCCTGCACCTCGGTGGATCCGGCGGCGTTCGTATCGCTCACGGGTGACGGGGGCTCGGGCCGCAATCGCGAGCAGCCCGACGCCGCCAGCGCGGCCAGCGTCACCAGGATTACTGCGTAACGGATGGCTGTCCTCCCTTTTTCTTTGCTCTCTCGTGGCGGGCCGCCTTGCGGAGGATCATGAACAGACCACCCCAGACAAAGCCCAGCACCAGTATCATTACACCAATTCCAGTTGCAGACACGGCTACTCCTGTCGTCTCGTCGTCGGATCGCAGATCCGGCGTTTCAGATTCGCAAGGAATCTACACGGGTTCGAAGCGTGCCGTGAAGTGTCTCAGAAATCTGGCCGCCTCGACGATGCGGTAGCCGGTCACGCTCTGTCTACGGTCGAACACGTTGAGGATGGCTTCGACTACATAGTCCACGTGGCTCTGCGTGTACACCCGCCGCGGCAGGGCCAGCCGCACCAGCTCCTGTCGCGCCGGCAGGGCCTCACCGGTCTGCGGGTCCTCGCTCCCGAACATCACGGTGCCTATCTCCACGCACCGAATGCCGGCTTCCCGGTAGAGCTCTACGGTGAGCGCGATTCCGGGAAGCTCCAGCGGCTCTATCTGTCGATAGAAGCTGGCGGCATCGATGTAGATGGCGTGTCCCCCCGGCGGTTGCACGATTGGCACGCCGGCATCCGAGATAGCCTTGCCCAGATAGCGAGTCGATACAGCCCGGTACCACAGGTAGTCGGGCTCCAGGACCTCGTAGAGTCCGATGGCGATGGCCTGGAGATCGCGGCCGGCCAGTCCGCCGTACGTGGAGAATCCCTCCGTCAGGATCAGCAACTCCTTCTCCTTCTCGGCCAGCTCATCGTCGTTCGTCGCCAGGAAGCCACCGATATTGGCCAGCCCATCCTTCTTGGCGGACATGGTGCAGCCGTCCGCATAGTGGAACATCTCGTGGGCGATCTCGTGGTAGCTCTTGTCCTCGTAGCCCTTCTCGCGGCGCTTGATGAAGAACGCGTTTTCGGCGAACCGGCACGCGTCGATGTAGAAGGGAATTCCGTGCGCGTGGCACAGCTCCGACGTAGCCCGGACGTTGGCCATCGACACCGGCTGTCCACCGCCCGAGTTGTTGGTGACCGTCAGCATGACCAGCGGAATGTCGTCCCGGCGCGCTTCCAGCAATTGCGCCAGCGCGTCCAGATCGATGTTGCCTTTGAACGGGTGGGCAGCGGAGATCTCCGTAGACTCGGAGCAGGGCAAGTCTACGGCCTCGGCGCCGACGAATTCGATGTTCGCCCGGGTCGTGTCGAAGTGTGTGTTGTTCGGAACGATGTCGCCCGGCTTGCACATGGTGCTGAACAGAATCCGCTCGGCCGCCCTCCCCTGATGTGTGGGGATCACGTGCTTGAAGCCAAAGATCTCCCGTACCACGGCTTCGAAACGGTAGAAGCTCTCGGACCCGGCGTACGACTCATCGCCCTGCATGATGGCGGCCCATTGGTCCGCGCTCATGGCGCCGGTGCCGCTGTCCGTGAGCAGGTCGATGATCACGTCCCTGGCCCGCAGGAGAAACACGTTGTAACCGGCCTCCCCGATCAGCTTCTCTCGCTCATCGCGGGTCGTCATCCGGATGGGGTCGACACTCTTGATTCTGAACGGCTCAATGATGGTTTTCATCGACGGTCCTGTATGGGAGGTGCGCTCGAGTCCTACTGTCGTGGTCCGAGGCCGAGTTCATCGACGATGCCGCGCATCGCCTCGATGACGAAGGCGATGTGCTCGGTGAAATCCTCCCCGAGCGCTTCGCACGCCTCTCTCATCTCATCCCGGTTCACCGCGGCCGCGAACGACCGATCCTTCATCTTCTTCTTCACGGACTTGGGCTTGAGGTCCATGATCCCGTTGGGCCGGACCAGGGAGCAGGCCACGATGAACCCGGTCAACTCGTCCACCGCCAGGATGGTCCTCGCCATGAGCGTCTCCGGTTTGACTCCGGTGAACGAGGCGTGCGCCATGATAGCATGGAGAATGTCCTCGCTGACCCCTCGCTCGCGCAGGATCCCCACGCCCTGCGATGGATGGTCGCGGTCAGGAGCCTGTGCGTCGTTCGGAAAGCGCTCGTAATCGAAGTCGTGCAGCAGACCGGTTACGCCCCACACATCCGGGTCCTCTCCGTACTTGACGGCGTAACTCCTCATCGCGGCCTCCACCGCGTACATGTGCTTCCGCAGGTTCACGTTCTCCGTGTACTCGTGCATGATCGCGAGGGCCTCCTCGCGCGTCGGAATCCCGGACATCGGTCTTCTGCCTTTCTAGCCGCCTGCGGCCTGACGTCCCAGCGCCTCCAGTAGCCGCTGTGGCTCCCGGACGCTCAACATCACCGAGTAGCCCCGGGTGGTCGGGACGTATAACACCTGGCGCCTGTCCGTCACGTACAGGAGTGCCTTCTCTCCACTGCGCAGCCTGAACCATCCCGAGTGATAGCCAGGCAAATTGCTGCCCACGGTCTTCCGCGTGGGCCAGAACTGGCTGGTCTTCTCGAGTCTCAGGATCTGGGCCTCGGCTATCCGAAGCGCATCCATCGGGATCAGTCGGCCGTACAGATCCCCACGCAATCTCAGTCCTTCGGGCGAAACCTCGAATCGAGACAAGCGGCCGGACATGGCCACGTATGCCAGAAACAGGAGGAGCGCTACCAGCAGCACGCTGATCCCGCCGAAGAACCACAGGACTTTCAGGGGGGCCGGTGATATCGGGAACACCTCCGTCATCGCTCTCTCTTCCTTCCGTCGGTGAGAAGTGCCGCTCGGGTAACCGAGCCCTCGCCGAACCGTTCGGCCAGCGAGTCCACCACTTCCGCCACGCGGGTGTCTACCGGCGGTTCATCCGCCTCGAACAGCCCAAGCTGGCTGGCCGCCCCGTGCGAGAGGCCGGACAGGCTCACTCCTATCAAGCGCACGCGAAGCTGCCGTCGATCCGCTTTGCGAAACAGACCGCGTGCGACGGGCCATAATCGTTCGGTGGTGTTGATGGGCCGGTCCAGCGTCTTCTGCCGGGTCACCGTCTCGAAGCCTTCCCAGCGGAGCTTCAGGGACACCGTCGCCCCTGTAAGCTCGCGCTTTCGCAAGCTGCGAGCTACCTGGTCACAGAGCCTGAACAGTGTCTGCTCGACTACCTCGCGGTCACTGATATCCTCGGAGAACGTGACTTCTCTCCCCAGCGATTTCCGTGTCCGGCCGGGCACCACCGTTCGAGGATCCTGGCCCAGAGCCAGCGCGTGGAACCGCCGTCCCATGGACTCCCCGAATGCCTGCACCAGCCGGTCCACGCCCTGGTCGGCCACCTGGCCGATGGTCCGCACGCCCAACTGCCGGAACCGTTCCTGGGCCTTGATCCCCGCTCCCCACAACCGGTGAACTTCCAGGGGTGCCAGGAACTCACGCTCGCGACCCGGCGGGACGACCACCAGGCCATCCGGCTTGTCCAGGTCGCTGGCCAGCTTGGCCAGGAACTTGGAGGCAGCGACGCCGACGGAGGCCGTCAGCGATTCGCGCCTGCGGATCTCCTGCTTGATGGTCGCCGCAATCTGCGGCCCGTCTCCAAACAGCGCCCGGCTCCCGGTCACATCCAGGAACGCCTCGTCCAGGCTGAGCGGCTCTACCAGGTCCGTGTACTCGCGGAACAGGTCGAATATGTGATCCGACACCTCGGCGTAGAGAGAGATGCGCGGCTTGAGGAAGACGGCATCCGGACATCGACGATAGGCCTCGGAGATGGGCATGGCCGAGCCGATGCCGACTTGGCGTGCCTCGTAGCTGGCCGTTGACACCACACCGCGCCCACGGCCCTCCCGCGGATCGGCTCCGATGACGACCGGACGACCTCGCAGCGCCGGATTCTCGCGCACCTCCACGGCTGCGTAGAAGGCATCCATGTCGACGTGAAGGATGGTCGGTGTGGTTGGTGTGGGTGCGGAGGACTCCGGTTCACCGGGGGTGGAGGCGAGCTCCCTGTCGCCGGACATCAACCGCCTCCGGAAACGTCCTGGTTTTCGAGACGCTCGTCCAGTATCCGCCGCAAGCGCGCCGGGGCGTCACTGACCATGCCGTCGACTCCCCAGTCCAGCAGGCGTCTCATGTCGATCGGATCGTTTACTGTCCAGATGAAGACGCCGATCCCATCTCTATGACAGCGCCGGATGAAACCCTGGGTGACCACGTGGAGACCCTTGTGACGCTCCGGTACCATCGCCGCATCGACTCGCGGGACGGCGATGCCCGCGATTCCCAGCTTCCCGAACAGCACGTACAGACGAAGCTCATCCGTATATGCGCACCGCCAGCGCGCCCGTCTTCCAGCGGGATCCACATCGCTTCGCCGGAAGCCGCCCACCAGTATGCGCTCGCGGTCCGGGTTGTCGGTCAGCCAGTTGCCCAGCGCCGCACCCGCACGGGGCGACTTGATCTCGGCAATCACCGGCAGGTCCGGTACGGCTGCCAGCACTTCCTGGAACGTCGGAACGCGGATCCCCTGCCCCCGGAACGGGTGCGTGTCGCCGTTGTCGGGCGTGAAACCGTAGCCGGCGTCCAGCTTCTGCAGATCCTCCAGGTTCAGCGCTTCAACGTCGCCCGCTCCATCGGTCGTGCGCTCCAGCGTGTCGTCGTGGATGACGATAAGCTCTCCGCAGCGCGTGCAATGGAGATCCAGCTCCACCGCGTCCACGCCCGACTCCAGAGCGCGCTGGAATGATGGGAGCGTATTCTCGGGCGCTACGGCCGCCGCGCCCCGGTGCCCGATGACACGGACCGGCGATCCGGGCCCGAACAGGTTCTCGGGATAAGGTGGCTTGAGTACACCGTCCATATTCCGCTCCGTCTGGTGCGAACCGAGGGTGGACGCGGGGAGGAAAGGTACGGATCGGCGCAGCGTTGCGGCCAGACTCGAGCCTGAATCCTTAACGGGCGTGGCTTTCCGGCCAGCTAGGCTACCGGCGCCGCCTGGCTCTCCAGATCAGCGGCCCCGGCTCCGGCCTGTAGCATCTCGGTCTGCCGGCGGCCCAGCCAGTATCCGACTATCAGCCAGATCCCGGCCACCGGAACTGCAGCGAACGCAATGGCGGACATGCTGAGTCCCAGCCACATGAGCAGTCCGGTCGACCAGGCCCCCAGCTGGTCGCCTGCCCTGTACACAAACGTGTCGATGAACGCCTTCGCCTTGTACTTGTCCTCGCGGCTCACGACGGTGTAGAGCGTTTCACGTGTCGGTCGGGCAATGGAGAAGTTGCCCGCGCGCCGCAGGGTCTGGAAGACGACGAACACCGCGATGGTGGGCCAGATCCCGAGCGCGGTGAAGCCCAGAATGGCGGCGGCCGGCAGCAGGGTCAGGGTCAGTGCGACGCCCAGCGCCTTGATGATTCGCCCGGTGAGGAAAATCTGGGTGAGAATCGTCAGCCCCTGGACCGCGAACTCCAGCCAGGCGAAGAAGGCGGTTTGCGAACCTCTCCCTTCGAAGTACGTGTCCACGATGTCCGCCTGCTGCATGTAGAGCACTGTGGCGACGATCGTGTAAGCCAGCATGTACACGCAGATGCCTAGGAGGTACGGCGATCGCAGGAGGTGCGTGATCCCAGCCCACATGCTGCCGCCTATCGGCTGCTCCTGCGTCCGTTCGATCCCCTCCTTCTTCCGCAGATCCTCGAAATGGATGGACAGCCGCTTCACCAGGAAGACCGCCACCTCGAGCACGACCAGTGATACCAGGATCAGGTTGACCGGATCGATTCGCATGGCGAACCAGCCCGTGACTCCGGAACCCGCCAGCGCCCCCAGCGTGCCGCCGACGCCGATGAACCCGAACAGCCGTTTGCTCTGCTCGGTACGGAAGACGTCCGCCATGAAGGCCCAGAAGATCGAAACCACGAACAGGTTGAAGACGCTGACCCACCAGTAGAAGGCGCGTCCCACCCACACCTGTTGATCGGGAGGGAGCAACTTCAGCAGCAGGAAGAAGATCAGCAGGTTGGACATGAAGAAGCGGTAGACGATCGACACGAACCGCTTCCGGGTGAACCGGACGACCAGCGCCGCGAACGGCGGGTTGACCAGCAGCATCAGGACCAGCGTGCCGGTGAACATCCAGGGGATGTTCCGCACCCCGCCGGCCACCGCCATCTGGTCGCGCAGCGGCCGGATGATGAAATAGGCGAACAGCAGGCAGAAGAAGTAAGTGGCGGAGAGGAGGAGGGCTTTCGCCTCCTCCTCGCGCACTTCGACTGCCCGTTGCAGCAGTCGCGTCAGCAAGCCGGGTCGGCTCACGCCTGCGTTGCTATCCAGCGGGCTGCTATCCGGCGGATTGCGCTTCGACGAACTCTACCATGCGCTTGCGAGTTGCCTCGTCAGGCAGCTCACCCATGGCCGCGCCCAGGTTGTCCTCCAGGTACTGCATCTTGTAGGTGCCCGGGATCGCGCAGGTTACCGCCGGGTGCGACACGATCCACTTGAGGAAGAACTGACCCCAGGTGTCGGCAAAGCCGCGCGCCCAGTCGGGAAGCTCGGCATCGCCCACCGCCTCGAAGGTCCGTCCGCGCCCGTACGGCAGGTTGATCAGGACCGCCATGCCGCGATCCGCGGCCAGCGGAAGCAGCCGCTCCTCGGCCTGCCGCTGGACGATGGAGTAGTTGATCTGCACGAAGTCCATGTCCTCCTTCTTCATGTACGCCTCGAAGTCCTCGAACTGGCGGTACGAAGAAGTGGTCATCCCGATGTAGCGAATGTGGCCTTCCTGCTTGAGCTCGCGGATCGTGCCCAGCTGCGTGTCTATGTCAGCCAGGTTGTGGACCTGCATGAGGTCGATCACGTCCGTGCGCAGCTTCTGGAACGAGGCGTGGATCTGCTCGAGGCCGCCCTCCGCCCCCGGCTCACGGACCCGCACCTTGGTGGCCAGGAAGAGCTTGTCCCGGTTGCCGACCTCTTCCACGAGCTCGCCGATCAGCGGTTCCGCGTTGCCGCGGCCGTAGGAAGGAGCCGTATCGATCAGCTGGCCGCCCAGCTCGCTGAGCTGCTGGATGACCTGCTTGCGCATAGCGCGATCTTCGTCCGTCCAGCCCTCTTCCGCCGGGTTGAATCGCCCGGCCGTCCCGATCCCGACAATCGGGATCATCTCGCCGGAAGAGGGAATGGGCTTCTTGAGCAGGTCCTTCACCACCAGCCTGTCCAGGAAGGAGGTGTCGGCGCCCAGCGGACGCCGGCCGAGAACGAATGCGGCGCCGGCGCCGGCGCTCAACTTCAGCATGTCGCGACGGGAGAGACTCATCGTACGGAACTCCGTGTCTGGGGATACGGTGCGCAGCCTGTCCGGGACCGTCGCAAGAACACACCGTCGGCGCCCGGCGTTGCCGAGGGCGCGCAGTGGATTGGTCCCGGACTGCCCACTACAGCTTGCTCAGATTCTCAAAGCTGGTCCGAATGGATTCCAGTGGATCCTCGGGCCAATCATGCTCGACAAAGTAGTGCTTCAGGCCGGCCGTCTCGGCGTGTGCGAAGATAGCGCCGAAGTCGATCTCACCGGTTCCCACCTCCACCATCTCTCCCGCCTCCGACATGTCCTTGACGTGGCAGCTGGAGAACCGGCCCGGGTGTTTGGTGAAGTAGGCGACAGGATCCTGGCCCGCCTCAATGGCCCAGAAGAGGTCTATCTGGAAATCCACCAGGTCGGGATCGGTCCGCTCCAGCATGAGATCGTACGGACGCTGCCCCTCCATGAGCTCGAACTCGAAGCCGTGGTTGTGATAGGCCAGCTTCATGCCGGCTTCCTTTGCGGCCTCTCCGATGTGGTTGAATCGGTCGCTCACCTTTCGGAATCCATCGAGTGATTCCCGGAACTCCGCCGGTAGCGACGGGACGGTGATCAAATCATGGCCGATGGCGTGCGACACCTCCAGAAGCATACCGAGGTCATTCTCCGTCATCGGAAGCCCCACGTGCGTGGACGGCGCCGTGAGCCCGTTCTGCGAAAGCGCCTCACGAATCTCGGTATGCGAACGGTCAAAGTAGCCGGCGAACTCGACTTCCTCATAGCCGATCCCCGCGACCGTGGCGAGGGTCTCCTCCACGCTTTCCGACATCAGCGTTCGCACCGTGTACAGCTGCACTCCCAAGCGTTTCAGCGAGTGCCTGGCGCTGCTGAAAGATTCGGGCAACCCGGTCGAGAACCGGGAGAGATCCCGGGTAAGCGCGGGAACGAGCGCGAATCCGCCGACCAAAGAACCGGCCGAGTATCTGAGGAAGGATCTGCGTTTCATCGGTATCCAGCCTGAGGAAGGGTGGTTTGCGTGGTCCGCAATATGGCGATGGCCACGCAGCGCGGTCCAGAGAGGCCTTCCGTTCCGGCCGGTGGAGCGGCTGGCTATACTGCTCTCCACGTCCGCGTCCTACGTCCACGGTCATCGCGTGCACGATCTCCAGGAGGCCTACGACCCGTGATCCGGATCACAGCGAGCAGGGCCGCGTGCCTGCTCATCGCGCTGCTGCAGCCCTACCCCGGCGCTGAGGCGGTTGCTCAGGAGGCTGCCGAGCATCCCCCGCTCCCGCTTCGCGTCCTGTCGTTCAACGTCCGCTACAACAACCCCGGGGACGGCATCAACGCGTGGCCCAACCGGACCGATCGCGTAGCGGGCTTGATCCGGTTCTACGAGCCGGACGTCGCCGGCCTGCAGGAGGTGCTGGTTGGCCAGCTGCACGATCTCGAGCAGCGGCTGCCCGACTACGCCTGGGTGGGTGTGGGCCGGGATGATGGGATGGATGCTGGCGAGTTCTCTCCGATCCTCTACCGGCCCGATCGGCTCGAGCTTGTCGAGACCGGGACGTTCTGGCTGTCCCAGACACCCGACTCGGTGGGGAGCCGGAGCTGGGACGCCGCGCTCCCGCGCATCGCCACCTGGGCCGTGTTTAGCGATCGAGCCACCGGGCACCGACTGCATGCGTTCAACACACACTTTGATCACCGGGGTGCGGAGGCCCGTCTGGGTTCCGCGCGGCTTCTGCGTTCCCGAGCACTCCGCGCTGCGGAGGGTGAGCCTTTGCTGCTGATGGGAGACCTGAACGCCGAGCCTGGCAGTCCTCCAATCCAGGCGCTGCTGGAGTGTGCTGATCCATCAGGTGCGGAGGTGTGCCTGCACGACTCCAGGCTGGGGACGAGCGGAGCGTACGGGCCCGAGGGAACCATGCACGGGTTCGCCGTCACCGAGGAGCCGGGCCGGCGAATCGACTACGTGATTACCACGTCACACTTTACGGTTGTGCGGCAGGGGCACCTGACGGACAGCGACGCCGGCTTCTATCCGTCGGATCACATCCCGGTGCTGGCGGACCTGGTGCTGGTTGGCGGTCAAGAGTGAAGTCTGGCGCTCCGCGGCCGAGGACCCCTTTCTAGCGGCTGGCCAATCCTCCGGCTGTCTCGCCGCCGTCGATCACGTAGACCTGTCCCGTCAGATAGCGGGCGTCGTCTGAGGCCAGGAAGGCGAACAAAGCCGCCACTTCCTCCGGCGCCCCATGTCGCCCCAGGGGAAGCTTGCGGTTGACCTCTTCCAGCATCTGGTCCGTGTATTCGGCCCTCTGCATCGGCGTCAGGATATAACCGGGAGCGACCGCGTTGACGCGAATGTCGGGTGCGAACTCGAGGGCCATGGAGCGCGTGAGCTCGATCACGCCCGCTTTGCTGGCGTTGTAGTCCGAGTAGTAGCGGTACCCCATGATGCCGTTGGTCGAGGCGGTGTTCAGGATCACCCCGCCTCCGTGCTCCACCATGTGTCGCGCGGCCGTTTGCGCCACGTAGAACACGCCGGTCAGGTTGACCGCGAGCACGGCGTCCCATTCCTCGGGCCTGATATCCAGAAAGTCGTGGCGGATGCTGATGCCGGCGTTGTTGATTACGATGTCGAGCCCGCCCAGCAGCCTGACGGCCTGGTCTACCGCGGCTTCGACTTGGGTCAGGTCCGAGACATCACACGGAACGATGCCCGATAGCCCGGGCAATTCAGAGGCGATCCTGTCGCCCGCCTCGCGATCCCGGTCCAGCACCACGACCTGCGCACCTTCCTCCAGAAACCGGGCCGCCGTAGCGGCGCCGATGCCGCTCGCTCCACCGGTAACGAGCACGCGCTTCGTTTCGAGTCCTCGCATCGTTCCTTCCTAGATCCGCTCGCGCTTGCCTGCCGCGCACTTCTTCAGGTAGGCGCGCCACGTGATGGCCCATTTCTCGGGATCATCCAGCGTGTCGTGATTCGGGCGGTGCGTCACGCTCCGGTGCGGAGCCGTCTTTGCCACCTCGGGGTCTTCGTACGCTTCGTCGGAGACGTGCTGCAGAACGGCGACGTACTCGTCCAGCTCAGCCTTCGAGTAGGACTCGGTCGGCTCCAGCGTGAACGGCTCCGGCACGACGAACGGATGGTGGCTGGACCACAGGTGAAGGCCATAATCGGCCAGCCGGCAGGTGACGTCGAACGTCCCCACACCCGTCTCCTCGTACAGCTGCTTCCAGCTGTAGCGCACCTGCTCGATCCGGTGATGTCCCTCGGCGTACGGCGCGCTGGCTCCGCGGATCTTCGTGACCTTCTTGAACAGGTAGTTGTTGTTGAGGACGGCGACGCGCGCCGCTTCCCTGAGACCCTCCGCCCCGAGGCTCAGGACCCATGAATACGCTTTGACCACCGTGGACAGAGGGCCGTAATAGCTCCGGATCTTTCCGATGCTGCAGGGCAGGTCGTAGTCCAGGAAGTACCGGTCCCCCTCCAGGCTGACCAGCGGAACCGGCATGTAGTCTCGCAGCTCTGCGGTTACTCCCAGGGCGCCGCAGCCGGGCCCTCCGCAGCCATGCGGGGATGAGAACGTCTTATGAAGGTTGAAGAAGCTCATGTCGAAGCCGGCTTCCCGGGCCCTCGTAATGCCCAGGATCCCGTTGGCGTTCGCCTGATCGTACGCGCACAGCCCGCCTGCCTGGTGCACGGCCTCGGTGAACTCCGCGATGCGGCCGTTGAAGATCCCCGTGTCCTCCGGGTTCGTGATGAACAGGGCGGCCGTGCGATCCGAAACCACTTCTTTCAGCGCATCGACGTCCACCAACCCCCCGGGCTCAGGATCCAGGTTGATCACCTTGTAGCCCAGCACGGAGGCCGCCGAGTGGTCGGATGGGTGAGAGAACAGGGTCGTGATGATCTCGTCTCGCCGATCCCCCTGGCCTGCCGCCTCATGATAGGCCTTGGTGATGGAGGCCATGGCGAGAATGGCTTGAGAGCCGCCGCCCGGCTGGAAGGTGAAGCAGTCCAGTCCGGAGATCTCGCGCAGGAAGAGGTCAAGTTGGTGAATGATCTCCAGAATCCCCTGCGCCGATTCCTCCGGCTGAAGCGGGTGGAGCACCCGGAACTTGGGCGAAGTCGCGAACTTCTCGTTCACCTTGGGGCTGTACTTCATGGTACAGGTACCCTGGCCTATATCGATGTTCAGGTCCGCACCCAGGTTCTCCTGCGACAGCCGCAGGTAGTGCTTCAGCACCTGCATCTGTCCCAGCTCGGGCAGGGCAGGCGGCTCAGCGCGAGCCATGCCTGCCGGGAGCGCCGACAGGCCGTCTCCGACTTCCTCTTCGATGGCGGGGTCCGCCTTCGGCATGACGACGCCACGCTGACCCGGCTGGTCCAGCTCGAAGAGGATCGGCTCGTCCCACTTTGCCTGGTGGAACTTCCGGAGCTTCGTGTCGAGATCCATTCCCATGATCTTCGTCTCTATCCTGTAGCGTGATCTTCCTGCTTGTGCCGCGTACTCCCGGTTGTGCCGTGTATTCCCTATTACGGGGCCAGGAGCGCTGTCTCCAGGGCCTGGACCAGCGTGTCGATGTCTTCCTTCCGGTGGACCTCGGTCACGCAGATCAGCGCCGCACTACCCAACTCGGAGAACGATGCCGACAGGTCCAGTCCACCGTATATGCCGTGAGCCAGCAGATCCTCGTGAATGTCCTGGACGGACTTCCCGGACGGACTGTAGTCGACCACGAACTCCTTGAATGGACAGGCAGCGGGGAAGGGGATTCGAACGCCCTCTAGCTCCGAGATCTTCTTCCGGGCATACAGCGTGTTCTGGAGAATGGTCTGACCGACCTCCCGCATGCCCTGCGGGCCGGCCAGCGCCAGGTAGACTCCCGCCGTAACCCCCCACAGGGCCGTAGCCGTGCCGATAAACTCCTTCGCGTTCTCGCGGTCGGCAAAGGAGGTGCGATCGTACGCCACGTCCCCGAAGCCGTACTCACCGGGCTCACTGGTGGATTCTATTCCGAACAGCCGGGACGGGTACTCCATTACGAACCGCTCCTCGTCTCGTGTCGCGATGTAGCCCGACTGCCCGCCGCCGAACTGCATGTGCATGCCCAGCGGCTGGATGTCCCCGCACACGATGTCCGCCCCGTACTGGCTGGGCGGTGTGAGGACCCCGAGCGAAATGGGATCCGCCCCCACCACGCACAGCGCGCCGTGCTCGTGTGCCCGTTCGGAGATGGCCCGCCCCTGGTCGTCAATGCAGCCCAGATAAGAGGGATTCTCGAAGTAGACGCACGCGGTCTGTTCGCTCAGCTCGGCGCGGAGCCGCTCCAGGTCCAGCCGCCCCGTGTCGGAGCAGTGTCCGACCAGCGAGATGTCCAGGAGGCCATGACAGTAGTTGCGAATGGCGGACAGCCGCTCCGGGGAGATGGTGTCGGCCACCAGAGCGCGGCTCCGACCCGTGATCCGGCCGGCCATGCGAATCGACGTCGAGGCCGCTTGCAGCCAGTCGTAGGTGGGCACGTTCACGACATCCATGTCCAGCAGCTCGCCCATGAGGCTGGCGTACTCGAACAGGGCCTGGAATCGGCCATGGTCTTCGAACGGTTCGCCAGCGTAGGCCGTCAGGAACTCGGCCCGGCTCTGGACTTCATCGCAGATGGCCGGGACATAGTGCTGCCAGCAGCCGCCGCCCAGGAAGCTGAGGTTCTCCTGGCACGTCCAGTTGCGGGCCAGGACGCCTTCCACCTGTCGCCTCAGGTCGCTCTCGGCTGTCAGCGGTTGGGGGAGGTTCATCTGTCCCCGGTACCTCAGGCTCTCCGGGATGTCCTCGTATAGCTCGTCGATAGAGGCTGCCCCTATCTCAGCGAGCATTTCCTCCTGGATCTCCGGCACGGAGTTCGGTATGTACGGATGCACCATCTTCTGGTCGTCCTTGGTTGTTCGGTTCCTGAGCAGGCTCTCAGGCTGTTCCGCCGCCGTCCACGGCCAGGAAGGCGCCGGTAACCCAGCCGGACAGATCGCTTGCGAAGAACAGGACCGCGTTGGCCACGTCCTCCGGCGATCCAACCCGGTTCAGCGGACGGTCGGCCGCCTCCTCCATGAACCGGTCGCGGTCCAGGCCCAGCTGCCGGCGCTCGCTGTCCAGGAGCGGCGTATCCACATCGCCCGGGCAGACGCAGTTGACACGGATGTTGTCGCCGCCGTGATCGATAGCCATGGCGCGAGTGAGATTCAGCACTCCGCCCTTGGCCGCGCAGTAGGGCGCCGCGTTCGGACCGCCCTGCAGGGACCAGCCGGAGCCGGTGTTGATGATGCTGCCGCCACCCCCGGCAATCATGTGCGGGATGACATGGTGCGACAGGAGGTAGACGCCTTTGAGACCGACGTCCAGGACCAGATCCCACTCCTCTTCCGTCAGGTCCACCGTGTTCTTCCGTATCGTCACCCCGGCGTTGTTGCACAGGATGTCGATCCTCTCCAGGTCGACGATGATCTGCTCGGTTGCCTGTCGGCAGGCTGCATCCGAGGTCACGTCGCATGCGTAGAATGACGCGCGAAAGCCACGCTGCTGGAGACCGCGAGCGGCCTCCTGGCCCTCTGCCTGATCGATGTCGAGCAAAGCCACCACCGCCCCGGCCTCCGCCAGCCTGGAGGCGATGCCAAGCCCGATGCCCGATGCGCCGCCCGTGATCAGTGCGACCCTGCCCTGGAGAGACACCAGATCCGTGATGGTTTGCTGTGGCTGCATCGGTCTTCACGGCCCTTTGTCGAGGATTCCGGGGTGCGGGTTCTGTAGCCGTTCCAGAAGGCGCAAGCTCCGATTGGGTCCTGCCGGTCGTCAACCCCGTCGCCCGGATTCCTTGCCGCCCCAAGACGGGGGCGACTATCGTGGAGAGCCTCGAGCCGGAGCGGTCCGCCGCTGCCGGCCTTTGTTTCCCGGCTGGAGCGGTGTGTGCCGCACCTGTCGGAACGCCAACGGATCAACGGACAGAGAATGAGCACGGAGCCATACGCAGACGCTCCCGGGAGCCCGGCCCACCCGGAGGGCCTGATGGAAAAGGTCGTTTCCCTGTGCAAGCGCAGGGGATTCATCTTCCAATCCTCCGAGGTATACGGCGGCGTGGGCTCGGTATATGACTACGGCCCACTGGGAATTGAACTGAAGAACAGCATCCAGTCCTCCTGGTGGGAGGCGATGGTACACCGCCGGGCCGACGTCGAAGGCGTGGATGCCGGAATCCTGATGCATCCCAAGGTGTGGGTAGCCAGTGGTCACGTGGAGGGGTTTTCCGACCCCCTGGTCGAGTGCCGGAACTGTCACCGCCGGTTCCGCGCCGACGATCTAGAGCAAATCGTGGCGGGCACGCCGGACGAGCAGCAGTGTCCCGTCTGCGGCACCACGGGGCAGTTCACCGAGCCCAGGCAGTTCAATCTCATGTTCAAGACGTTCATGGGGCCTGTGGAATCGGACTCGACGACAGTGTACCTGCGTCCCGAGACGGCCCAGGGGATCTACGTGAACTTCCGGAACATCCAGGACAGCTCACGGCAGAAGATCCCCTTCGGGATCGCCCAGGTGGGGAAGGCGTTCCGCAACGAGATCACACCCGGCAACTTCGTGTTTCGTACCCGCGAGTTCGAGCAGATGGAGATGCAGTTCTTCGTCAAGCCGGGAACGGACGACGAATGGTTCGACTACTGGATGGAACAACGGATGGAGTGGGTGACCACGCTGGGGATCCGGCCGGAGCGACTCCGGTTTCATGAACACGGACCCGACGAGCTGGCGCACTATGCCAAGAAGGCGTTCGACATCGAGTACCGGTTCCCGTTCGGATGGCAGGAATTCGAGGGGATTCACAACCGGACGGATTTCGACCTGTCCCGCCATCAGGAGCACTCGGGCAAGAAGCTGGAGTACTTTGACACCGCTGCCAACGAACGCTTCCTCCCGTACGTGATCGAGACCTCGGCCGGGCTCAACCGCACACTGCTGGTGGTGCTGGCCGATGCCTACCACGAGGAGGAGGTGGGCGGAGAGACCCGGGTCCTGCTGCGTTTGCACCCCCGGCTGGCGCCTACCAAGGCCGCGGTCTTCCCGCTCGTCAAGAAGGACGGAATGCCCGAAATAGCGAGCCGTGTGGCAGACGACCTGCGACAGGACATGACGGTCTTCTACGACGTGGCCGGCTCGATTGGCCGCAGGTATCGCCGCCAGGACGAGGCGGGGACGCCCTTCTGCATCACCATCGATGGCCAGACAGTCCAGGATGAGACCGTGACGGTTCGTGATCGTGACACGCTCGAGCAGGTGAGGGTCCCGATCTCCGGGCTCGGCGCACACCTGCTGGACCGTATCAACGGCTCCGGCTGACCGGCCATGGGTCTCGGCGTCGCGGAGATCCGCGAACGTGCGGAGAGTCTGAAGGAAGCCATCGCCCTTGAGCGCTACGAGGCGAAGGCCGGGCTCAAGGGCCGCACCGACTTCGCGAGCGTCTACGAGGCGCACGCTCTGGTCACGGGGCAGGACGTGGTGCCGGTTATCCAGCGCGAGCTTGCCCGGGCGACGGGCGAAGAGGAGCGTCGTCTCCGCTCACTGCTTGCCTGGGTGGCCGACCAGCAGGTGGAGGCATCCCTTGCCGCCGCGGAAGACGAATACGTGGGCTGGGAGTCCGGGGCCGGTGTGGTACTGGACGAGCGCGAGGTCGGATTGCGGCAGTTCCTTCCGGCACTCGAGAACGAGCCGAACCGGCCGCTAAGGGTGAAGTTGGAGGCGCTGCGCAACCAGCGTCTCGAGGAGGCCCTTCCGTTGCAGGTGGACATTCTGCACCGGGAGCGCGAGGCGATTGCCGAGCTCGGCTTTGGCCCGTTCGTGGATGCGCGCGAGAGATTGTCGGGTCTCAACGTCCACGGCATGGAGCGCGAGGCGCTTCGCATCCTGGCTGCCACCGAGGACGCATACCGCGAGCACCTGCTCTACCAGGCAAGCCGGCGGGTCAGAATTCAACCGGATCAGCTTCGACGTTCGGACGCGCGCTGGCTGATGCGCATGGGCTGGCTGGATGACTACTTCCAGCTGCGGAAGGTATTGGACGGCGCGCTGCAGAACCTGGCCGAGCTGGGTCTGCCCATCCAGCAGAACGGCCAGGTCACTCTGGACCTGGAAGCGCGGCGGCTGAAGGCGCGAAAGTCGTTCAGCGCCGCGATCCGGGTCCCCCAACGGATCGTGCTGGTCGTCTCCCCGTCCGGAGGTTGGTCGGACTGTCAGTCCTTCCTGCACGAGCTGGGTCACACGCTGCACTTCGCGTACACCAGCGAGCACCTCCCCTTCGAGTATCGGGCGCTGGGCGATACGGCGGTAACCGAAAGCTATGCGGTCCTGTTCGAACTGCTCGTGCTGGAGCCGGCGTGGGTCCGGCGTGCCGTCGGCATGGACGGGAAAGAGCTGGAGGATTACCTGAACGTCGCGGGCTTCATGAAGCTCTACCGGATTCGCTGGCTGGCGGCGATGCTACTCTACGAGCTGGAGCTCCACGCGGCAGAGCGCCCGGGCCAGATGGGCGCCCGCTATGCAGAGATCATGTCCGGCGCGACGGGTTTCCGGTTCGCGGAGCAGACGTACCTGGAGGATGTCGGGCGCGGGTTCTGGACTGCCCGGCAGCTACGGGCCTGGATGCTCAGCTCTATCCTGCACGCGGTGCTCCGGGACCGGTACGACGTGGACTGGTTCCGCAATCCGGCGGCCGGTTCGTTTCTGGGCGAGCTGCTCTCCTGGGGTCAGCGCGACGATTCCGGACAACTGGCCATCCAGCTGGGCGAAGAACAGCTGAGCGCCGTGGCTCTCCTGGACAGGGCGGCGAGCTGGCTTCCCTGACCCAAGCCGGCCTCGCGAGAGCCGGGAAGGCCGCCACCGTCGGGCTGGCAGGCGTGGCCTACGCGCGCTACATGCTCCGGCGCAACGACCTCCTTCAGCCCGAGCCGGTACTGGATTCCGACGGTCATCCCTTACCTGAATGCTCGTTCGAGTACTCCGACGGGGAGCGCGTGTCGCTCATCGACGCCGGGAGCGGCATCTCCCTCCTGTGGATACCGGGAGCCGATGGCCCGAAGGAGACGTATCGCTACCAGCTTCCGTGGTTCATGGATCGGTATCGCGTGCTGGCGGCGGATCTCCGGGAAGGGTTCGGGCCCGGCGACAGCTTCGACCGGTTCGTGGACGACCTGACGGAGCTCATCCAGAAGCGAGAGACCGGTCCGGTGGTGCTGGTCGGCCAGAGCCTCGGCAGCGCGATCGGGATGCGGTTCGCCTATCTGCGCCCCGACCTGGTGCGCGGCCTGGTGCTGGCCAATCCCGTAGCCCGCATCTCGTACGAGCACGTGGGGTTGAACCGGGTGGCGCTGGTCCCGGTGGCCAGGGCCACTACACGCTATCTTCCGACGCCGCTGGCCGATCTTGCAGCCCGGCTGTGGTGCAAGAGCAATGTATGGATATACGACTCTTCTCCCGGGCAGCAGAACCTGATCAGATACGCGCTGTGGACTGGCCCGCGCACGGTGAGGAGCAGCGTCTCCTCTCGCCGGGTGGACCTTCTCAAGGAGATGGACCTCCCGTCGGAGCTGCCCTCGATCGAGGCGCCCACGCTGGTGATCAAGGGGCCGGAGGACACGTACTGCCCCTCGGCGTGGGCGCTGGAGATTGATTCGTTGATCCCGGAGAGCCGCTACGTCGAGATTCCGCGGGGCGGCCATTGCTGTCACATTTCTCTGCCCGGTGCGTTCAATCGGGTACTGGACGATTGGCTGGACGAGCTTCTGCGAGGTACGGGCGAATGACGCAACAAGCATTCTCTTCCAGGACCGGAACCATGCTCGCCATGCTGGGCATGGCCGTTGGAACCGGGAACATCTGGCGCTTCCCACGCGTGGCGGCGACCAACGGTGGGGGGTCATTCCTTGTCGCCTGGGTTGTCTTCCTCCTCTTGTGGTCGGTCCCGCTGATCCTGGTGGAGTTTGCGGCGGGGAAGGGCTCGCGAGCCGGCCCGATCGGCGCCTTCGTCAAGTTCGCGGGAGAGAAGTTTGCCTGGATGGGAGCGTGGGTAGCGTTCATCGCCACCGCGATCATGTTCTACTACTCCGTCGTGATGGGCTGGACCATCCGCTACCTGGTCGGCTCGATCACATCGTCCGTCCCCATGACATCGGTGGAGGCGGCAAACGCATTCTGGGGCGGCTACATCGGCTCTCCATGGGCGGTGGTCACCCACGCGGTTGCCATGGGTCTTGGTGTGTTCGTGGTGCTTCGCGGGGTGAAGGGGATCGAGGCCGCAGCGCGGGTCCTCATCCCCAGCCTGCTGGTATTGGTCATCGTGCTGGCCATCAGGGCGGTGACCCTGGACGGGGCCTCGCGCGGGCTCGAGTTCCTGTTTACGCCTAACTGGAGCGACCTGCTGGAAGCCAGAATCTGGCTGGAGGCACTCACCCAGAACGCGTGGGACACCGGAGCCGGCTGGGGGCTGATTACAGCGTACGCCGTGTATCTCAGGAAGCAGGAGGACACGACGCTGAACAGTTTCCTGCTCGGCTTCGGCAACAACTCCGTTTCGCTGCTGGCCGGGATCATGGTTCTGTGCACGGTGTTCGCCATCATGCCGGATGCGGCGGATCAGATAGTCGGGGCAGGGAACGAGGGCCTGACGTTCATCTGGGTGCCTCAGCTGTTCGGACGCATGCCGGGCGGCTCCTTCTTCATGGTGCTGTTCTTCCTGGCGCTGGTGTTCGCGGCCTGGAGCAGCCTGATCGCGATGATTGAGTTGGCGTCCCGCGTGCTGATTGATGCGGGAATCCGGCGACAGAAGGCGATCCTCACCGTGGGCCTGATCGGCTTCGCGCTGGGACTTCCCTCTGCACTGTGGATAGAGGTCTTCCGCAACCAGGACTGGGTGTGGGGGGTGGGTCTCATGCTCTCCGGACTGTTCTTCGCGCTCATGGTCTTCAAGCACGGAGTGGACCGCTTCCGGAAGCGGTATGTGAACTCTGAAGGATCCGACATTCGAATCGGCAACGGCTGGAACCTGGTGATGATGCTGGTGGTCGTGGAGGCCATCGTGCTTATGGTGTGGTCTACGTGGCAGGCGGTCGACCTGGAGGACCTGGTCGCCACATTCACGCCGTTCTCCACCTACAACGTCGGGACAGTGCTGGTCCAGTTTGCCATCTCGATCACGGCGTTCCTGCTGTTGAACCGCTGGTTGGCCGCCAGGTCGGGCCAGACACCTGATCCCGGCTCCGGGCCGGACGACTGAAGGACGCCTGATGCCTGAGTCCGCAGCCCGGTTTCTCGATGCGCTGGCCTGCCTGGCGGGTGGCGTCACCATCGTCACGTCGCTGGGAGACAAGGGCCGGCGTCACGGGCTCACGGCAACCGCCGTGGCTTCTGTGTCGCTGGAGCCCCCCCTGGTCATGGCGTGTCTTGGCAAGTCAAGCCAGACGCACGATGCCATACAGGTGTCGGGTGTTTTCGCACTGAACTTTCTGGCCCGATCCGGCCAGGAGTTGGCCACACGCTTCAGCACCTCAGGCGGCGACAAGTTCGACGGCCTGGAGGTCTGCACCGCAGTCACCGGGTCGCCTCTGCTCCCGCACAGCCTGGCCTACTGCGACTGCACCGTGGTACGAGCCGTTCCCGCCGGCGATCACACCCTGTTCATCGGTCGCGTCGAGGAGGCCGGCACCCACCTGTCCGCAGCGGAAGTTGCTGGAGCCGGGGATGGATCAGGGGCGAAGCCGCTGTTGTACTATCGAGGCCGTTACGCGGAACTGGATGAGCTGGAGACGGAGTGAGATTCGAAGAGTTCGCCGGCCTGGCGGGCCGGATGTGGGACGAGATCCCGCCGGACATGAAGATCGGGGTCGCGGCGGTGACCGTAGAGCAGGCGGCGGTCGCGCACGACTACCTGGACGGCGTGTACACGCTGGGTGAGTGTGCCGGAACGGAGCTGGGGAGTGGCGATGTGGGACCCGACGACGTCCGGTCGTACGTCGTGCTTTACCACGGTTCCTTCGCCGAGCTGGCCAGCCGGGAGCCCGGTTTCGATTGGGAGGACGAGCTATGGGAGACTCTGCTGCACGAGTTGCTGCACCACCGCGAGGCGGCGGCAGGGGAGTCGGGACTGGACGAATACGATTGGGCCGTCGAGCAGAACCAGCGGCGGCACGCCGGCCAGCCGTTCGACCCGGGCTTCTACACCGCCGTTCCGGGCGCCGCGGATGGCTCCGTGCGGCTGGACTCCGAGATCTTCCTTGAAGCCGTGGTCGAGCCAGCGGCTTCGGAGGCCGTCTTCAGCTGGCGGGGGAAGATCTACTCGGTGAACGTTCCGGTAGCCGCAACGGCCTTCGTGCAGATCGCAAACCTGGCCCGCGGCCGACTGTGGCTTGCCGTACGCCGGCGACGCGGTTGGTTCCGTCGCCTGTTTGGCCCTCCGGTGGACATGAAGCCGCTTCATCTCACCCGTCGAGCCCTGCCCGTGCCCGGTGAAGGAGCAATGATGTGACGGTGCAGCCATGCTGATCGGCGGGTTCGAGGTAGGCCGCGTGTTCGGGTTCCGAATCCGCATCGATGCGTCCTGGTTCCTGGTATTCGCGCTCGTCATCTGGACGTTCAGCCAGCACGAATTCCCGCGCCAGCTTCCGGGATACTCCACGCCCGTCTATTACACCATGGGATTGATCGGCGCCGCGCTGTTCTTCCTCTCCGTGCTTCTGCACGAGCTGGCGCACTCGGTCATGGCGCGCGCGCGTGGGATCGAGGTGGAAGGCATCACCCTGTTCATCTTTGGCGGGGTGGCCCAGACGCGCATGGAGGCCCAACGCGCACTGGACGAGTTCCTCCTGACGATAGTCGGGCCGTTGATGAGCGTGGCACTGGCGGGCGTCTTCTACCTGGTTTCCCGGGCTTCCGGGGCGCTGGGCTGGCCGGCTCCCATCGCGACCGTGGCCAGCTTCCTCGCGCTGCTCAACTTCGTGCTGGCCTTATTCAACATGATTCCCGGATTCCCGCTGGACGGTGGCCGGATCTTCCGGTCCATCGTGTGGGCCATCACCGGGAACCTGGAAAAGGCCACGCGCTGGGCGACCTGGGGCGGACGGCTGTTCGGGTACCTGCTGATCGCGTTTGGAGTGCTGCAGCTGTTCTACGGCTACATGCTGGCCGGTCTGTGGTCAGCCTTCATCGGCTGGTTCGTGTCCAATGCCGCCGCGAGCAGCTACCGGCAATTCGCCGTGCGGCAAATACTGGGCAAGGTGCCGGCCTCCCGCATCGTGGTGCGTGACCCCGTGGTGATAGGGCCCGAGATGACGGTGCGAGAGCTGATCGACGGATACCTGATCCGGAGAGGCGACAGCGCCTACCCTGTGGTCTCGAACGGCGGTGTCCTGGGGCTGGTGGGCGTCGACGAAGTTGCGCGAGTCCCGGAGGCGATGCGAAGCACCACGACCGTCGGAGCCGTCATGCGACCTGCTTCGGAGGTCCTGGTCGTCCGGGGGACCGAGACCCTGGACAGGGTGGTGGGTCGACTGGGCAGCGATGAAGAGCACGTCCTGGTCGTGGAGGACGGGCGTTTCGTGGGAGTGCTGGGCATGGGCGACATCGGTGGCTGGGTGAAGCGGGCTCGCGACCTGGGGTTCGGGACAGACACCTCCGGGTGAGCTCATGAGCGCGCGACCGAAGACGAAGAAGCAACGGGTAGATCAAGCGAATCGGTTGCGGCCCATTCTCGAGGCTGAGTACCCGGACATGACGCTGTCCCTGGATTTCACGAACGAGCTCGAGCTGGTCGTGGCAACCATCCTGTCTGCGCAGTGCACTGACGAGCGCGTCAACCAGGTGACGAAGAGCCTGTTCCCGAAGTATCCCGACGCCGAGGCGTACGCGAAAGCGGATCCCGAGGAGCTTCAGGAGGACATTCGCTCCACCGGTTTCTTCCGCAACAAGGCAAAGAGCCTGCAGGGCATGGCCCGGATGGTGGTGGAGGACTTCGGCGGGGCGCTGCCGCGGACCATGGAAGAGCTGGTCAAGCTCCCGGGTGTGGCACGCAAGACGGCCAACGTGGTGCTCAGCAACGCG
Organism: Gemmatimonadota bacterium; assembly: GCA_039587395.1. GTDB lineage: Bacteria > Gemmatimonadota > Gemmatimonadetes > Palauibacterales > Palauibacteraceae > JBDHIQ01. The sequence goes on from JBDHIQ010000010.1 coordinate 36,335, forward strand.
TTCGGCGTCAACGAGGGCGTGGTGGTGGACACGCACGTGAAGCGCGTCAGCCACCGCCTTGGCCTGACCGATGAGACGGACCCGATCAAAGTAGAGCGCGATCTCATGGCGGTACTGCCTCGTGAAGAATGGCGCGAATACCCGTGGCGACTGATCCTGCACGGCCGGCGCGTCTGCAAGTCCCGTAAACCTGTCTGTTCAGACTGCCCGGTGGCCGAGCTTTGTCCGAGCGCCGAAGCGTAGATACCACGGGTCTTCGCGAGCGGATCCGGGCCTGCGCCCGTACCCTGGGCTTCACACAGGTCGGCTTCGCGCCCGCCGAGCGCCCGACACACGCCGACGAGTACCTGGAGTGGCTGGGTCGAGGCTGGCACGGCGAGATGGGCTACATGGCGCGAGATGATTCCGTGCGTCGTCGGCTGTCTCCCGCGGCAGCCCTCCCCGGGTGTCGGTCCATCATCGTCGTGAGCCTGCGGTACGCCGGCCCGCCGAAACCGGACCCCGATCCCCTTCGTGCCACCGTGGCCAGCTACGCCGCCGGGCCGGACTATCATGGCGTGTTCGAGGAGCGGCTGGCCGACCTGGCCGATTTCGTCGGGCAGCAGGTGCCGGATGCCGGCACGAAACCGTACGTGGATTACGGCCCCGTGCTCGAGCGGGATCACGCGCAGCGGGCCGGGTTGGGTTGGATCGGTAAGAACACGATGCTCATCGATCCGAAGGCGGGTTCCTACCTGCTCCTGGGCGAGCTGCTCACCACGGTCCCGCTGCCGCCGGATCCTCCGTTCACCGCCGACCGCTGCGGCACCTGCGAAGCCTGCATTCCGGCCTGCCCCACCGGTGCGATCCGGGCCCCGCGTATGCTGGACGCCAGCCTGTGCATATCGTACCTGACCATCGAGTTGCGTGGCCCGATTCCGGAACGTCTGCGGCCGTTGATCGGCAATCGTGTGTTCGGCTGCGACATCTGCCAGGAGGTCTGCCCCTGGAATCGCAACGCACCGCAGCCCGACACGCCACAGCCCAACGCCCGGGAGACACCCTGCTCTCCACTCGGTTTCAGGCCCGGCCAGCCTGTCCCGCCCGAATCCATGCTTCGCTGGGCAGAGGAGCTGCTGTCGCTGGATGACGAAGGATACCGGGACCGGTACCGCGGAACGGCCTTCTACAGACCGGGGCGGGAGGGGATGCTCCGAAACCTGTGCGTCGGCCTGGGCAACAGCGGGTGCCCGGAAGCGCTCACACTGCTCCACGAGGCCGCGGCGGATGCATCGGAGCTGGTGCAGGAGCACGCGTTGTGGGCCATCGCGCGGCTCGAGGCAGCTACCCCGTGAGCGGCCACACCAGCGGCAGCACGAGCATCACGACCGCCATGACGGTCAGGAAGAGGCCGACTCCGACCTTCGTATAGTCCGTGAATCGATAACCGCCAAGTCCCATCACCAGCAGGTTGGCCGGGTGCCCCACCGGGCTCAGAAACGCACACGAACTGGCAACCGCCACAGTCATCATCAACGCCTGCGGAGAAAGACCCAGGTCGGCCGCGCTAGACAGCGCGATGGGCGACATGAGCACGGCCACTGCCGCCGTGGGCATGATCTGGGCTGACAAAGCCGTGATCAGGAACAGGCCGGCAACCACCGCGAGTGGTCCAAACTGACCGACGGAGCCAACCACGTTGGATGCAATGAGGTTGGCCGCACCGCTTTCCTGCATGGCTAGCCCCAGGCCCAGCATGCCGGCGATCAGAATGAGCACCTTCCACTCGATGAAGCTGTACGCCTCCTCCGGGGTGAGGCAGCCGGAGAGGACCATCAAGACGGCGCCCGAGGGAGCGGCAATCTGGATCGGCAACAGCTTGAAGGCGACGGAAAGGATCACGGCGCCCATGATGGCCGCGGCGACGGCGACCTTTGACGTGCGATACACCTCCCTGGCTTCTTCTGTCAGGACCAGGAAGTCCGGGTCGTGGGCCAGCTTCGCCAGCTTGTCGCGGGCGCCGTAGACCAGGAGTGCATCTCCCAGCCGGAGCGGCATGGAGCGGACGGTCACGTTCGAGTGGTAGGATCTGTCGCCGCGCCATATGGAGCACACGGTCAGGCCGTACTTCTCACGGAAGAACAGGTCGGGGAGCGTCTTGCCCATCAGCGAGGTTCGCGGTGCGAGGGTGGCCTCCGCGAAGCCGATGTCGTCCGACTCGAGCCCCTCGATGTCCGGCGGATCGCGGTGCACCTCCAGGTCCTGGAAGGCATCGAGCAACCTGAGGTCCTTTTCTCGCCCGGCGATCAGCAGCTCATCGCCCACTTCCAGCACCATGTCCGGATACGGCAGGCGGACGCTCTCGTCCTTTCGCCTGACCTCGAGAACCGAGACACCCAGGGCGTCGCCCAACCGCGACTCCTTGAGGGTGTTCCCGGCCAGCGGAGATTCCTCCGGGACGATCAGGTTCATGAGCCGTTCCTCGAGCTGGTACTTGCTATCCGCATCCCGGGATCCGAGCGAGCCGTAGTCCGCGAAGTCCTCCTCTGCGGCAAGCGCCTGGATGCGGTCTACCTGTCCGATGACGAGCAGGACGTCGTCTGCCTCGAGCTCGATTTCCTGCAGCCTGGATCGCTTGAGCTTCTCGCCGCGCGCGATCGCGATCACCGTGACTCCGAACAGGGTTCGCAGGTCGATCTCGGACAGCGTGCAGCCGCAGGCCGATGAGCCCTCCACGACGCTGACCTCGGCCAGGCCCACCGACTCCGATACCAGGTCGTCCGTCATCGGGAGTCGCTGGTCCGGCTGGAGAAGCGGCTTCCAGCTTTGCAGGGACTCGAGCGGTTCGATGCGTCCCTGCATGAACAGTTGATCGCCGCCGCGAAGAATGAAGCCCGGTGTGGGCGCCAGCTGCCTCTCCCCGTTCCGCCGGATGGCCAGCACGTTGAGACCCAGCGCCACACCCAGCCTGCTCTCGGCCAGGGAAAGCCCCGCCAGCGGCGAGCGCCGTGGGATCGTGACGGTGATGACCGTGTTCTGGAGGTCGTATACGGCGTGGATGTCTATGCTACGCCCCTGCGCCGCCACCCCGGACTCGCGGGACGGCAGCAGTCGCCGCCCGATGAGGACCATGTACAGGATTCCACCAGCCAGGACTACCGAGCCGACTGGGGTGAAGTCGAACATCTGGAACGGCGTCAACCCTGAGTTCTCCACGAAGCCCGCGATCAGGATGTTCGGTGCGGTGCCGATCAGGGTCATCTGGCCGCCCAGGAGCGACCCGAACGCCAGCGGGATCAGAAGCTTCGAGGGAGCCTGTCCCGTCTTGCGTGCGATGTCGATGACTACCGGGAGCAACAGCGCCGTCACGGCGATGTTGTTCATGATGCCCGACAGCAGTCCCGCCGTGGCCATCATGAGCAGGATCAGGCGAGCCTGGCTTTTGCCGGCGAGCACCAGGACGTGGCGTCCCACCACGTTGGCGACGCCGGTGCGCGAGAGACCGCCGCTGAGGACAAGGACCGAGGCGATCGTAACGACGGCGGGATTGCTGAACCCCTGAAGTGCCTGGTCGTGCGTGATGATTCCGACCAGGGCCAGGCTCAGCAGGACCATCAGCCCTACGATGTCGAACCGGATCCACTCGGTTATGAACAGAACGATGGCCATCAGCGTGACGCCAAAGACCATCCACATCGACAGGGTCATGTCATCCCTTTGCCAGTCCAGCGAGCCCGGCGAATCGCACCGCCGGGAGAGGTCACAGCAACACAGAGATACAGGACGGGACGCCGGGGTGCCAGCAAGATCCGCGAATCGTTGCCTACGTTCCAGTTTCAGGGAGCGGTTGGCTTCGCGTCAGCGCGACGGCATATTGCCGCATCGGCTCGACGCTCACGGCCGAACTTCTCCCCGGGGTCGAGGCCAACCGCCACTTCAGCAGGACCGAGTTTCATGACAACCACATCATTACGCACACTCTCACTGCTGGGACTCGCGCTTCTGGTCAGCGTGGCCGGCGCCTGCGTGTCCGCCACACAGTACGAGATGACCGCAGCGGAGCGGGACTCGCTCGCCGTGGTCGCCGCTGAGCGCGAAGCGGAGCTGGCGCAGCTGCAGGCCAGCTACGACAGCCTGACGAACCTCTTCGAAGCCGAAATCGCCGCAAACGAGCTGGCGGTCAAGCAGCTGGTGGACGGCGTCGAGGTGGAAATCTCTACGGACATCATGTTCTCCTCCGGTGCCTCGGCGGCCAACGTCGGCGACGACGGGCAGGAGTTCGCGATCAAGCTGGCGGAGTACCTGAAGGGCACGGACTTCTTCATCAGTGTCGTCGGGCACACGGACAGCCAGCAGCCGCAGGGTGGACTGGCGCAGCGGTATCCCACGAACTGGGAACTGGCAGCGGCCCGCGCAGCGAACGCGGTGAGGTTCCTGCAGTCGGAAGGGATTGAGCCCAGCCGCATGATTGCCGTATCACGGGGCGAGTTCCAGCCGGTCGCCACCAACTCCACGGCAGAGGGAAGGGCGCAGAACCGCCGAATCCAGGTGATTCTGCGGCGACTGCCGGAGTAGCGACTGCTGTCGGCACAACCGACCGAAGAGTCCGCCGTCCGCTTCGAGCGGGCGGCGGAGGCTGTCATCGCCTAGAGCTCGATCACGCGGGGCCGCCGGTGGGGATCCGGCAACGGCTCCTGGCGGTCGGACTCCGATCCGCTGCCCTCGGGCGGTCGCTGGCTCCCACCGCCGGCCGACCAGAAGAAAAGTCCGGGCGCACCCGCCGACATCGGACCCGCGACAAGCCGGGATTCAAAGCGCTTCCGCAAGCCCGTGATCAGCCGGCGCCGGACCGGGCGCACCAGCAGTGCCAGTCCTGCCAGGTCCGTGAGCACGCCGGGGGTCACCAGCACGACCGCCGCGATCATCACGAACAGCCCGTGCATCAGCTCCTCACCGGGGATCTGTCCACCCGCCAGCTCGGATTGCACGGCACGCCAGCTCCGGCCACCCTCACGACGTGCCAGCCAGGCTCCCGCGAAACCGGTGCCAATGACGATCGCGATGGTCGGCCAGAGGCCGATCAGTCCACCAATCTGCAGCAGGAGCATCAGCTCCAGCAGCGGCACGATCGTGAACAGAAGAAACAATCTCAGCAGCATTCTCGGTATAGCCTTTACCGCCTCGGTACAGCGCTTACGGCCTCGGACGGATCCGCCGGAGCCGTCTCAGATTCCCATCATGGCCCGGATCTTCGGGTCGATTCTCTCCGCGGTCCAGAACGGCTTCCAGACAAGCTGGACTTCGGCAAAATCGACACCCTGGACCGTTTCGGCAGCCGTCTTCGCCCCGCCCAGGATCATCCCGCCGGCCGGACAACCGGGACTGGTCAAGGTCATCGTCACCTTCGCGACGGCGTCCTCGACCTCCACATCGTATACGAGACCCAGGTCGACGATGTTTATGCCCAGCTCCGGATCCATCACGGTACGCAACGCGTCGCGGACCTCTTCGTTCACATCCATTCCGTGCGTTCCTTTCAGCTATTCCCGCTCGAGCCCGTCCGGCTTCGAGCCACTCTGTACAGGCGCTGATAGTACCGGATCAGGTGGAGGAGCGTTCCGCCTTCCATGAGCCGGAGAGTATTTCCGCCGGATGAAGAACCGGCACATCCGACCCTGCCGCACGCAGCTCTGCCCCTATGTGCATGATACATCCGGGGTTACCCGTGATCACGGCATCGTAGTCTCCGTCCCGAATCTCCTGGATCTTGGGGCGCAGGATGTCACGCGACAGCTGCGGGCTCTGCAGGCTGTATATCCCGGCGCTCCCACAGCAGGTGGCGGCCGATTGCAGGACCTCCACATCCAGCCCGTCCATCGAGCGGAGGGCCGCAAGCGGTTCCTGCTCGATGCCCTGTCCGTGCAGGAGATGGCAGGGAGCGTCGTACGCCACCCGAGCGGTGCACGATCCGGTGCTTGCCGCCGACGCGCCGGCGTCGGCAGCCGGCGCCGGATAAAGCTCTGTCAGGTCGCGCACCTTTTCCGAGAATGAGGCCGCGCGCTCGGCCCACACAGGATCGTCGCGCAGCCATGCTCCGTAGTCCTTCATCGCGGCCCCACAGCCGGCCGAGTCGGAGGCGAGCCACCTGGCCCCAGAGGTCTCGAAGGATTCGATGCGCTGCCGGGCCAGCCGTCGCGCCTGGTCCGGCCACCCCGCGTGAGAATGGAGCGCCCCGCAACAGCCAGATGAGGGAAGAGGAAGCTCCCGGTAGCCCCACGCCGCCAGGGCCGTGCGGCTGTAATCCTGGACGTGTCCGAACAGCCCGCGCATCACACAGCCCCGAGCGAGTGCGTAGGTGGCCCCAGCCTCCCCCTGGACCGTGGCGGCGCTCACGCCGGAGGGGCCCGTGTCTCGCCTGCTGAGTGGGGCTGTGGCCGACAGCGCTCGAAAAGCGGCTCCCGGGCTTCCGGGGAGAAGGCGGCCCAGCAGCTTGGATATCCCGAGACGACGAATCAGTCGCGACAAGGCATAGACGGAGCGCGCCGGAGCGCCGGTGAGCAACCAGAGCGCAAGCCGGGTGCGGCGTGCCCGAGGGGGATTGACTTGTCTGAGGTCCGCCCGGGCGCCCTCGAGAAGCCCGGTGTAGTCTACGCCGGCCGGACACACTGTCTCACAGGCTCGGCAGCCCAGGCAGCGTCCCAGGTGGAGTTCGGCGGCACCCGAGAGACCCAGTCTCCCCTCCGCCATGGCGCGCATGAGGTAGAGCCGGCCGCGCGGCGAGTCGTTCTCGTCCCGCAGCACTTGGTAGGTGGGACACTCCGGCAGGCACAATCCGCAGTGGACGCATGCCAAGAGGAAGTCCAGGTCGCCCGCCAGGCGGCGGGCGTCCGATGTCAGGTTCACTCCGGCTCGGCGGGCGGCGGGTCGGAAGCGCTCTGGTCGTGGGTGATCTTCCAACTGCCTTCCACGTTGACCAGCACCAGAGTAAACGGACCCGTCGACGTGGTCTGCCCGTCGCGGTACAACACGTAACGAGCCGTAGCGAGCCCGAATCGCGGATCGAGCTGGCGGGTGTGCAGGTCCACGAACCGCAGGCTATCGCGCTCCGCTCCCGGCAGAAAGCGCGGAGCATATCGCTCCCGGATGGCGTCGAAGCCGGTGATCAGGCCTGTACTTCCGATGTAGCTGGTCGTCGGGGTCCGCTCATAGTCGACCATGAAGCCGTCCAGGTCGCCCGCGTTCCACGCATCAGCCTGACCCGTCAACATGTCGAGGATCTGTTCTTCAAAGACAGGCCCCTGGTCCGTCTCGCCCCTGACATCCGTCGTTTCACTGATCCAGCAGCCGTGCAGGGAGAGCCCGAGCACCAGGCCCGCAAAGAGGGCTACACTGCCACGCTCGATACGACGGATCATGCGTCTATCCTCCCACGAGGAAGTGTTCGAAGTGTCCGATCGAGAGATTCAGCACCCGCTCCAGCCGGTGGTTGCTGCCCTCGAACGGGTGGACGGCGCCAAACGTATGGCCCGCTCCTTCGATGAGAACCAGAGTGCCCTGAATCCCGGAGGCTGCTACCAGTAGCTCCGCTTCCGAGGCGGGCACCGCCTCATCGGCCTCACCGTGGATCACCAGGTATGGCGCCGCAAGCGATTTCGCGGCGGCTATGACGTCCAGCCTCGTCCGGTTTGCCCTTACATCGTCCATCAGGTTGCGCGCCAGCGGCATCTGCTGTCCGGTTCGCGCGTTGAGAATGTAGACGGTCTCGCCCGCCTCCCACTTCGCGGCGTGCATCTCTGCATAGCGCGTCAGGGAAGCCACCGAGTTCCAGGTGACCAGCGCTCTCACCTGGATCCGCCGGGAGGCCGCGAGCAGAGAGATCGCGCCACCCCGGCTGTGGCCAAGCAGCCCGAACCGATGTGCGGGGGCAGTCTGGAGATCACCAAGCCGGCCGGCAGACAGCCTGTCCAGCACTGCCTCCAGGTCCTGGAGCTCCCGCGTGAACGTGTTGCTGGCGAACCGATCCAACTCGTCAAACTGGTCCAGGCTGTCACCGACGCCGCAGCCCGTACAGTTGAAGCTCACCGTCACGCTTCCCGTTTGCGCGGCAATCTCCTCGCAGACATACGGGAAGAAGCCCCAATCCTTGAAGCCTTTGAAACCGTGCAGGACTACGATGGCTGTTCCCGTCACTGGAGAGTCGGGGACCCATGCATCGCCGCGCACCACATCGTCCGGTGGGAGGGAGAACCTGAATGGGTGGCGCGAGACATTCTGGCGGGGACGGTTGGAGTCGGTCATGAATCGCCTCCCTGCGTACCGCGCTCGCGGACCGGTAGCCAGCGCTGTTCCGTGCTCCCGGCACGGTGGTTCGCAGCCCGCGCCAGCACGAAGAGCAGGTCGGACAGGCGGTTGACGTACGGCAGGATCACATCGGCCAGGTCGGACCGTTCCGCCAGCAGGGCGACAATCTGCCTTTCTGCGCGCCTGCACACCGTGCGGGCCACATGGAGGTCTGCACCAACCGGGTGCCCTCCCGGCAGAATGAACGCATCCAGCGGTGGAAGCTCGGCCTCCAGGACGTCGATCCATCCCTCCAGCCCGGTGATTCTGTCCGGTGGGAGCTCAGGGATGCTGCCCTTCTCGGTTGCCCGCTGCGGTCGCGCCGCCGCGAGCCGTGAGCCAAGGACGAACAGGTCGGCCTGCACTTCCTGGAGCCGCGATCGGTCGGACGGCGCTCCCGAATCCAGCGGTGATGGTTCCGCGGCGAGCACGGTTCCAAGCACCGCGTTCAGCTCGTCGATCGCCCCATAGGCCTCGACCCTGGGGTCGCTCTTGGAAACCCGATCACCGCCGAACAGACCGGTCTTCCCCTGGTCTCCACCTTTCGTATAGATCTTCATCATGATCCGAATATGATCGGTCGGGGTCGACTCTGATACCGGCTACAGATAGTCGGCAATCCACTCCCGCTTTCCGCCGCCAAGGGCTGCCAGCACCCGCTCCTCCAGTCCATGAGCGACGCCGAACCTCCGGGCCTCCACGGCCGCGTGCTCGACGGGGCCGCCAAGGTCGACGCCGACCGGGGCGTCTCCAAGACCGGTCAGCAGCGCATCGATGTCGGGCACAGCGGGCGGAGTCTCTCCGAATGGTCGGGTGTAATCACAGCGGATGGCTCGCTCCAGCGGATACCCTTCAAGCGCGATCAGGCGATCGCCCAGACTCGAGCGCATGGTCTCGAGGGCGGATCGCATCGGCAGCGCGGCAGCCGTAAGCCCACTGGCCCATAGTTCCACCCGGTCCGGCCCGGGCCGCGCCGCGTTTGGCTCTCGCACTTGCGCGGGGGAACCGGGGTGCTCCGTTCGGCATGCGACCTCGGTGCCCAGACTGGCCGCCCAGCTTTCCATCCGAGCCTGCCGTGCCGCGACCGACTCCTCCGTTCCGAACAGCCGGATCGACATGGTTCCGGTCGGCACCCCGGGGCTCCAGGTCCAGCGCACGGCGTTCGGCGCGAACGTGTCCGCAGGCGGGAGTCGCAGCAGCTCATCCAGGAGGCGGAGTCCGTCCGGTGCGGTCAGGGTGTAGTTGCAGTCCATTTGTGGCCGCGCCCATACACGCAGCGCTACACTGGTCAGGACTCCCAGCCTGCCGCGGCTGCCACACCACAGTCCCTGCACATCGTAGCCGGCCACGTTCTTCACTACGGCCCGTCCCCACCGGAAACAGCGGCCGTCCAGAGCTACCGTCCGGCACGCCAGGACATGGCGTCGCACGGATCCAAGCAGTGGCTCCAGGGCTACGGGTGCGGCCGAGGAAACCAGGCCGCCCACGCTCCCGCGCCCTCGCTCCTCCGCCAACGGGAGCCACTGGTCTTCCTTCGCCAGCACATCACGGAGCTGGTCCAGTCCCATGCCTGCACCCACCGTGATCACCAGATCGCGGGGCTCGTACTTCTCCACGGCCCCGAACCCGGACGCCGCCAGCGACACGACGTCCACATCCCGCTCCACGATCAGCCCTGCGATCGAACCCGGCACGTGCGGAAGCGACGCGGCTCCCGTGACGGCAACACGGGCAGAGCGCTCCGCTCGCCCGAGCTCTCCCAGAAGGGAGGCTACGTCCGACTCGGTCTCGGGAAGGGTCCAGGCCACCTGGAGATCTTTACTCCGACGTCCCGAGCACGTCGTCCAGGTAGCGCTGGAGGAGCGCGGGTTCCGCACGCAGGCTCTCCGCCCGGACCTGCGCCTCCTCTCGGGAAGCGGCCGGCTCGAGATCGACGAAGTAGCTGCCGGAGCCCGCGACTTCAATGAACGCAAGCGTCATGCGGTACCCCCGGACCCCTGTCGCCCGTTTGGCTATGAGGTCGGCCGAAAACGTCCGCCCGGCAGCTTCGACGGCATCGGCCAGGCTGATCTCCAATGAATCACGTTTCTTGTAGCGTGCCATCGCTCACTCCGCGTTCACCACGTTGGGCAGCACCTTGTCCGCGTTGCACAGCTCGCTCGGGTCGAACACTCGCTTGACGGAACGGAGAGCGTCCAGCTCAATCTCGTTGAATATCAGCCGCATGGTCTCCTTTTTGTCCAACCCGACGCCGTGCTCTCCGGTGATGGTGCCTTCCGCCTCCACACACACCTGCATCATCTCCTTACCAGCCTGCTCCACGCGGGCGACCTGGTCCTGGTCCCGGTGATCGAACAGGAGATGCGGGTGGAGGTTTCCATCGCCGGCGTGAAAGTAGTTCACCAGATCCAGATCGTACCGGGCTGCGATCTCTCGCAGCTTATCCAGCGTAGCCGCCAGGGCCGTGCGAGGGACGACGGCATCCTGGATTAGTACCTCCGGCGCCTTCCTTCCCAGTGCGCCAAAGGCCTTCTTGCGCGCGTGCCATAAGCGGAGACGCGCGGCCGCATCGCTGGCTACCTGAACGTCCCGCGCTCCAGCCTCCCGGGCCACGCGGTCCACGCGGACGATGTCCGCATCCACCTCTGCCGGAAATCCTTCGACCTCCACGATCAACGCCGCTCCCAGATCTGTCGGCATGCCTGTGGCGAACACCGAGTCCTCCACCATCCGGATGGTCTCGCGGTCTATGAGTTCGAGAGCCACCGGAGTAATACCCGATGCGAGAATGGCGCTGACCGCCCAGGCCGCATCCTCCAGCCGGTCGAATTGCGCCAGCGCTGTCCGCTCCGCCTGTGCCAACGGAACCAGGCGCACCTTGATCCTGGTAGCCAAGCCCAGCGTGCCTTCCGAGCCGATGAACAGCCCGGCCATGTCCAGGCCCCCGTCCTGGCCCCGGTTCAGGGTGGCCGGCGTGCCATCCGGCAGGAGGACGTCCAGTTGGAGCACGTGTTGCGTGGTCACACCGTGAAGCAGGCAGTGCGGACCACCCGAGTTTTCGGCCACGTTGCCGCCTATCGTGCAGGCCGCGGCACTGGCCGGATCCGGGAGATACCGAAGACCGAACGGAGCCGCCGCGGCATTGATTTCCGCGATGATCACTCCCGGTTCGACGATGGCAAATGCCTCCTCCGGATTGATCTGGATCAGGCGATTCAAGCGGACGGTAGATATCAACATGGCATCGCGGGCGACGGCTCCCGAGGAGAGCCCGGTTGCCGCTCCTCTTGGCACGAACGGGATGCCTTCATCGTGGAGGAAACGCACAGTGGCCGCCAACTGATCTGATGTTGCCGGAAGCGCCACGCCAAGCGGGTTTCCACGGATGTAGGTGAGCGCGTCGGACTCGTAGACCAGGAGGCGGTCGGGTTCGACGATCAGTCCATCCTGACCGAGGATGTCGAACAGTCGGAGCTGCACGTTCTGTGACAGCCGGGATTCGCGGTAAGTACGCACGCATGAAACCTTAGATGGGCCTCCAAGGTACAGCAACAGGACCTGCATGCGGGCGTATGGCCAACGCGACAACTGGGTTGACATCGTCCAACGGCTTGGGTAGCATAGCGGTCTCGTTGCGGGGTGGAGCAGTCTGGTAGCTCGTCGGGCTCATAACCCGAAGGTCGCAGGTTCGAATCCTGCCCCCGCTATTGAACGCCTCGTCTCGCTCCAGAGCGAGCGGGGCGTTTTATTCCGGGGTAGCTCAGTGGCCAGAGCGGGTGGCTGTTAACCACTAGGTCGTGGGTTCGAATCCCACCCCCGGAGTGCCGGAACGGCTGGGTAGCTCAGGTTGGTAGAGCACCGCGCTGAAAACGCGGGTGTCGGCGGTTCAAATCCGCCCCCAGCCATCAGCATGTGCAGGCGAAGGGGCGTAGCTCAACTTGGCAGAGCACCGGTCTCCAAAACCGGCGGTTGGGGGTTCGAGTCCCTCCGCCCCTGCTGGCTCGGACAGGGACAAAGGCTCGCGTAGCTCAGTGGTAGAGCGCATCCTTGGTAAGGATGAGGTCACGGGTTCAACCCCCGTCGCGAGCTCTGGATGGCCCGGGGTACAGGCGCCCGTAGCTCAGGTGGATAGAGCATCGGCCTTCTAAGCCGAGGGTCGCAGGTTCGAGTCCTGCCGGGCGCATCGGCGGGACCGTGCCGCCGTCGGAACGAACGGCGGCCCGCCGCATAGAAGGGCGGGTTCGACGCCATACGCCCCCATCGTCCAACGGCTAGGACACCACTCTTTCAAGGTGGAGATAGGGGTTCGATTCCCCTTGGGGGCGTGATCCTTGCCGGGCTGTTCCGGCAGGTGCGGGAAGAATGACAGTTGCACGGGGCCGTAGCTCAGCTGGGAGAGCGCTGCAATGGCATTGCAGAGGTCAGGGGTTCGAGCCCCCTCGGCTCCACTGAGAGCTGCCTGACGGCAGCCAGACAGGTTTCGAGGTCGTCTCGGCCGTACGAAGTACCGAACGATGGGTACTTCGGCCGCGCCGGCCGGTCGATCTCGGACCACGCGCCGCTAGCTCAATTGGCAGAGCAACGGACTCTTAATCCGTAGGTTCGGGGTTCAAGTCCCTGGCGGCGCATTGCAGGAAGGGCGCTCTTCGGAGCGCCCTTCCTGCATCCAGGCCTTCCGCCTTGCGGCTCCGACGGGATACGGCATGTGTCTCAAAGTGCCTGCGCAGAAGCGGGAGGGTGGGGATTATCCGCAGGGCGCACGGCAGGAGCCGGCGACAATCGATGCTTCGCGGCCCCTACCCATTGGGGTAGGATCGCAACGCGGGAACCTCCCCACAGACGAGCGGAAGGCGGCTGGCTACCTTCCAACTGATACCGAATCCTCCAGCCCATTCGGTAGCTCTTCCAGAAGGAGGTACGCCATGCAACCACGGCGTGTAGCGGTCACTGCAGCCCTCTTCGGCACCCTCGCTATCGGCTGTGAAAGCGAGGTGATGGAACCGCTGACCCCGACCACGAAGCAGGATCCCGTCGTCACCTCAGGAGATCCTCCGCCGACAGCCCACCTGGAAGTACGTGCGGGCGGTCAGATCCGGGAAGGGGACTGGAAGGTCAGTTTCGGCGGGCAGGCGCGCGCCGACGGGGATCTCGAATCCACCGCCTGGATGCCCTGGCGCTGGATGGCCTGGGAGGCCGACGGTGAGTGGCTGGTTCAGTTCCACGATGTCCCGGTCGCCGCGCTGAACGGCTCGACCTTCAAGTCCACCGATGTGATGAACATTTCGTTTGGGATCAGTAACAGGCCCCTGACGAGCTGTATCGCCGTGGCAGGCGTTACGGCCGTCGGTACGCTGAACGGGGAACCCGGCTGGGTCATCTGGTTCAGCATGGCGGACGGGAAGAACAAGAGCAAGCAGGATCTGCTGCGGATCGTCGTGTGGGCTCCCGGCGATCATCCGGATGGGAACCTGATCGCCTACGACACGGACCGCGACGGATTCACGAGAGAAGGGGCGTGCGGAAAGCGGACCTCGCTGGACGCCGGCAACTTCACGATCGACATTTCGTGGTGACCGATCATACCGATCCCGCGCGACAAAGGGGTGCTCTTCGGAGCGCCCCTTCCTAGTCTGGTCCTGAGATGTACCGGGCTGCCGCCTTCGTCATCGTTTCTGTCGTGCTCGCGGGCGTCTCCAGGGCCTCGTTGCGGGATCCGCGCTCCCACGGCTTTCATCGCTACTTCGCGTGGCTGGCGATCCTGGGGCTGGTATTCCTCAATCTGCCCGCGTGGTTTCACGAGCCCTTCTCCCTGCTGCAGATCATCTCCTGGGTGATCCTGGCCGGATCGCTGGTGCTGGTGATCGACGGGACCCGGCGGCTCCGCCAGGAGGGAGTCCGGGACGACCGGATCCGAGAGGAAGGGCACCTTCTCGGCATGGAGAGAACGACCGAGCTCATACGAACCGGGGCCTACCGCTACGTGCGCCATCCGATGTACGGCTCTCTCCTGCTTCTGGCCTGGGGGGCGCTCTTGAAGGAGCCCTCTTGGACGGGGACCGCTCTCGTGGTCGCGGCGACGGGTTTTCTGCTGGCCACGGCCATCGCGGAGGAAACGGAGAACATTCGCTATTTTGGAGAACCCTATCGGACGTATATGAGAGAGACGAAACGGTTCATCCCGTTCCTGTTCTGAGCCCGCGGGTGCCGTAGAAAGCTGAACGATGGAGATGGAAGTGAAGCTGACGGGTCGTGCCTGGTCTGGACTCCTGGGCTGGTGGATGGTCGCGCTGGTGGGCTGCGGGAGCCCGGGGACCAGTGCGGAAGCAGCACTGGCAGATAAGCCGCAGAGTACCGGGCAGGAAGCTTCGCTCAGCGCGCGGATCCTTCTGGGAGCCAAGCCTGCACCGACCGCTCCGGTTCACAACCGGCTCCTGGCGCCCACCGAAGATTCGGGTCCTCCCCTTCATGGGCTCGAGGGCCGCCTGTCCATTCCCGAGACCAGGATGAACGCCTCGGTCCCGGCCGGCGATCTCGGAGACGCCGGCCAGATGTGGCTTCCCGGCTTCTCGGTGGACTTTCTCACCGCAGGAGACCACCTCGTGGCACTCGATCGGGAGATCGTCCGCAGCACGGGACCCCGCAGCTACTGGAACATCATTCTCTCACCCGGCCGGATCTGGTCGGAGCCCGGAGACGACGGTCGGTCCCGCGCTTCGATCCCCTTCGTGCTTGTCGGGGACGAGTACAACGAGGCCCACAACGGCATCCTGACGTTCGTGTTCGACAGCTTGAATGCGTCGAGCGCCTTCTTCCAGGTGACCCAGGAAACGGCGCTCTGGAACCAGGTCGATCTGTGGGGTCTTCTGCCGCTGGAGTATGAGCCCGGAGAGATTTCACGCAGGAACGCACTCCAGGCTGATTACGCCGAGGAGCTTGACAACGAGACACCGGTTCGTTCGTGGTCGGACCTCGAGGATCGGTTCGCGGTCGGTACAGCCGCCGAGTTCAACCTCGGGATGGACCCGGTGGGAGTCAGTGCGGCCGGTCTGATCGTAGACGATGTCATCTACCTCCAGCCGTGCCACACGCGCCACGGAGACTTCCCCTACTGCAGCCAGATGCGCCACGGTGTCTTCTCCGTCACCAAGTCCTTCGGCGCCGCCCTCACGATGCTTCGTCTTGCCGAGAAATACGGGGAAGGCGTCTTCGATCTGAAGATTGCCGACTTCGTGTCCATCGAGGCGGACCACGACGGCTGGGCCGGCGTGACCTTCGGCGACGCACTCAACATGACGACCGGTGTCGGGGACCACGTTCCGCGGCGCGTCCATCCCAACATCATGCACGGCGATGAAGACGAAGCGAAGTTCTTCACGTTCCTTCGCGCACCCAGCCGCGCGGGGAAGCTGCAGGCCTGCTTCACCTACGCCGACTATGAATGGGGGCCGGGGGAGGTTGCCCGCTACAACTCCTGCAACACCTTCCTGCTGTCTTCCGCCCTGGACAGCCTGGTCCGCAGCCGTGAGGGCGCCGGGGCAGATACGTGGGGCATGGTAGTCAAGGAGGTGCTGCACCCGATCGGGATCCGTCACGCGCCCATCATGCGGACAATAGAGAACGATGGCTCCACGGGGATCCCGATCTTCGGGTACGGGTTGTACCTAAGGCCGGACGATGTCGCGAAGCTCTCCCGCCTGTTCCTGAACGGGGGAGCAAACGAAGGTCGCCAGCTGCTGCACCCGGGCAGGCTGGCAGAGGCCCTGTTTCGGACAGACGAGATCGGACTCCCGACCGGGGACCGCAACTCCATCGGCGCCTTCACCTATCACATGTCCTTCAACGGCATGCCGTACCGGACCCAGGACGGATCGGTGCGGCGCATCCCGTTCGGCACCGGCTACGGCGGGAACCACGTCGTGCTGATGCCCAACGGCATCGCGGCCTTCCGGTTCGCGGATTCGGGGGCATACGGGATCGGTCCCATGGTAGAGGCAGCGCGGGCCATCCGCCCAATTCCATAGCCACTCTGTTTCCCTGGCCACCGCGAGAAGGATGTGTTGGGCCAGCTAGACTTCCCTCCGGCTCCTCCCTCCTCTATCGTCCGGGTCCGCCACCCACATTTCACCCTAACCTGGAGGACACTATGCCGAAGTACCTAGTTGCCGGGTCCTACACGCCTGATGGCATTCCCGGGCTGATGGAGGACGGGGGCACGGGCCGGCGGGCCAAGATCACTGCGATGATCGAACAGGCCGGCGGCTCCGTGGAGGCTTTCTACTACGCGATCGGCGACACCGACGTGTACATCATCATCGATCTGCCAGACCAGGAATCCGCCGTGGCCATCAGCATGGCCGTCAATGCGGTCGGAGCGGCTGTGGTCTCCTCTACCGTACTGATGTCACCCGAGGAGATGGATGGCGCAGCAAAGAAAGCGGCTGGGACAGTATACCGGCCACCGGGCGAGTAGGTGACACCCGGCTGCGCTGCCACCCGCTGACTGCGCGGCACCGGCGCTCGGCCGTTACATCGCTGTCACGGCAGCAGGGGGCGCTCGTCAGGGCGCCCCTTCTTTGCTCCAGGGAGACATAGTGATGACGGAGAGTTGAGACACTCCGCCAGCTTTGATGAGCGAGTCCATCGTGATCGGAATCCACAAGAGACGACGCAGGAGGCAGCCTTGTCTAAAGTAGCTACCAGTAGCTACCTTATTCAGATGAGAGCCGTGGGCATCAAGCTGCTGAAGAACAAGCTCAGCGAGTACGTCAAACTGGCCGCCGCCGGCGAGACGATTCTCGTGACCGATCGTGATGAGGTCGTCGCAGAGCTGGGTCCACCTCGTTCCGGCCGTAGCCGCAGGCTTGACGATGCCGTGCTGGCGGAAGCCGTACGCGAAGGTTGGCTGACTCCGCCGTTGAAGCGTGCGTCCGGCCCACCTCCGCGCAATCCAGTGATGACATGGGAGGAACTCGAGAAGCAGCTTGAGGAGGATCGCGCGGACCGATGGTCTACCTAGACACGTCTGTCGTCCTGGCTGAGCTGTTTGCCGAGAATCGTCACCCCCCGGAATCCCTGTGGGCGGATTCACCGGTTTCCAGCCGCCTGATGCAGTATGAGTTGTGGGTCAGAATCCATCGCCTCGGCCTGGCTGCCTCGCACGGAGAAGCCGCTGCAGAGCTGATCGCGCAGCTCGCATGGGTCGAGCTGAACGCTTCTGTGCTTGACCGAGTCATGGATTCATTCCCGGTGGCTCTTCGCACTCTCGACGCCATCCACGTCGCAACGCTCGAATTCCTCCACCGTCAAACCAAGAACGTGAAGCTGGCCAGCTACGACTCTCGTATGAGAGCTGCCGCAGAGGCGCTCGGGATTCCGCTCTTCCCGCTCAATCAGGCCTGACTCGATCTCTCGCAGGGGCGCTCCTCCTAGCCTCCGGCACCCGCTTTCCGGGCCAGCGCGATGGCGTACTCCAGCACGACGTCCCGGTCGGCCAGCACATCGTCTATGGTGGGCGTGACCTCTTGGTCGGGGACCAGGCCACGATCCGTCGGCCGGTAACCCGAG
>JBDHIQ010000114.1:0-18653 GCA_039587395.1 Gemmatimonadota bacterium
CTTCATCGGATGGAAAGCGTGCTTCAAGACCCAGAATCAGCAGTCGGCGGATCCACTCGTAGCCGGCGATCTCGATGCCCGCCTTCCCCAGCCTGTCCAGGGAAGCACGCGACGTTTCTATCATGAACGGTGCGGAGCTGGCGGCGATCGCCTTTGCATAGGCGTCCAGGCTCCTGTACGGCTCGCCGAGCAGAAGGTGTAACTCCCCAAGGCTATAGAGAGCCCACGGCAGGTTGATCCCGACCTCGATGTGGTCCCGGCAGCGCTCCATCGACTGTCGAATGATCGGCCGGGAGTGCTCGATGACTGCCGGGTCTCGCTGGATCTCGCACTCCAGATAATTGGAAAGCGCGTACGGATCTGCGGGATCGACCCGGAAGGCATGGCCGTAAAGCTCTCGGACCTTCGTCTCGTCGCGACCCTTCCAGGTGCCGGCGTACGAGGCAATGGCGTCCACATCGCCATGCTCGGGCTCGGCCGCCATTCGGAGGTACTCCTGTCCCTCCCGGTACTCGGGGTGCTCGGGTTCGTCCTTGTGCTGCTGGCAGAGCGCGACACCCAGGTCTCTGAGAATCGGGTGATGCGTTTCGGCAGGATCCGATTTGTCCACGTAGGGCCTCAGGCGGCGCTTCGCCCGGTCCCAATGCCCGGCCGTGATCAACAGCTTACCCAGGCGCGCGACCTGACTCAGGTCGCGCGGATCGTGATCGACGATGATCTCGAGCGTCTCAATTTCCCGTGCGAGTTCTTCCCCGGTGAGATATGCCCCGTAGCTGGAGGCATAGTTGGCCAGCCGGCGCTCCATGCCATCGAACGTCTGCCCGACTCGCTCCAGAGCCGCCGCGGTCCCGGCCAGCTCCCTCAGCCAAGTATCCGGAACCTGAAACGCCCCCTTATAGCTGAGCTCGTGGGCGAAGTCAGCATACGAGTGCTCCAGGATAGTGCGTACCTGGATCTCTCCTTTCGGAGCCTGCAGCCGAAGCTGGGCTGCCCGGGCCGGATCTTCCAGCCCGGAGACGGGATGCGTGAACAACTCCTCCGGGATCTCCACTCCGTAGTCCACACCCCTGCGAAACGACACGATGTAGTGGACGGAACGATAGCCGAACTCTACCGGCCGGAGCCGCTGGCTGGTGTCGACGGAGTTCTCCCGATCGATCTCGAAGTGCTCCTCGATGAAATCTCCTATCGCCTCCACCTCCTGTCCGGTTCGCGTGATCACGCGGCCGCCGCACAGATCGGTGAACTGATTCACCGGATCCGAGTACTTGTGCTGCTTGCGGAGGGCCTTCTCCGCAAAACTCGGAATCTGCTTAGCACGGGTCTGGATGATTGCGTGTCCGCTGAGCCCTCCGGCGGCCAGCGCAAGAACTTGATCCAGGGTTGTGCCAAACGCTCGGTAGACGGGATAGACGTCGGTGAATTTGGCTACCTGATGATCAAGCCATTCCCGTGCATCGGTAGTGCTACCGGGCATTCCGTCGCTCCTCGCTGTTCGGGGCACGATCGAGGGAACTGCCCGCGCCGGAAGGGATTATGTGACAGGCCGGTGCCGCGCATGACCAGTGACGTTGTCGAACGCTTCCAGCCTGCTTCACCCCGCCGCCCGGACCCTTCGACCAGCCATATCTCAAGTGATATAATGTAATAGAAGAATCCGCCGACCGCCCGTCGGCGCAATCCGATTCGCCCACCTGCCGAGGTACGCTTTCGTGGCGAATCCGCAGTCCCACTCACGGCAGTGGCAAGGGCATCCCGCCTCGACCGGAGGCCCCGTCATCGAGAAGCATCTTTCTGCCCCCCTGTTCTCCACCGGAGGCTGTCCATGAAGGAGTACGCAAGCATCCCCGGCGAGTACATCCGTACGCACGCCCGGCCGCACGCAATCCAGTCCATTCTCAACGTGGAACACGAGTTGGATTCGATTGAGCCGTCCGCGATTGCAGAAGGACTTGGACTCTGGCCGATGTTTCTGAACGACAAACTGCGGTTTGCCCCTAGCGCGGAGATCCCTGAGAGCGAGCTATCCGCAGCGGCCCTCGCGGACGGACTGCTGGCCATACTCAAGGGGAGCTGAGCCATGGGCCTCAACCTCGATGCACACACGCAGGAAGCGCTGGCCCTGGCCAAGCGCTCCGTGCCGCCCGATGGACAGCTCGACATCGGCATCATGCTCGCGGCTCTGTACCACGGGACGCCCCTGAGTGAACGGCTTCCCGGGGTTGTCGGCTCCGTTTTGAGCGAGCCGAGCCCTCTCCGGGAGTCGGCCGAGGGGAAGGTGTCCGTGGCCGTGCCTCTGGCCGTTGTATTCGCCGAACTGGCCAGGAAGGGAGAACTCGTGACGCCCGAGCGCTTCTTCCGAGCGCTGATTGCCAGCAATGAGGGCCGCCAGGTTCTTCACTCCAACGGTGTAGGCGAGGAGAGATTCAAGGCCATCATCGCCGCGCTGGACGGAGTGTCCGGGGACGGTACCGGCGGAGAGGCCAATTCCGGGTCCGGGCCACGGGGCCGCGATGACATTGATCCCGCCTGGCTGCTCTCACAGGAGCGGAAGCAGGCGGCCCAGGCGTTGAGTTCGTGGGGCCGCATGCTGACCGATATGGACCTTCCCTACAAAGGTGTGATCGGGGCTGACCGGGCCATCAAGGACTTGAGAACCACCCTGCTGATGATGAAGAACAACGTCTGCATTCACGGTCCGGCCGGATGCGGAAAATCAGCCGTGGTCTACGAGTTCGCGCGGCTTCTCTCCACGGGAGACCCGTCTATCGACGCCCAGATCGCGGACCTGGACATCTTCGAGCTTTCTCCCACCCTGCTGAAGGCGGGCGCGTCGGTCGTGGGCGAGTACGAGGAGCGTGTCACCGCGCTGCTCAAGGTGCTGGAGGCTCACCCCAAGATCGTCCTGTTCGTGGATGAGCTGCATTCACTCCTGCAAAGCGGAATGCACCACCACGATCCGTTCACTCAGGCCAACCAGGCGTTCAAAGTCGCCCTGGGGCAGGGCACGATATCGCTCATTGGTTGCACCACGACGGACGAATTCAGGCACTTCATCGAGGAGGACGAGGCACTCAAGCGGCGCCTGGGCGAGGTGAAGCTCAAGGAACCCACGCCGAAGGAGACCCTTACGATTCTGACCGCGCGGTTGCCGAGGGTGACGGCCCATTACTCCGGCCTGTCGATTCCGGACGAAATCCTCGACTACGCAGTCGAGTTGACGGAGGAGTATTTGCCGGACCTGCACCAACCTGCCAAATCGATCCGCTTGCTCGATCGGGCCTGCGCCATGTCGTTGGTAGAGGGCCAGACCGGGGTGACCGAAGGAATGGTATTCCAGGCGCTGGAGGCCACGATCGGACGCAGCCTGATCAAGCCCGGGGAGCTGACCGAGCAGGGTGTCCTGAAGCAGCTCAAAGCAAAGATCGTCGGCCAGGATCAGGTGATCGAGGAGCTCTCCAGCGCCCTGGTGGGTGGCATGGGCACCTGGAGAAAGAGCAAGGGACCCAGGGGCTGCTGGATGTTCTGCGGGCCGACGGGGGTCGGGAAGACCATGACGGCCAAGCTGATGGCGAAGATCCTGGGCGGGGGAGAGCGCGAATCGCTGCTCCGAGTTGACTGCAATACGCTTCAGGGTTCGGGTAACGACAGCGGACCCGCTCAGAATGTGCTGCTCGGATCGCCACCGGGCTATCGCGATCACGGCCCGGGTGTCCTGTCCAAGATCCGCGACATGCCCGAGTGCATAGTCCTGTTCGATGAGATCGAGAAAGCCGATCCGGGGGTCGGGCAGATCATCATGGGAATCCTGGATGATGGACGGGTCACGGATGCCATGGACGCGGTGCTCGATTTCCGTCGCGCCTTCGTAGTATTCACGACCAACGCCGGGGCTTCGTACAGCGGCGGACGCCGCCGTCTGGGGTTCGATGTGACCGACACCCTGGCCGATGCGGAACCGCCTTCGGTCAACGCGGACAAGGTCCGCGACGGATTGCGTGCGACGGGGCACGGGGAAGAGTTCCTGGGACGGAATCTCCGCTACTTCGAATTCCAGGGGCTCACCGTAGAGGCAGCCCGGATCATCATCGGAAACCTGCTGAACGATCAACGGGCTATCGCCGAGGAGCGCGGCTATGAGTTCGAGTGGGCGACTGAACTGGTCGAGTACCTGCTGGCCCAGTGGCAGTCCCGCTTCGGGGCGCGACACCTGAGCCGGATCCTGAGCAACCGGATCGAGGAGCACCTGTCCATCGGCGGTGCACAGGGTGAGCTGGAAGGAGTGACCAGGATCCGACTCGAGCCAATGGGAGAGAAGCCGGATCCTGGCCGGGCGGGGATAGCAACGCGAGAGCGAATAGACGACACGCTGGTTATCAAGCTGGCCTAATCTGACAGGAGAGACACCATGCCGATGACAATGGATCAGCTGCAACAGCTGGTCAAAGGCCAGAACCTGAAGTACTTCCTCCACCCCGAGAACCCCGCCCTGATGCTGCAGGCCAAGGGAATCAACGGATCATACCAGTTCGTGATCGCGCTCCAGCAGGAAGGGACGTTCCTGCAGTTCAAGACACTGCAATACCTCTTCTGCAAGGAAGACAATCCGAATCTGTTCGAGGCACTCAAGGTGATGGGCGCGCTGAACTATCAGATACGGTTGGCCAAGTGGGGTTGGGATCCGCGCGACGGGGAGATAGATGTCTGCGCGGACACCTGGATCGAAGACAGCGCGCTGACCCAGGAGCAGTTCGGCCGGATCACCTTCAACTACCTGACCGCGCTCGACATGAACTACTCGCGTCTCCAGACGACCATCGAGACGGGGACGGATCCAGGCGAGTTCAATCCGCTGGAAATGGCCAAGCGAGTCGCGAGAGATTCCAGCCTACCGCCGGAATTGCAGGAGCTCCTCGACAAGATTGGCGGAGCCGCGGAAGGCGAAGCAGAGGACGAGGAGGAGGAAGGTTTCGCCACCATCTGACCGGCGCGGTCCCCTGGCCGACGTCGACGCGAGCCGAGGAGGCGAGTCCGGACCTGAGCCGGACGTTGCCGCGCTCTCCAGACTCACACGAGAATACCAGGGCGCGGCCTGGGTCCGCATCATCGTCGGCATTGTCATCGCGAGTGTGATCGCGGTGGCTGGAATCGCCTTCGCGCGCCTCTATCCGCTACTGGAGCTCGGGACGGCCTATGCGGCGAAGACCGTGTGCTCCGGCACGTTCGTTTCCGGTCGCACCCCCGAATCCATTTTTTATCACGGATGTAGCCGTCGATGAGCTGCGGATCCTCCGCTGTGCCGACGCATCGGTGGATCGCGATCGCGGAGCCGTAACCGTCTCGTTTCTGGGTCTCACCAGGCGCACGGCCATTCACCGTCCCGGCTCTGGCTGTACGCTGGTTCTGGACTTCCCGGAGGAAGTAATCCGAGCACAGCCCGTTCCCGTTACCGCCAAGGTACCCGCCCCGTCGGAAGCCGCGCCCGCTGATCGGCACGCTGGTTGACGAAGGGTTGTTCTCCGTTGCGGATGATTCACTCCTGGACAGCTGGGCCACGGATGCGCGATCGCACATTACGGTGGATGATCTGCTGCGCATGACCGGTGGGCTCGAGTTCGATGAGACGTACACGGATCCGCTGTCCGACGTCACCGTGATGCTCCTGGACCGCGGGGCCGCAGGGGTGTTTGCCGCCGACCAGCCGGCGGCCCATCCAGCGGGTGACCAATGGGCGTATGCCTCCGGGTCCACAAATGTGCTCGCGGAGGCTATCCGACGCCGCATGCGAGCTCGCGCGGGTTCGGACCAGCCGTACTGGCGGATCCCCCGGCAGTTGTTCGATCCGCTGGGTGCCCGGTCCTCCGTACTGGAGCTTGATGCATCCGGGACGTTCGTTGGATTCCTTCCTGTACGCGTCGGCCAGGGACTGGGGGCGCTTTGGCCTTCTCCTGTTGAGCGAGGGTTGGTGGAACGGCCGGCGACTGCTCCCGGACGGTTGGGTGGAATACCTGACCACACCGACCCCGTCGTCCGGCGGTGGGGTCTACGGGGCGCACGTGTGGCTGGGTTTACCGGAAGACACACTCGCCGCCCCTGATTCCCCGATCCCGGAAGACGCCTACTACATGCTGGGCCATGAGGGCCAGATGGTCGCCATCGTCCCTTCCCGGGACCTGGTTGTGGTCCGGCTCGGGCTCAGTCGCTATCCGAAGGCGTGGAACCATCGCAAGTTCCTCGAGTCCGTCATCAGCACTCTGGAACCGGTGGCGTCTGAGTAGGCAGGCATGAATAACACACGCGCAGTACTGATCGAGCGCCTCGGTCCGCCCGAGGTCCTTGTCGAGCGGGAGGTGCCGCTCCGGGATCCCGGTTCTGGAGAGGTGCATCTGAGAATCGAGGCCGCGGGAGTCAACTTCGCCGATCTGATCATGAGGATGGGGCTGTACGGGACTGTCCCGCCGCGTCCATACAGTCCGGGCTTCGAGGTGGCGGGTCAGATTGTCCGAGTCGGCACAGACGTAGCCGGCTGGCGCGAAGGTGACCGGGCCGCGGCACTTCTCCGCTATGGCGGTTATGCACATGACGCGATCGTCACGGCGGATCAGCTGTTCCCGTATCCGTCCTCGTTTACGCCGGCCGAGGCGGCAGGGATACCCGTCGTCTTCCTGACCGGCTGGGTCTGTCTGTTCGAGGCCGCCCGGTCCCGGGCCGGAGAAACGGCGTTAATTCTCGGAGCGGGCGGCGGAGTGGGCACGGCGACCGTACAACTGGCTCTCCGGAACGGCCTGCGGGTGATCGGAACGGCGGGGTCGGAAGCCAAGCGTACATTTGTCACCGACGAACTGGGCGCCGAAGCCTGCTTCGATTCGCGTGGGAATTGGGAGCCACAGGTGCGCGGCCACCTGGAGGGCCACGGGCTGGACGTCGCCCTCGATCCGGTGGGCGGGAAAGCGACCGCCGCCTGCCAGAGATTGCTTGCCCCGCTTGGACGCCTGGTGTTCTACGGAATGAGCGCGGCCGTCCCACAGCAGAAACGAAACTGGCCGAGCGCCGTCTACGCGTGGCTCCGCACACCCCGCTTCCACCCCATCAAGCTCGTGGAGCCTAATCTGGGCCTGTTCGGAGTACACCTCCTGCACCTTGGAGAGAAGACGCGGACGATTCTCGGACCCGCGTTGGAAGAGATCTATCGGACCGTACGTTCTCGCTGGATAGAGAAGGCGCCGTGCAGGCTCACCAGTACCTTCACGATCGAAAGAACCTCGGCAAAGTCGTTCTGGTCAGGAGTCCGTAAATGAGTCCCGATGATGCGAAGAAAGCCTGCGTCGCCTGCGAGCGCGGTCCCGATGCGATCCCGCTGGTAGCGCTGGAGTATCGCGGTGCGACGTTCTGGATCTGTCCCCAACACCTGCCCTTCCTGATCCATGATCCCGCGCGTCTGGTTGGCCGGCTTCCCGGTGCCGACAAGCTGTCACCGTCGGAGTACGAAGATTGAGTGCGCCGGAAGGGGTGGCGCGTGAGCTCCTGTCGGCGCTGGATCGGGAGGATTGGACAGCGGCTGCGGCCCTGATCCATCCGGGGGTGGCGGACAAGCTCTACGCCGAGACCAGGGAACGAATGGAGTACTGGCAGCGACCCGAGGGGCCGACAGCGGAGAGCCTGCAAGGGGGTTATCCCGACATGCCCCGGGAAGTAGCGGAGTATATGGCTTCGAAAGCGGCTGCCGAGCATGCCGATCTGTCCAGTTGGTCGAGCTATTTCCCGGGAGTGGCCAGTCCGGAGGAGTTCGATGCGCTGTCGCCATTGGCATACCTGGCCCGCTATCTGGAAGTGGCCGACCCACGCAACCGCGCACGAGAACAGCTCCAGAACCCGTCACACTCCGACCTGGATCAGCCCGCGGATGAGGAGTTTCTGCAGCAGATGGCGCGGGGGCCGGTCCGCTCGTTTCTCGGGACTGTGTTCGAAGCAGAAGACCTTGCTCACGTGACGTATCGGATCACCTGGTCTACAGGCGCGGAAGGCGGAGTGCTGGACCACGTGGATATCCTCTCTCTGCGAGAGGGCGATGGCGGATGGAAGGCCGTCGGTCTGGAGCTGAACGGGATCCCCCGGAACATGTGGTTCTGGGTGCACATGCCGCCGCTGCCGGGAGGGCAGCTTTGAGGACATTCGGCACCCGGCTTGCCCCGGGCGCCAGCGGGCTCGCCATGAGCCTGCTTCTGCTCACCCCGGCCAGCGCGGTCACCCAGGAGGCTTCCGAAGGGAACCCGCATCCGAATTGGGAGCTGGGCGCCGCCGTCACCGGCAACTTCCTGACCGGGGTCTCGAGTGAACTGCTGGACGGGGGATTCGGGCTCCTGGGTTTCGCGGGACGGCGGGCGGCCGGACCTCTATGGGTCCGCTTTGACGCGTCCTATTTCGGACTCGAGGAGCAAAGGGGACAGAGCGAGGTCGCGGACAATTCTCTCCTCTCCCTGGTGCTGGGTCCGGAAGCGGGGTTCGGATCCAGCCTCCTGCGTGGCTACCTGAGGGCCTATGGCGGACTGGTTGTCAACTTCCAGAGCCGGGCCGGCTCCAGCCTCGACACGCAATCCAGCACCGCCGGAATGTTGGGCGGTGGAGTCGGAATACAGCTTCTGCTCGGATCGCCCCGCAGGCCCATCGCCATCGATTTCGGGGGAGACATATCAAGAACGGGTGCCCTGCAGTTTGCCAGAACGAGCGCTTCGGATGGCGTGACCGAGCAGGACGTCGTGATTCTCACGCTTCACCTGGGTGTTTCCTTCGGGTTGCCCGGATGAGGCGCAGGGTCCTCGGGCCGAGTCGGCCCATCCTGGCATTGGCCGGGCTGATGGTTTGCGTGGCGGGATGCCGGCAGGACGCCCGACGGGCCGGACAACCCGCCGCCAGGCCCTCGGAGACCGTGGATGTGGGTGCGTTGGAGGTGTTCCAGGAAGCCGGAGTCGAGGGGGCCTTCGTGTTGTTGGACGTGACCTCCAACAGGATCACCATCGCGAACCCGGAGCTTGCCGAACGAGCGTTCCTGCCTGCCTCCACGTTCAAGATCCCTAACACGCTCATCGGTCTCGAGACCGGAGTGATCCCCGACGAAAGCTTCGCCCTGGAGTGGGACGGGGTGGACCGCGGAGTCTTCGACGTGTGGAACCGGGATCACGATCTACGCAGCGCCATGAAGAACTCGGTTCTCTGGTTCTATCAGGAGCTTGCGCGACGAATCGGAGAGGACCGCTACCACGACTGGATGTCGCGGCTGGACTATGGGAACCGGGACATCGGCGGCGGCGTCGATCAGTTCTGGGTCGCCGGGGATCTGCGCATCACACCGCGGGAGCAAGTCCGTTTCCTGCGCCGCCTCCTGCAGGGAGATCTTCCCGTCGAAGAGCGCAGCGTGCGAATTGTACGCGACATCCTGCTCGTCTCGCAGAAGGACGGTGTTACGCTGCGCGCCAAGACCGGGCTGACCGCCCAGACGCCGCACTATGTCGGCTGGCTCGTCGGGTTCGTGGAGCGGCCCGCCGGATCATCATCGGGCGATCCGAATGAATCAGGTGGCGGATCCCGGGTGTCCCACATCTTTGCCACTCTGGTCCTGGGACCGGCAGATCGCGAGTGGCGCGACAGCCCCGTGTTCGACGCCCGCAGAACGGTGCCGCTTCGACTGCTCGAGCGTGCCGGCGCGGTGCCGCCGGACATGCCGCAGCCGCGGTGATTAGACACAGCAGGCGGGTTCGGCTGGGCGACGGTCTGCTGCTCCACTATCTGGAGGAGGGCGCCAACGGTTCGGAGCCGCTTCTCCTTCTGCACGGCTTCAGCGGCAGTTCCGACGCCTGGGGTGGTGGGCTGCTACGCGACCTGGCCATGCGGACAGACCGCCGTGTCATAGCCGTCGATCTGCCCGGCCACGGTCTGAGCGATGATCCGGGCGAACCCGCGCGGTACGCGCTGCCCGCGGTGGCTCGAACGCTGGTGGAGTTTCTCGAGGCTCTCGGAATCCGGCGCGCCGTCTGGATAGGCTACTCGATGGGCGGGCGGGTCGCGCTGGGCACCGCCGTCCTCCACCCGGAGCGAATCGCCGGGCTGGTTCTGGAGAGCACTTCGCCTGGCCTACCCACCGCGGAGGAGCGAGAAGTTCGACGCGCGAGCGATGAAGCGCTGGCCGCCCGGATCGAAGCGGGCGGCATCGAGGCGTTCGTAGACTACTGGTCTGAGTTGCCGCTCTTCGCCACCCAGAGCCGGCTCCCCACGGAGGTCCGCGCGTCGATCCGCCGCCGCCGTCTGGAGAACCGCCCGCCCGCGCTGGCGGCCTGCCTTCGAGGCATGGGGACGGGCAGTCAGCCGTCCTTCTGGGAGGACCTGGTCGGGCTGAAGATGCCGTCGCTGATCCTGGTTGGTGAGCAGGATCCCAAGTTCACCAAGGTTGGCCGACGAATGGTCCGTCGCATTCCCACTGCCGGCCTCATGGAAGTGCCCGGAGCCGGCCATGCAGTCCACCTCGAGCAGCCAGTCGAGTGGTCCGCCGCGGTGGTTGCATTTCTGGACGGCGCCGGTGTCACAGGCAACGAGCGGGTGAGAGGCTGACTCCTATCACCGGGCCGACGGTCTCAGGCCGATCCTCGCGAACCCGAACATGGCTTTATGAAGAAGAAGACCCAGAAATCCGGGATGCGGGTTGGGCTGGGGATGGCCGGCCTGGCCGCGCTCATCGCGCTGGCCCTGTCACCGGTAGTAAGCCCCGTGGCGCGTGATCTGTCCGGCGGCTCGCACGAGGACGAACTCGCCGCGGTCTCGGACCAGACCGACCCGGAAGCCAGCCATGAAGGCGAGGCCGTGAAGGGCTGGATGACGTTCGCCGAGGTCGAACAGGTCACCGGAACACCGTCCCAGGATCTGATCGCATGCCTCGGTATGCCAGCCGACGTGCCGCTCGACGTAGCGGTACGCGACCTTGGAGAGGAGCATGGATTCCAGGTGGAGGAGGTTCGGGCGGCGGCTGTCCCACAGTCCGGCGCCGGGCCCGGGGACCTCCTCTCGGCCTGGGTCGATCTGTGGGCCTCCTATGATCTGTCCGACGTCCGAAATCTGTTCCTTGATGATGCGCGTCTAACCTACTTCTCGTCGGAGACGGAAGGTCTGATCGTGGGCTTCCAGCCTGTCTATAACCATCACGCAGGATTCGGGTTTGTGGAAGGTGGGAGCCAGCCGGGCAGCGAGCTCTGGGTGGACGATGTGAAGATCAGTGATTTTGGAAGAACAGCTGTCGTGGCAGCCGTCTGGTATTTTGGCGACCCAACCGAGGTTGAATCCGCTCAACAGGGTCCGATGACGATGGGTGTCGTGGACCAGGGTTCAGGGTACCGAATCGCACACATGCACTTCGCCGAGTACCTGGCAACGGAGACTGAGTAGAGCGGACCTGCGGCCGGGACTGTATCGTAGCGGACCCGGAGAGCTAGCCGACGGAAGAAGCAGCCGACAGGAGAAGCAGGGACGACATGGGGGAACTGGGCGGAAGGACGGTACTGGTCACCGGAGCCAACTCCGGCGTGGGATTCTCGGCAACGCGACTGTTGGCCGAGGCCGGCGCGCGCGTGATCATGGTCTGTCGAAACGAGGAACGGGGCAACAAGGCGCTGCACGACCTGCAGAAGGCAGTTCCGGATGCGCGGCTGGCGCTTGAGCTGGCCGACATGTCGTCGCTCTCCTCGGTCCGCAGCCTGGCCACCCGGATTGGCAGCGAGTATCCGGAAATCGACACGCTGATCAACAACGCCGGTGTATTCCGCGCCAGGCGGGAGATGACCGCCGACGGTTTCGAGCGGACACTGGCCACCAACCACCTGGGTCACTTCCTCCTCACGATGCGTCTGCTCGACCGGATTCGGAATCGCCAGGGTCTCGTCATCAACGTCAGCTCCGAGGGTCACCGGCGCGGCGATCTGCGCCGGGCGCCTCTGGAGGACATCATCCGGGGCAA
Source organism: Gemmatimonadota bacterium (assembly GCA_039587395.1). Taxonomy (GTDB): domain Bacteria; phylum Gemmatimonadota; class Gemmatimonadetes; order Palauibacterales; family Palauibacteraceae; genus JBDHIQ01. The sequence continues at coordinate 11,999 of JBDHIQ010000114.1, forward strand.
GACCAGGTACAGGGGCGTACAGGCCTACGGGGACTCGAAGTTGGCCAACGTGCTTTTCGCCTTCGAGCTAGCCCGCCGCTACGAGGGAGATGGAGTGACGGCGTGCGCCCTCCACCCCGGCGTGCTGGCTACCAGAATCTGGAACCAGAACAACTCGCCTTTGAGCCTGTTCGTGCGGATGTTCAAACCGTTCATGGGGAAGCCGGACGAGGGCGGAAAGGCGGCTCTGCGCCTGGTGGTGCACGCAGACCCGGTGGCCATCACCGGACACTACTTCGACGGGGAAGAGCAGGTACGGGCCTCGTACCAGGCCTTTGACGAGCCGCTGGCTGCCGAGCTATGGGACCTGAGTGAGCGTCTGGTCGGCGTTTGAGTCAGTGCGGACAACGTCCTGGACAACGTCTTGTGGTACGGGCACGCCGCGTCCCCGCCGGAACAGCAGAATGGCTACGCTTCCGACACCGCCGGCGGCCAGCATACCGAAGGTGAACCATGCCCCGAGTGAGCCACGCGGCTGAAAGCTGAGGATGCTCACGGTGATGACGCCCCACATCACCAGCATGGACACCAGACGCGCGTGCCATGGCAAAGGCTCGTCGGAGTCCAGGAGAGCCAGGTACGGCTTGAACAGTCGGTTCCTGCGCAGATACCGATCCTCCAGCCACGGGCAGCTCTTCGCGAAGAAGTAGGAGGCCAGGAGCAGGAAGACCGTGGTCGGGAGGCCCGGCAGCAGGGCGCCGAGCGTGGCCAGCCCTACACAGACCATGCCGACGCCTGCCAGCAACAGTCTCCAGGCGCGGGACCTGGCGGGTTTGTCCGCAAACGAAGTGGCCGCGGCTTCGGCCTGGCAGCCGGTCGGGTGATCGGGAATCTGGTTCATGTCAACCCAACTCTATACGAGCGGGCACTTTCGGGCCAGCCGGATGGTCACGGGAAGCTCAGGGCCCAGCGGTCTCTACCGCTTCCGAAGCCGGCACCCCTCGATCCAACTGCTCGTAATCCAGCTGGCTGCCGCGGTAGCTGTGTGGAATGAGATACACGACCATCATCACCAGGGCGGCTCCCACAACGGCAGCGCGGCTCTTCAGCGAGGTCTCCGATCTGGTTCGCCCGACCACCAGGGCCGCGACTACCCACACGAGCCACATGATGAGAGTCTTGTTGTCGGTCCTTCTGGACAATCGGACCCAGTAGCATCCCGCCGATGCTCATCCCCAGGAGTGTCACCCAGACCCAGCGGCGAATCCCGGAAGGAGAAAACGCAGCGCCCAGACCAGCGCGAATGCCGACCAACACCGAGAAGGCCATCAGCAGCACGTGTGAGAGCAACACTGGGAGCGGGACCGGGTCCTTGTAGCGGAGAATGATCCCGTCTGTGGGGGCCGACTCCGGGATGGTGACCGCGCCCTCCGGCGTCTGGAGCACGATGTAGTACTCGACCTTTCCGGCAGCAGGCTGTACGGAAAGGTTGCCCGACAGCATGCCATCAGCGGACGCTACCAGCGGAGTCTCCGTGTACGCATCGGTCGTGGGGTAGCGCCGCTGGAAGAAGCTTCCCTCCACTCCATCGGTGGGCGCCGGCAGCGTGATCACCGCCTCTCCCGTCGTCTCGTGATTACGGATCAGGGCGTACTCGTATTCGACACCCTGCACCTGATAATCACCACGAAACTCGTAGGATGGCCCGGTGCGCCGCTGATAGGCGGCCGCCGTGAACATGAACAGGACCGTCGCCGCCCAGATGGCGATGGTCACGCCGCGCCTGCGGGCCGGCGAGGTGGTGGCTTCAGTCATCATAACCGTCAGGTCGTTCCGAATGTTCGAGTGCGTGCACGCCGCTCATATGAGGCGGAGCTGTTGTGCGCACCACCGCCCGAGTAGGCGGCAGCAGGTAGAGACTCGCAGCCAGCCGGCCTCCGAGCAACGCTACGAAAGCTGCCGCGGCTCCCACCAGCCCGAAGAGCCACCCGCCGGCCAGGAACAGGATCGCGATGCCGGCGACCTCGACAGCCGAGGCGGTGGTGATGGGGCCCGTACGTTGTCCGAGGATCAACACGGCCCGTTCGAGAGACAGCAAGACCGACAGACCGGCGATGGGGACCATGATCCGGGAGGGCGTGAGCGCGAACGAAGTCAGCTCCGGGGTGAGTCCGGATACGACCTCGAACCACACCGTGGCCAGGGGGGTGAACACCACAAGGGCAAGGCCGGCTGTCGCCCCCAGACCCAGCCACAATCCGAATCGGGCAAGCTCGGGGAAGTGTTCGTGTTGCTTGCCGATCAGCGCGATCGCCGCGTCCTGGTAGCTCAAGCCGAGCGCCCGAAAGATGAAGCCCAGGGAATGAACGACAGGGAAGACAGCCAGCGATTCCACGGGAGAAGGGGCTCTTCCCATGAAGAAGGTGAGCATCGGCTGGACAGTGAGCCCGATCAGTGATGTGAGGGCCAGCGGGTAATAGAAGCGCGCGATGCTGCGGTAGCCGAGCGTAACGGCACCTGCCGGCCGGTTCGTAGCGCCGTCTGCCTCACCGCCCGTTTCGCTGCCGGGTTCGTCCCCCGTCGCGACGCCGGGTTGGACCGTGAGCAACTCCCGCACGGTGCCGACCGCCATCAAGCGAACGGCCACAGCCTCGAAACAGACGCCTGCCGACAGAGCCGCGGCTCCCACCCACGCGCCGGGCAAGCCGGTGGTGAAGAAGAGTGCGAGAGCCGTCGCGGCCATGGACAGAAGACGGACCACGGTCCCGAGGGCTACGAGCCGCGTCCTGGCGGACCGGATCAACACGCCCTGGAGAAACCGCCGGATCCCGATGGCTGCAGGCCACGGGAGGAAGAACCACAGGGCGCCGTACGTGAGGTCCGCGACCTCCGCCGGCAGGCCCAGCACCGTTCGCATGAGCCAGTGATAGAACGGCGGCACCAGGATGATCAGAAGCAGCGCGGTAGATCCAACGTTCAGAGCGTGCGCGAAATTGCGCAGCTTCCGGTAGCTGGATGCATCCTCCACCAGGGCGGTGGCCGCACTCATCAACATCATCACCGGCGCTTCCACCAGGATGGCGAAAGCGAACGCGACTCCGTAGGCGGCCAGGTTGAACTTGGGATCACCAAGGCGGGCGATGATGGCGGCCACGAACGGTCCCTCCACCGCCATCATCAGCCACGTGGCCGCCAGCGGTGCCCAGAACAGCAGGATCGATCGATTCGTTAGCCGCACGGCCGCTTGTCCCGGTGCATCATTCAGGAGTCAGGTCCCAATGGTCATTCGAGCGGAGGGAGTATGCAGGAGACATCGGAAAAGGTCCACCCGCGCTGGAGCCCGTTGCGACCGGGGACTCCAAGCGGGCAGTTTCTGCGGCCATGGAAGGCGGTCGGCAGCACGGCGGCAGCCGGCCGGCAGCGTGATCCGAAATGTGAGCGTCAACCTGGAGTCCCGGACCCATGTGCCGAAACATCCGAACACTCTACAACTTCGATCCTCCGGCGACGGACGAGGAAGTGCGTGCGGCAGCGCTCCAGTTCGTGCGCAAGGTCAGCGGCTTTCGGCAGCCCTCGCGGGCAAACGAAGCCACCTTTGACCGGGCGGTTGACGATGTATCCGGGATCGTGCGCAGCCTTCTGGATTCGCTGGTGACGACTGCCAAGGCCAAGGATCGTGAAGTCGAGGCGGCCCGAGCCAGGGCTCGAGCCGCGAAGCGGTTCGCCGGGCCCTAGCGAGCGCGATCCGAGACGGCGGCCCGGGAGCCGGGCCTACGGTCGGGAGAACTCCGCGTTCGCTTCTACCGCGGCGGCCTGAAGTGCGTCGGCCACCTGCTGTGACAGCTGGATTGTGCCGCCGGGCCTCGGTATCTCCGGAGGCAATTCCCGGGGATCCTTGCCGGACAGCTGTTCGTAGATGACCAGCGCCACCAGATAGCTGCCCAGCACACTGGGGTGGAATCGATCCGGACCATACAACTCGAGACCCGAGTCCCGGTCCCAGGCGGCTCGCCACGCCTCTCCACCCGGGTACAGCAGCCCGTCCACCTGCTCCGCTGCCATCCGATACGAGTCCGAAACTCCGTCAAAATCGAAGGACCTCTCCTCGGCGGGCCATACCATGTACAGCGCAGGTCTGGCTCCTGCCGCCTCGATCAGTTCGGCGAACAGGGCGCTGTATTGAAGCAACGACGGCCGGCCTTCGGTGGCCGATGGTCCCTGCTGCATGGCCACTACGTCCCAGCCGCCCACCTCGATCAGGTTGCGTGCCCGGATGTCCTCCCAGTGATCCATCAGTCCCCAGTTGGGGAACGCCTGCATGTCCACATAGACGGGTCCGATGTCCGCATCCTCCAGCAACTGTTCCAGGATATCGGGCATGTCGTTCCAGAAGGTCAGGCTATTGCCGATGAACAGGATCGCCAGATCGTCCTCACCCGGCCCCTCCAGGGAGGAGGATCCGCAACTCCACAGAACCGCGAACAGCGGCACCAGGAGGCGCGCCAATCGCGGCACCTTGGGAACTCTGTATTTTGAACGCACCGAACGTCTCCTGTAGGACGGGGGTCGACGAGCTACCTTCGGATACGCCTTCGCCGGGTCCGTTGTTTCCGGCGAAGCGAGACCCGCGGTTGACCGGAGCAGGGGATGCTCTCGGTTTCTTCGCGCCACAACGGACAACCAGACCGACAACGACAGGAACACACCGTGAAGCCTTCCCGAACGAGAATCGCGATCCTCGCAATGTGGCTGATGCTGCCCGTGGCAGGTGAGGTCTCCGGACAGGCAGAAGAGTACGGATTCCTGCTGGGCCGCTGGGAAGGCGAACGGGTCATCACCAAGGAAGTCCGCTACGAGGGCACGGCAGATTATCTTGTCCGAAACCGCTATCGGTTCCAGCGGGCCGCTACCCAGGAAGCACCCTGGCCGACGGCGGGCTGGTCCGTCTCGACCCCCGAGAAACAGGACCTGAATCCGACGCCCCTCGCGGCGCTGCAGGAGGCGGCTTCCGATGGAGCGTTCGGCAACGTGGACCGGCTGCTGGTCGTCCGCAACGGATTCCTGGTGATGGACGAACGGTACGAGAACGACTACCAGGAGATCAGCCGGGGCTTCCAGGGGGGGTTGGGATGCAGCCCGGACGTCTGCGCGTCGCCGGAAGACGTGCACGCATACAACTACTACCATCCAGACTGGCACCCGTTTTACCGGGGGGGAGAAGTCCACTCCCTTCAGTCAGTGACGAAGTCGGTCACCTCGTCGCTGATCGGGATCGCGATCGGGCAGGGAGCGATTCGCGGCACCGACGCGTCAGTGCTCAGCCTGCTTCCCGATTACGATCTTGCCGGCGCGGACGAGCGGCTGGTGCGAGCCACCCTCGAGGATCTGCTGACCATGCAGCTCGGCATGGAGTGGTACGAGAATCGGCCGTTTGACGAGACCAACACCACGCTACAGCTGGAGTGGAGCGAGGACTGGGTGGAGTTCACCCTGGAGCAGCCGATGGAGGCCGAGCCCGGCGAGAAATGGGTTTACAACAGCGGCGCCAGCCACCTCATGTCGGCGTTCATCCGGGGTGCAACCGGTCTGTACGTGGATGAGTTTGCCGAGCGGCATCTGTTCGGACCGCTGGGAATCAGGGACTACTACTGGAAGAAGACCCCCACGGGGCTACCGGACACGGAGGGAGGCCTGTTCCTGAAGGCCGAAGACCTGGCGAAATTCGGGTACCTGTTCCTGAGACGGGGCGAATGGGAGGGGCAGCAGATCGTGCCGGCCGATTGGGTGGAGGCCTCCACCGCTCGCCACGTGGATGACACCACACCGCTGAATCCCACCGTCAACTGGGGATACGGTTATCAGTGGTGGCGCCTGGATCGGGACGGTGTCGAAGTATGGGCGGGGCTCGGTTTTGGGGGGCAGTTCCTCCTGGTCCTGCCGGAGCACGACATCGTGGCGGTCGCAAACAGCTGGAACATCTTTGGCGGTGGCCGATCGGTCCTGGGCGCGTTCCTGGACGCGCTCATCCAGGCGGCCGGGTAGGGAAAACCCTCATCCGCTACCGGGGTAGCAGCAAAGGCAGCTGCCTGCAGTTCCACGACAGCGCCGCAGCTGGGCGACGAGTTCGCGCTGCGCCTGGGCGAGCAGGCAACCATTGCCGAAATCGGCCTGCGGATCAGTTTCACCGCTGTCTCCGAGGACTCGCGCTGCCCGTCGAACGTGACGTGCGTGTGGTCGGGCGACGCGGCCGTGGTCATCGAGAGTTGGACAGCGGCAACCGGAGCGGAAACGCAGGTGCTGCACAGCCACCTGGACCCGCAGAGCGTCCAGATCGACTCCGTCCAGCTCGAGCTTGTCCGGCTTGAGCCGGTTCCAGAGGAGCCAGGCATCATCTCTCCGGAGGACTACGTGGTCACCCTTTCGACGCGCAGAGCCGAGCCTTCTAAATAGCCACGCTGGCACTTTTCGCCTCACCTTCACGGCCCCGGGTCAATCCGCTTGTGGAGCGCGGCACGCCGCGCTACGCTGGCATCGACCTTCCATATGGAGCCCACCCTGTCGCAGGAGGATCAGTGATCACGTTCGTTCGGACCGCAACCGTACACGAAGGCAAGCTGATGGACGCGATGGAATGGGCGGCCGACCTGGCCGCGTACATCAGGGACAACATCGAGGG
>JBDHIQ010000115.1:0-17429 GCA_039587395.1 Gemmatimonadota bacterium
GCCTCGGGAGTGGTGGCCGCGGCCGCCATGGAGGATCTGGAGGATGAGGCGGCTACGGCCGCGGGCATTCAGCCGGGTCAGATCTCTCGTCCGCAGCAGCCGCTGGCGTCGGATCAAGAAGTCGGACGTAACGATCCGTGTCCGTGCGGGAGTGGGAAGAAGTACAAGAAGTGCCACGGCAGGCTGGGTTAAACTAGGCGGGAGTACGGGCTCGGCGCTCGCTCTCGCACGAGTTCATCCTCCGGAACCGCCTCGCCGATCCGTCGCTCAGCTTCGCCCGAAGTTGAGCCTCCGGTGACAGTCGGCTTCATACTGGACCATGAGCCCGACGATTCGTGAGTGGCCGGAGGCGGAGCGTCCCCGGGAGAGACTGGCGCGTCTGCAGCCTGACGCGCTGGCCAACCGCGAGCTGCTGGCCATCCTCCTTGGCTCCGGTGGCTCGGGACGCACCGCACTGGACCTGGCCACCGACCTGCTGGAACGCTTCGAGGGGTCGCTACGACGCATGGGAGCAGCGGAGACAGCGGAGTTGACAGCGGTTCGCGGGGTCGGGCCGGCCCGGGCGGCGGCGGTGTCGGCCGCCCTGGCACTCGGGCGGCGGATCATGGCCGAGCCAGCTCGCGAGACGAAGCGAATCCGTGGTCCGGCGGATGTGCATGCCCGGCTTGGTCCGCTTCTGCGAGACCGCCGCCAGGAGGAATTCTGGGTCCTGTACCTGGACACGCAGAACCGGGTCCTGAGCGAGCGTCGACTCACCATCGGTCTGCTGAACTCATCGCTGGTTCACCCCCGCGAGGTCTTCGGCCCCGCCGTCGCGCAGTCTGCCGCCAGCGTAGTCCTGGTCCACAACCACCCCAGCGGCGATCCGGAGCCGTCGCCCGAAGATGTTCGGGTCACCTGCCAGCTGGTTGAAAGCGGTCGCCTCCTCGGCATCCCGGTGCGCGATCACGTCATCCTCGGAGACGGGCGGTACGTCAGCCTGATGGAGCGCGGTCTGTGCCAGGTGTCCGGAAACACGGGCTATCGCGTGGCCCCGCAAACCGCCGGATCCCCATGAGGGGCTGAACAAGCGGGTCCCGGGGTTGTATCATGAGGATCGATGTCGTTTCGAACGGCGGATTCGGACCTCGTGGGGACTCACATGGCCAAGGCGGGCGCTTCCACAGCACCGGAAACAGATGCCGGACAGCAGTCCGATGGTTTCCGTTCGCTCCTGCCAACCGACTTCCAGGAAGCGATCCGCGGCGCCGGCCAGAAGCGCCGCTCGGGCGCTGACTACATCACGCACTGTGTGGAAGTCGCCAAGATCCTCAGCGAGATCCACCTGGACACGGTCAGCGTCGCCGCCTCGCTGCTTCACGACGTGGTGGAGGACACGGGCACCTCCGTCGAGGAGATCCGGCAGGAGTTCGGCGCCGAGATCGCCACGATCGTAGACGGTCTCACCAAGATCTCGCGCTTCCAGTTCGGCTCGATGGCCGAACGCCAGGTCGAAACCTACCGGAAGCTGCTCCTCTCCATGGCCAAGGATGCCAGGGTCATCCTGGTCAAGCTGGCTGATCGCCTCCACAACATGCGGACGCTCGAGCACATGCCGCCGTCGACGCGGGAGCGGATCGCCATCGAGACGCGCGAAATATACGCCCCGCTGGCACACAGGCTGGGAATGGCACGCGTGAGGTGGGAGCTCGAGGACCTCTCGTTCAAGTTCCTGGAGCCAGGGGCCTATCGCGCCCTGGCCAAGGAAGTGAAGGCAACCCGCGGCGAGCGCGAGGGGCTCGTGGAGCAGATGGAGGAGCCCCTGCGCCAGGAGTTGGCCGACGCGGGAATCGCCTGCGAGGTGTACGGTCGTCCCAAACACCTCTGGTCCGTGCATCGGAAGATGGTCAAGCGCCAGAAGCCGTACGAAGAGATCTACGACGTGCTGGCCATGCGGGTGCTCGTCGACAGCGTTCGCGACTGCTACCATGCGCTCGGCGTGGTACACAACAAATGGACACCGCTCACCGAGCGCTTTCACGACTACATTGCCACACCGAAATCCAACCTCTACCAGAGCCTCCACACGACCATCTTCGGACCCGGAGGCCGGCTCTACGAAATTCAGATCCGCACGCACGAGATGCACAGGATTGCGGAGAACGGAATCGCGGCACACTGGCTGTACAAGGAAGATTCCAACGCCGACCTGGACGAGGTGGACGACAAGCTGTCGTGGTTCCGGCAGGTCCTGGAGTGGCAGCAGGAGACGTGGGAGCCCGATGAGTTCATGGAGTTCCTGCGGATCGACCTGTTCCAGGACGAGATCTTCGTTTTCACACCCGACGGCGACGTCAAGCAGCTGCCGAAGGGGGCGACGCCCATCGACTTCGCCTTCGCCGTGCACACCGAGATCGGCTTCCGCTGTTCGGGCGCCATCGTCAACGGTCGCATCTCACCGCTCAGCAAGCCTCTCAAGAAGCCTCGGTCGCGAGATACTGGCCCGCGAGTGGAAGAAGATCCGCAAGAAACCCGATGAAGACCGTCTGGTGTCTGCCGCTCAGACGCTGGGTCTGGAGGACGGGGAAGCCCTGCTTGCCGCTGTGGCGCGTGGTGACCTGGGGATCACGCGCGTTGTTCGGGCTACGTTCCCGGACATCGTTCCCGAGCAACCCCCGCGCGCACCCAGCCCGCTGCACAAGCTCGTCGGGAAGGTGTGGAGCGGCCCGAAGGGGGTCCGGATCCAGGGTATGGACGACCTGGTCGTGCGGTACTCGCAGTGTTGCCAGCCCGTGCCCGGCGATGCGGTCATGGGATACATCACGCGTGGCCGCGGGATTTCGATCCACCGCCAGGACTGCCCGAACGTCCTCCACCTGTCGGACGATCCGGAGCGGCGCGTGGAAATCGAGTGGGACACAGACGGGGCACAGAGATTCCTGGTCCGGGTCCTGATGGAGGGAACGGATCGTCACGGTCTGTTCGCCGACATCGCTCGCGCCGTGTCGGACACGGGCACGAACATCCAGTCAGCCGACGTGCGCGCCGTCGAAGGCGGGATGAAGGGCCAGTTCGTGGTTGAGGTGGAGCACCTCAAGCACCTGGAGAAGGTGATGCGCGAGATTCGGCGCGTGAAGGGAGTGCTCTCGGTTGAACGGAAAGAGAGCTTTGGAGAGAGCGATCTTACGCTCGACACCTGAGCCATGAGCGGATTCGATCTTCAGCTGCCTTTCCTGCCGACTGGCGATCAACCCACCGCCATCCGGGAGCTGGTATCGGGTGTGCGGCAGGGGGAGGAGTGGCAGACGCTCCTGGGCGTCACGGGAAGCGGCAAGACCGTCAGCGTCGCCGCGGTGATCGCGGAGACCGGTCTCCCCACCCTGCTGATGAGCCACAACAAGACTCTGGCGGCCCAGTTGTATGGGGAGCTGCGGCAGTTCTTCCCCCGCAACGCCGTGGAGTACTTCATCTCCTACTACGACTACTACCAGCCGGAAGCGTATGTGCCGTCCACGGACACGTACATAGAGAAGGATGCCTCCATCAACGAGGACATCGACCGGCTCCGCCTGCGGACCACATCCTCGCTGATGGAGCGCGACGACGTGATTGTCGTCGCCTCCGTTTCGGCCATTTACGGACTCGGGGATCCGCGGGGCTATCGCCAGCTCATGCTGACCCTGGAGGAAGGCCAGGCGATCTCCCGGAGAGACATTCTGTCGGGACTCGTCCGCATCCAGTACGGTCGCAACGACCTGGACTTCCAGCGCGGGACGTTTCGCGCCCGCGGTGACGTGATCGAGATCCTGCCGCCGTGCGGATCGAGCTGTGGGGCGACACGATCGAACGCATCTCCAAGGTGGACCCGCTCACAGGAGCGACGATCAACCGGTTGGGGAAGACGGCCATCTATCCCGCGACCCACTACGCGATTGTAGGCGACAGGCTTGAGGCCGCGATCGACGCCATCTATACGGAAATGGAGCAGCGCCTGCTGGAACTTCGGCAGGACGGTAAGCTCTTGGAAGCGCAGAGGTTGGAGACGAGGACCCGATTTGATCTCGAGATGATGCGCGAGATCGGGGTCTGCCCGGGAATCGAAAACTACTCGCGCCACCTGGACGGACGAGAGCCCGGGGAGCGACCGTACTGCCTGCTCGACTACTTCCCTGACGAATTCCTGGTCATCGTGGACGAGTCGCACGTGTCGATCCCGCAGATTGGCGCCATGTACCAGGGCGATCGCAGCCGGAAGTTGACGCTCGTCGAGCATGGGTTCCGACTCCCTTCGGCCCTGGACAACCGCCCGTTGAATTTCGCGGAGTGGGGGGAAATCGTGCCGCAGGTGATCTGCATCAGCGCCACGCCGGGCGACTACGAGCTGGAGCGCAGCGGTGGTGTCGTCGTGGAGCAGCTGATCCGGCCCACAGGTTTGCTGGATCCCGCGGTCGTGATCCGTCCCGTGAAAGGCCAGGTGGACGATCTGCTGGGTGAGATCCGGGAACGAACCGAGCGAGGCGAACGGGTGCTGGTCACCACGCTCACCAAGCGCATGGCCGAAGATCTGTCCGAGTTCCTGGCGATGCGCGGCGTCAGAGTGCGCTACATGCACTCCGACATCGCCGCGATCGACAGGGTCTCGATTCTGCGCGACCTGCGGCTAGGCACCTTCGACGTCCTGGTCGGAATCAACCTGCTGCGGGAGGGGCTCGACCTCCCGGAGGTATCGCTCGTGGCGATTCTCGACGCGGACAAGGAGGGGTTCCTGCGCTCCGAGCGGTCCCTCATTCAGACCATCGGGCGGGCCGCGCGCAACCTCCAGGGGATGGCGGTGCTGTACGCGGACCGGATCACGGACTCGATGCGCCGGGCTCTGGAGGAGACGGACCGCCGAAGGGAAATCCAGGCAAAACACAACGCCGAGCACGGGATCACGCCGCGCTCGATCGTGAAGTCCGTGCAGGAGATTCGATTCTCCACGGCGGTGGCCGACGCGCGCGAGACTCGACCGGATGCGGTGCGGGAGCCGGTCGGGTCCTACCAGGGGGTTGCCCCCGAGGAACTCGTCAGGATACTGGAGCAGGAGATGAACGAAGCCGCCGAGAGCCTTGATTTCGAACGCGCGGCCAGAATCCGTGACGAGCTGTTCGAGATCAAAGCGAAACAGGACGGCGGCACGGCCGGAGGGCCCCGTCGCTCCCGATTGGGGGCTATTCGGCAGACAAAGGGAGATAGACTGTGAAGGATCGCGCCATGCTGACCGAAGAGGCGCTGGTCGCATGGGGCGCTGACCTGGGCAGATGCGCCGTGGACCACCGCGTGTTCGTTGCCCTGTACGGACCGCTCGGTTCCGGCAAGACCACGCTGGTGCGCGCCGCCTGTCGCGCCGTCGGAGTGGTTGAGGATGTGTTGAGCCCGACGTTTACGCTGGTGAATCAGTACGCTTCGCCGGAGGGGGTTCTCTACCATGCCGACCTGTACCGGCTGAGCCAGCCCGAGCAGCTGGTGGACATCGGGTGGGATGATCTCCTGATGGCCACGGCACCCGTGTTCGTGGAGTGGGCGGACCGGGCAGGCGCGTGGTTGCCCGCGGACCGCTGGGATATCCGGCTCGGGATGGGTGAGGACGCCGGCACGCGTTCCGTTGTCGCGGCAGCGGCGGGCGGCGCGCCGCCCGTGCCGTCGCCGGAGGGTAACTGACGTGCTGCAGCTTGCGTTGGAGACGAGCACGGCCTGGGGCGGCGTGGCCCTGGCGGAAGACGGAGCGCTGCTGGCCGAGAGCACGCTGGATGTCCGGGCGACGCACTCCGAGACGGTCCTTCCGGAGATCGACCGGCTCATGCAGCGCTGCCAGCGCGACGTGGCGGCGCTCGCATCCGTAGTGGTCGGTGCCGGGCCCGGATCGTTCACGGGGGTGAGGATCGCCGCGTCCATCGCCAAGGGACTCTGCTTCGCGCGCGGGCTCCCGCTGTACGCCTACTCGAGCTTGAGCGCCCTGGCGGCGAGCCGGTGGCGGCCCCACTGACAGAGCTGCTGGACCGGCTCGAAGAACCCGCCGAGTGGAGCTTCGTCGGGGAAGGCGCCGTGGCGTACGCCGGGATCATCGAGGCGGCGGGAGGTACGCTTCTCCCGGAAGAACTCGGGCAGCCAGGCGCGGTCGCGCTTCTCCGGTTGGCGCGCACGTGGCCGGAACGAGGCCGGGTCGAGACACCCGCCACCTGGGAGCCGCTGTATGTGAGACGCTCCGGAGCCCAGAGGCAGGCTGAGCGTGCTGGGTCGTAGGCAACCGCGGCCGGACGGCGTGCGCCTGCGGTCCATGCGCGAAGCGGATCTGCCGAGCGTGCTGCCGATCGAGACGGAGTCCTTCGCCACGCCGTGGTCCGAGCGGACGTTCCGCAGCCTGCTCCGGCGGAGAAACACCTGGCTGAGCGTCGCCGATGCGGGCGGTCAGGTCGTGGGCTACGCCGTGCTGTGGTTTGCGGGGCGCGAGGCCGAGCTGGGCAACCTGGCGGTGCGCTCCGACCGCCGCCGGGAGGGGATCGCCGGAGTACTGCTCGAAGCCGTCGTGGCGGAGGTGGAGTCGCGGGGCACGGAGGCACTGTTCCTGGAGGTCCGGGTCGGCAACTCGGTAGCCCGGAGCCTGTACGAGAATGCGGATTTCACGGCGGTCGGCTTGCGGCCCGGCTACTACGCCTCCCCCAAAGAGGATGCTCTGGTGATGCGCCGGGAGTTTCCGAAACGGGTGACGCGTTGACTTTGGCATCGAGGCTCGTCTAGTTTCGCACCCCGCAGTCTATGTCCCCACGCAATTGGAGGAAGTGAATGTCGCAGCCGGACCGGCGAGCAGCAGGAGAAGACCGAGTGGCACCGTGTGGTTTGCTGGGATCGTCTCGCCGAGATCTGCGAAAGGTACCTGAAGAAGGGTGACCGGATCTACGCAGAGGGCCGAATAGAGTATCGTCAATGGGAGGGTCAGGACGGTCAGACCCGCTACACGACGGAGATCCGGGCCATGGAGCTGATCATGCTCGGTGGTACGGGCGATCGGGACGCGGGTCGCCAGGACTTCGAAAGACAGCCGCAGGCTCCGCCCGAGCGCAGCGAGCCGGATATCTCGGGCTTTTCGAGCGAGGCGCTGGCCGGAGATGATGACCTGCCGTTCTGACGCCTGAACTGCAAAGTTTTCATCCTGCAAGACCTTGCGGCAGGCGGAGCGCCCTGCGGCGAACGGGCTATGGACCGTCACAGGTCTCGATGTAAAGGCGAGTTAGGCACTTCGGAAGGTTGCCAGGTGGCGTAGGCGGCTGTGAGCGCGGAAGTTGCAGCATGAAGCGACCGCGATTTGTCGCCGGTCGGCCGCGACAGGCACGACCGGCAGGTCCATGGTGTGGGGAGAGCTTCCCAGGAGGAGCGTGATGAGCCCGAGCCCGCGGGTGCGACAAAGGTGTGGACGGTGGTTTGGTGTGGGTAGGCCGGGTGTCGTTCTGGTCGGAGTCCTGGCCGGATTGACGGTGCCGGGCGTGGCCAGCGGTGTGGCTCAAGAGCCGCCGGTCCGCCAGCCGGAACGCCGACCGGTGCGTGAAGCCGAAGTGCAGCAGGTCCAGACGCAGCCATCCGGATCGTACCAGGTGCGAACGGGCGACACCCTCTGGGATCTGGCCCGTCGCTACCTGAGCGACCCCCACCGCTGGCGAGACATCTTCGAGCTGAACACGGGCGTGGTGGAGGATCCGCACTGGATCTTTCCGGGCGAACTGCTGGCGCTCCCCGGCCAGGTGACCGGAATAGTAGTAGCCGGCCAGCCGGCAGCGGCCGAGCCGGCTCCCGCTGCGGGCCGCCCGTCCAGCGGAGCCGACCAGGAAGCCGGACGCGGGGTGTCGCGTTTCGGCGGTGAGAGCATCTTCGACACGTCTCCGGCATCAGGGTCGGTGCTGGGAGGCATCGAGTACGACGATCTGGAGCCGACGCCACTGGTGTCACCCAGCGACTTCTACCGAGCCCCGTTCCTGGGCGATCCGAATACCTTCGGGCCTGTCGGTCTCACGGCCCGGAAGATCCAGGAGAACCCGCTCAGGCTGCAGCTGCCGCCATCAGTGAGGCTCTACCATCGCGTCGTGGTGGCGCTCAACGGCCTGCAGGTCCGGGAAGGTGACAAGCTGCAAGCGTTCCGTTGGGGGTACAGACTGCCCAGCGGTGAGACCGTCGCGGCTTCGAAGGCCCTGTTGGACGTAACGGAGGTCATGGGTGACTCGGCCCGCGCGGTCGTGACGGACATCTTTGGAGACTATGAGGTCGGCGACCCGGTCATGCTGGCCGAACCGATCGACGCCAGCGATCTGGTGGCCCACGAGGCTGCCGATGGTGTCCTGGCCGAGCTCATCGGCTTCGAGTTCGAGCTCAGGCTCACGGTTCTCGGCTCGAGCGATTTCGTGTTCCTGTCTGCCGGTCAGGACGACGGGGTCGCTCTCGGCGACGAGTTCGCCATCTTCTCCAGGCAGGAGCTCCAGCCGGCCTCGGCGAGATGGGAGGACAGGCTGATCGTCGTGCGCGTGGTCCGAGCGGGTCCCACCACCTCCACAGCTCGCGTTGTCGAGACATTGGACACGGGGACGGCCGCCGGTGCTCCGGCCAGGCTGGTCCGGAAAGGGGTACGGACGGACTGAGGCCGACCGGCCACCGGAAGGTCCGTGACGGGGGGCGTCGACCACTGCTGGCGGCGCCCCTCATCTGTTATCGACGCAGTTGTGGCGCTCCCTATGCTTCGTGGTGACGTCGCGTCACCGCGCTATCCTCCCGCGAGGCAGGACGGCCGCCCATGGCACAGTTGGCTGGCCGGGGAAACATTCGTAAGATTCGGCGGACCAACGGGCTCGTCACGCGAGAGACTCGCTCCATATCCGAACGGCGGGCGGGTGCGGTTGGGGACGGGCAGGGGAGATTCGGACGAATGAGCGCGAAACGCGTGCTGGTAACGGGCGGCGCCGGATTCATCGGTTCACACGTATGTGATGCCTACCTGAAACGTGGCTTTGAAGTCACGGCCGTTGACGATCTGTCGTCCGGCCGGTTGGCCAACCTTCCTGATGGGGTCCGCTTCGTCGAACTGGACATTCGGTCTCCGGAGCTCTCCACGCTCTTCGAGTCGACACGGTTCGATCTGGTCAACCACCACGCGGCACAGATCGATGTGCGAATCTCCGTCGAGCAGCCCCGGCACGACGCGTCCATCAACCTGGATGGCATGCTGAACGTCGCCGGGTGTGCCGTACGCTACGGAGCCGAACGGTTCGTCTACGTTTCCTCCGGAGGGGTGGTCTATGGCGAGCCCGAGGATCTTCCCGTGCCGCTCCGCGCGGAGAAGCTCCCCCTGTCTCCGTACGGGGTCAGCAAGCTGGCCGGCGAGCACTACCTGTACTGCTTCCGGAAAGTGCACGGGCTCGAATATGCGGCTCTGAGGTACTCCAACGTATACGGGCCCAGGCAGGACCCGCACGGGGAAGCCGGCGTCGTGGCGATCTTTTCCCGGCGCGTGGCGGAGAACCAGTCGCTCACCGTGTACGGCGACGGGGAGCAGACCCGCGACTACGTGTTCGTGGGCGACGTGGCGGAGGCGAACATGCTGGTGTCGGATGTCGAGCTTCCAGATCCGGCCTCACTTGACGACGTGGCGTTCAACGTCGGCACCAGCGAGCAGACGACGGTGAACGAGTTGGCGCGAACCCTGATAGACATTGCGGGCTCCACATCGGAGATAGTCCACGCCGCGGAAAGACCGGGCGAGCTGCGGCGCAGCGCCCTTGACGTCTCCGACATCGGGAAGCTGGGGTGGGAACCGCGTCATACGCTGCGAGAGGGCCTGCGCAAGACGTATGAGTCCATCGTCGGGGAGGCCGGCTGATGGTACCGACGGGGATGATGGGAATGACGGGGTCGATGTGGGCGGTCCTGCAAGCGGAGAGACGGGTGATCGACAGCCCGCTTGACATGGTGTGGGGGGCGACGCCCGCGACAAAGGTCATTCTGATCGTGCTGGCCGCATTCTCGCTGGTCTCGTGGGTACTCATCTTCTGGAAGTGGAGAGAGTTCCGGAAGGTCGATGAAGAAGGCGACCAGTTCGTGAACGCCATGGAATCCACGGCCGGGTTGCACGAGCTCTACGAGACACTGAGCCGCCTGGACGACTCTCCGTACACGCGTGTGTTTCGCCAGGGCGTGAATTTCTTCACCGAGCTCCGTCCGACGGCGTTGAGCCGGGACATTCGACCCTCCGACACCCCCGGTTTGAGCTCGACGCAGCTCGACACGCTGTGGCTGGTGCTCGAGAAGAACCTCGCGCAGGAGAGGGACGACCTTTCTCATGCGCTTCCGTGGCTGGCGATCATCGGGTCGGTGAGCCCTCTCCTTGGCCTGATGGGCACAGTTGTCGGTGTGATGAACTCGTTTATCGGGATTACCGCACAGGGATCCGCGAACATCGCGGCGGTCGCGCCGGGCATCGCGGAGGCGCTCACCACGACTGTTGCAGGCCTCGCCGTCGCCATTCCGGCCGTGATTGCATACAACCATTACGCATCGAAGCTCGGTCTATTCACTAGCGAGCTGGAAGGCTTCGCAAGCGAGTTTGTGGGAACGCTGGCCAGGGAAGGGCGACTGTGAGGCGACGGGCCCGTGCGGCCAACCACGAGGAAATCCAGGTTCGGGCGGATATCAACGTTACGAGCCTGGTCGATGTGGCGTTCACTCTCCTCGTGATCTTCATGATCACCGCCCCCATCCTCCAGGGTGGAGTGGAGATCGCGATCCCCGAAGCTCCTGCCGCACCGCTGACGACGTCCGAAGGCCTCGTAATCTCGATCGGCCAGGAGGGCCAGATCTACTTCGATGACACGCCCGTGACCCTCGAGGAATTCGATGCGACAGTGATTCAGGTCATCCGGCAACGCGGCTCGCCGACCGTGTACGTGAAGGGCGACGCGAACGTCCCGTACGGAAGGGTGTTAAAGGTCATAGGCACGCTCACGGAGGCGGGGATCGAGACCGTGAGCCTGATCGCGCAGCCGGAGATCGACTGAGAGCGATTGACTGGAAACGGAGCCGGATTGACGAAGCCGTGCAGAGAATGAGAGCATCGAGCCAGCGTGATGACCGCCGCCTCCCACGGAGCGCCGTGGCAGGCTCGGTGGGACTGCACGCCGGCGCCGTTCTCTTCGTGTTGTTCGTCTCTCCCGCTCTTCCTTCTCCACTGCCCCCTGACACATTTCGCGTGAAGCTTGTCGCGATGGCCGATCAGCAAGCGCCGGAACGTCTGGATCCGGCCCCCGCGGAAGCCGCCGAAGAGGAACACCGGCCCCCGCCACCGCAGCCTGAGGTGGAGCGGCAGCCGGAAACGCCTACGCCGACGGTCGTGGAGGAGGAGCCACCGACCCGGGAGCCGGAGCCCGAGAGGGAGCCGGCCCGAGGCCCGGAGGAAGGTGAGGAGACCGTCAACGTCCAGCTGGACGGGGCGATCTTCCAATGGCCGGACTATCTGAACAACATCATCCGCCAGGTAGACCGCTACTGGCGTCCTCCGGCCGGTGCCCGCACGCTGCGCGCGGAGCTGGCTTTCGTGATCCACGAGGATGGCTCGGTGACGGATATCGAGTGGATTCGCCGCTCGGGCGATCCCGCGTTCGACCTCCAGGCCCAGGGAGCCATCGAAGCGGCCGGAAAGAGCCTGGCCTTCGGGCCTCTGCCGGACGGGTATCCGCAGGATCGGCTGCGTGTATCGTTCTTCTTCGATCCATCGACCAGGTGAAGACCGAACGGGAACTGTCGGGCGCGAGTGGGGGAACAAGGCAAGTGAAGTGGAATCGGGAGGTGGAGAATCGTGCCTGACGCCGGGCCGCGACGCGGCTCGTTCCGACTGCAGCTTGCCGTCGCCATGACGGCCGCCGCCATGCTGTCGACCCCTGGCGTTACCCGGGCCCAGGATCCGAGCGACGTGCGCGTCGGACTCACCTATCGACCCGGCTACATGCCGGTTCTGGTGATGCCGGACGTGCGCGCGGGCGCCGGTCTGGAAGAGGTGTCCCGGCAGGTGGACGAGATTGTCCGGACGGATCTGGGGTACTCGGACCGCTTCGAGATTCTCGAGGTCCCCGATTCGCTCCGCTCCGGCGGACCCGTCAACTACGGCCTGTGGAACCAGCTTGGCGCCGTCTGGCTGGTCACCGCCGATGTCAGCGGTCCGCCGACTTCCCCCATCCTGAGGATCGGCCTGCACGACGTCGTCTACAGCGACCTCAAGAACGTGCAGGCGTTCACTCTGCCCGCTCCGGGATCCGACGAGTTCCGAATGGCCGTCCACCGCGCCTCGGACGCGGTCATAGGCTGGGCGACGGACGGCGAAGCCGGTATCGCGGCGACGCGCATCGCGTTTCGACGGAAGCAGAGCGACGGATCGTCCCAGGTCTACATGATCGACAGCGACGGTCACAACCTGCGTCGCATTACGGGGGAGGCGGGGATCACGTACTCTCCGGCCTTCTCGCCCGACGCGTCGCGCATGCTGTATCAGGTGGTGGACGTGACGGGAATGCAGTCGGTGTACGAGCTTGACCTTGGTTCCGGGCGGCGGCGAGTCGTCTCGGCCGAGCCGGGTCTGAACCTGACGCCTACATACACCCCGGGCGGCGAGATCGCGCTCGCGAAATCGGTCGGCAACAAGACGGAGATCTTTCTGGGCCAGGGTCGTCTCACCAGCACGGGCAGCGCCGACGCCCTGAATCCGTCCTTCTCGCCCGACGGCACGCGCTTCGCCTTCGAGGCGACTCCGCTCGGCCAGCAGCAGATCTACGTGCAGTCCGTGCGTGGTGGCGCCCCCCGTCTGATCAGCGTGTACGTGCATGGCGAGCGTGGTTCCGCCGCCGGACCGGATTGGTCACCGCGGGGCGATCGAATCGCGTACGCCGGCTGGGTGGGTGGTCGGTTCCAGGTCTTCTCCGTCAACCCGAACGGATCGGAT
Source organism: Gemmatimonadota bacterium (assembly GCA_039587395.1). Lineage (GTDB taxonomy): Bacteria > Gemmatimonadota > Gemmatimonadetes > Palauibacterales > Palauibacteraceae > JBDHIQ01. The sequence continues at coordinate 12,986 of JBDHIQ010000115.1, forward strand.
CGTCGGGCCCTGACGTCACGCGGGATCAACGAAGATCCCGCCTGGGCGCCGGACGGCCGACACCTGGTGTTCACCTCTCAGACGCAGGAGGGGTACCGCCTCCTGATTCTGGACACGGTGAGCGGAAGAACACGGATCCTGACGTCGGGCCAGGTGGATCAGGTGCCCGACTGGTCGGGTCCGATTCCCGCCGGAAGATGAGCAGCGCGGTGGACCGGTCGAACCTGCGCGACGCCGAGTTTGGCCCGCTTGCGATCGTGGAGGCCGACGATACCTTGTTTCGAGTGGGGAGTTGCGGGGGCGGCGGTGGTGCCCTTCCAACAGATCGAACTCAATTCTCGGGCCTGCAAAGGAGATCCCGTCATGTACCGTAGTGCTCGACTCGCCGGTTTTGCCCTCCTAGCGGTCCTGCTCGCGGCAGGGTGCGCACGCAATCCCGAACCCGAACCCGTGCAGCCCGAGCCGGATCCGGTGGTAGACACCACCGACTACGACGCAGAGGCCGAAGCCGCCCGCCTGGAGGCCGAGTCTGCACGCTTGTGTGACCGTGCCCTGGCTGCCCTTGAGGCCGGGAACTTCGACACGGCTAGAGAGCTGCTCCGTCAGGCCCAGCGCGACTATCCAGGAACGGAGTGCGCCCTCTCGGCCGCTGCGACGATCGACAGGGTCGATGCTCTGGAGGCCATCACCGCGCGAGTCCACTTCGAGTTCGACAAGTCGGACATCACCGATGAGGCAGCAGCCGTGCTTCAGCTGAAGGCCGACGCCCTGCGCCAGCACCCGGGCGTGACGCTTACCATCGAGGGTCATTGCGACGAACGCGGCTCCCTGGAGTACAATCTTGCACTGGGCATGCGGCGGGCCGACGCGGCCATGCGGTATCTGGTGAGCCTGGGGCTGGATGCCGACCGGTTCCGCACCGTGAGCTACGGCGAGGAGCGTCCCCTGGTCAACATGAGCAACGAGTCCGCGTGGGCGCAGAACCGCCGTGACGAGTTCGTCATGGTCAATATGGGTGACCTGTGATCAAGCGGCTGTTCCTCCTCGGCTTTGTCGGCGTGGTGAGCGCTGCGTGTGCCACCAAGCAGGATGTGTCGCGACTCGAGACTACCATGCTCGAGGAGATCCGGGACATGGCGGACCGACAGGACGCCATTCTGGCTCAGCTCGGCATAGCATTCGACAGCCTGGGTACGCAGGGGCGAAGGGATCTGGCCGGTCGCGGAGAGCTGCAACGGCAGTTCGACAGCCTTGGCGACCAGATCGCCCAGGTGATGGCCCTGGTCAGCCAGAACAATCAGCTGCTCAACGAGCTGCAGGCCGGCCGGTCAACCACCGCCGTGGTTCCCATTCCGGGCGGCGGTGAAGTCACGGGCGGGGGCGGCAGGGACGAACCGAGCTTGTTCTACGGGGCCGCGCAGGAGCAATTCAGACGCGGCTCCTATGCCACGGCCCGTTCGGGATTCGAAGACTTTCTCGCCAACTATCCGGACGACGACCTGGCCCCGGATGCGCAGTACTTCCTGGCCGAGACGTATGCGGCCGAATCGGACGCTGTGCGGGCCCTGCAGGAGTATGCACGGGTCCTGGAGCTGTACCCCGAGTCGCGTCGCGCACCGACCGCCCTGTACAAGAGTGGCATGCTGGAGCTGGAGCGCGGGAATACCGGTGAAGCGCGGCGTTTTTTCGAGCGCGTAGAACTGGGATACCCCGATAGTCCGGAGGCCGAGCTGGCCCGGGATCAGCTCAGCAAGCTGAGAAGTTGATGATCAGGGCCACGCCCCCCGCTTCTGCGTGGCCTCTGATCGAGTCGGCCCCGACGGGCTGATCGGGCTGCTCTTTGCGTTGCCCCGGTTGCGACCACCCCGAGGACCGCGTCGTCGACTCCCGCACGAGCAGAGGCGGCAGGGCGATTCGTCGACGCCGTGAATGCACGGCCTGCGGCCGTCGCTTCACCACCTACGAGCATATTGAAGAAGAACCCCTCGTAGTGCAGAAACGAACCGGCTCGTCCGAGTCGTACGATCGCTCCAAGTTGTTGTCCAGTATTCAGATCGCCTGCGCCAAGCGCCCGGTGTCACTCTCCGATATCGAAGCACTCGTCGACGATGTGGAAGAGGCTCTTCAGACGTCCGACATGCGGGAAGTGAGCAGCCGAGAGTTGGGTGAGATGGTCATGCTGCGGTTGAGGGCACTGGATCAAGTCGCCTACGTTCGCTTCGCGTCCGTGTATCGTAACTTCCAGGATACGACGGAGTTCATGGAAGAGGTCCGGGAGCTGTTGATTCGGGCGCGCTACCAGTCGGCGGGGCAGGTAGACCTGTTCGCGACGGACGAGGAGAACGAAGGGTGAGCTGGCGCAAAGCGGACGGTTCAGCGGAGATGCCGTTCCTCGATCACCTCGAGGAAATGCGATGGCGGATCATCTGGAGCCTCGTCGCGATGATTATCGGCTTCTTCGTCGGGTTCTATCTCGTTTACCACTTCAACGTGATCGGCATTCTCGAGCGGCCCATCCGTGATCTAATGCCCGGCGAGACGCTGAAGTACCTCAGCCCGACGACACCCTTCTTCGTGACCTTCAAGCTGGCGTTCATCGCAGGCCTGATCGCCGCGCTGCCGGTCATCATGTACCAGTTGTGGGCGTTTCTTTCCCCGGCGCTTTACGAGAGAGAGCGGAAGTACGTGATCCCGGCCATCGCAGTGGCGTTCTTCCTGTTCCTGGCAGGCGTCGCGATGGCGTATTTCCTGGTGCTTCCATTGGGCCTCAACTTCCTGCTGACGTTCCAGGCAGAGGCCCTCACGCCGATGATCACCGTGGATGAGTACCTGCGGTTCGCCTCGCGTTCGGTGTGATATTCGAGCTCCCGGTCGTTCTCGTGCTTCTGGCCTCCATCGGCATCGTGACACCCGAGATTCTGGGCCGGTTCCGCCGGCACGCCATCGTCGTGCTCGCAGTCCTCTCCGCCATGCTTACGCCGGCAGACCCGTGGACGATGATGATGATGATGGCTCCGCTCGTGCTCCTGTACGAACTCTCGATCTGGTTGATCCGGGTGCTCGTGCGGCCGGATCGACGCAGGGAGGAGACGCCGGAGGGCGAAGGAAGCCCGGCCTGACTCGGCCCGCCACACGCTAACGGGGATGACGCGACGGGGTAGCTCGGTGTAATGGGGATCGCAAAGGCGCTGCTTCGGCTTTTCCTGGGCTCCGCTCTTCTGGCGAGCGCCGGAATCTACGCCAACGCCAGGGCGACGGAGGCCGCTCACCCGCGCCTCGATACCCGTGGGTTTGCCGCCGACACCGACACCGTGGTGGTCCCCGGAGAAGTGCGGGCCGACACCGACACGATCGTGGTTCCCGGAGCCGTGGTGGCCGATACTGACACCATCGCGGCGCCCGAGCCCATTCCTGCCGATACGATACCGGTCGACAGCATGCGCGCCGACACCGTCCCGGCGGTCGCCGACACTATTCCAGCGGACACCCTGGTGGCCGGGCAGGACACGGCTGCAGTCACTGTAGACACCAGCGAACAAGCGCCCGAAGGCGGCTTTCCCGAACCGGACGACGTGTTCGACAACCTCATGGCCCTGGGCGGGTATCGGACCGTCGAATACCGGGGCGAGCGCGTAGAGCTGGACGTGATCAAGGAATCGGTCACGCTGCGCGGTGACGCGCAGGCAAACTACGCTACATCAGAACTGCAGGCCGACACCATAACCTACCTGGCCGGCGCCCAGTTCATCGCGGCCGAAGGCAACATCAGTCTATCGGGCCAGGGAGTGAACGAGGTCACCAACGACTCGGCCCTCTACTATGACGTCTCTCGGCAGACGGGGACGATCATGGATGCCCGGACCGCCTTTGCGGAGCGAGGGACCGAGTGGTTCGTGCGGGGAACGGCGACGCTGGCCGGGACCGGGACCGCTTACGTCGAAACGGGGCAGTTCACGTCCTGTGAGATTGACGATCCGCACTACTTCTTCAAGGCGGGCCAGATCAAGATCGTCAACGAGCAGGTGATCGTAGCGTGGCCCGTGGTTTTGTACATACACGACGTCCCGCTCATCTGGCTCCCGTTCTTCGCACAGGATATCCGTCCGGGCCGCCGGAGCGGTTTCCTGCCGCCACGCTTCGGCTTCAATGATATCATCGGCGGTGGCGACTTCGACCGGCAGATTTCGGACTTCGGGTACTACTTTGCCCTCAGTCCATTCTACGACGCCCAGCTCACTATCGACTGGTTCAGCAACAATTTTGTGCGCTTCAACGGTGCGTTCCGCTACGACGTGCGAAAGAAGTTTCTCCGCGGAAACGTGATGGCCAGCTACAGCTTTGGCGAGGACGGCGCCAACTCGGTTGAATTCAGGGTGAGCCACAACCAGAAGCTCAGTCCAGTCACGGACTTCAAGGTCAACGCCAACTTCGTCCAGAACACTCG
>JBDHIQ010000116.1:0-8539 GCA_039587395.1 Gemmatimonadota bacterium
TGATCCGACAGACAGGAGACGATAGTGGCGAGATTCACCGATGAAGAGCTGATGAGGAAGGTCCAGGAGGGGTTCATCGTCGAGACGGAAGCCGACATGACCCCTTCGTACAAGAAGGCCCTCATCACCCAGCTGACCGTCCAGGGCGATACAGAATTGATGAGCGCGCCCGCCTATCAGATGGCGGCCAGGGATGCGCCGTCCACCAACACCATGGTCTCGGCTACCGCGATCATCCAGGACGAGATGGCCCATGCCAACATTGCGTACCGTCTCCTGGAGGATCTGGGCGTAGACCGCCACTGGCTCCTGTACGAGCGGCCACCGGAGAAGTTCAAGAACCCGTATGGGTTCGACCAGCCACTGGAGAACTGGGCCGAACTGGTTGTAGCCAACGGGCTGTACGACCGGGCCGGCATCACCCTGCTGGGCGACGTCCACCGGAACACCAGCTACGGACCACTCAAGCGCGGCCTGGTCAAAGTGGGAATGGAGGAGAACTTCCACCTGCGCCACGGCGAGGTATGGATGCGGCGGCTGTGCCAGGCTGGCGGAGAGGCCCGCGACATGGTCCAGAGCGCCGTGGACTGGATGTTCCCCATGGGTGTGGAGTGGTTCGGAATGCCGGACACGAAGAAGCACCACAACGCCCAGCTGGACTTCAAGCTCAAGGGCATGACCAACGATCAGCTGCGGCAAACCTGGCTCAGCGCTGTGGTGCCGTTGTGCGACGAGATCGGGGTCAAAGTGCCCGCACACGTCAATCCGGACACGGAGCAGGTGGAGCTCGAGTTCGAGTTCCCCGTTCAATACGACCCGGATGCCAAGAAGTGGCTGTTCGACGAACCGATCACCTGGGATCAGGTATGGGAGCGCTGGCGTGGCCGCGGACCCATGAACGAGGAATTCGTCAACTCCGTCCGCAAGAGTCGCTTTGCGGTCGAGAAGATGCTTGCGGCATAGAGACAGGCAGGCCGATGGATCTGGTACAGCTAAAACGAGGCAAGGTGGAAGGCGGTGCCCCGGATGACCGCGCCGTGGATGGTGACACTGCGGAGGCCATGAACTGGGCCGCGGTCCTTTCCGAGACGCAGGGACGCCGACTGGACATCCTGCCCCCGCCCGAATTCGACACGCCGCCCGCCGATCTGGCCGAGCGAGCGTTCCGGGCCCTGTATGACGTGTCGGATCCGGAGTTCCCCATCTCGCTTGTCGATCTGGGCCTGATCTACGGGGTCACATCCGGCCAGGAGACCGGAGAAGTGCAGGTATCTCTGAGCTTTACGGCCATGGCCTGCCCGTGCAAGGACTTCATCAAGTGGGACATCACGGAGCGCCTGCTGGAGGAGCCTGGAATCGAGCGTGTGACCATTCAGGAAGTGTGGGATCCACCCTGGTCCAACGAGAGAATCAGCGAACGCGGCCGGCAAGCCCTGGCCGGCGTCGGCGTGTCGGTTTGAGCCCAAGCGCCGCTCGGTGCCATCCGACGCGGAAAAGCAGGAGAATGGTTGATGGGCAATCCACTGGATGATGACAGGATCTTCGAGGTCTTTGCCCGCCGGAAGCGCGAAGATCGCTTCGAGCACATCGGTTCGGTGACGGCGCCCGGGTCCGAGCTGGCCCGGGTCTACGCATGGACTACGTACGATGAGCAGAAGTGGTTCGAGATGGCCGTGGCTTCCCGCGAGGCCTTCAGCGCGGTGAACCGTGCAGAGGCGCCGTTCACGGTTGCACACGAGACCCCGGTCGGGGAGGGATCACCAGCCGATACCGATTCACCTCCCGGATACGGAGTGCCCGCATGAGCGACAGCACAAGCCCGGGCTACGGCTCGGCGGCCGACGTGCCGGCGGAGGCGCAGGGAGAGCTGGGCGATCTGATTCTCAGCCTGGCCGACAACAAGCGCCTCCTCGGCATGCGGTACTCGGACTGGATCCTTGGCGCTCCGTCGCTCGAGGCGGGGATTGCCTGCTCGGCGATGGCACAGGACGAGTGGGGGCACAGCCGCACGCTCTACGCGATGCTGCGTGATTTCGGTCTGGATCCGGCCCACCTGGAGCACGATCGAACAGCCGGAGAGTACGTCAGCATGGAGCTGCTGGATGAACCGGTGGACGAGTGGCAGGGTCTGCTGGCGCTGAACCTCCTGGTCGACACGGCGCTCTCCGTAGTCTTCGAGTCGCTGCAGGAGAGCAGCTACGAACCGATCCACTACAAGGTGCGCAAACTCCTGGAGGAAGAAAGGTTCCACTTCGAGCACGCGCGTGGCTGGCTGGCCATGATGGCCAGAACCCCGGCGGGGAAAGACGCGCTGCGAAGCTCACTGACCGGGGGCTGGAACGTGTGCCTGCGCTGGTTCGGGCCGGCCGATGATTCCACGTTCGGGGCGCTGCACCGGACGGGCATCACAAGCCTGGACGCGGACGGGCTGCGGGCTCGCTGGTTGGAACAGGTGGGGCCGGCGGTCGAGGCGGCTGGACTGGAGCTGGCCACAACGGCAGGGGGCGTGTGGCAGAGCCGCTCGCAGCCCTCGTTTGATGGGTGGGATGCCACGAGGCGTCGCGGTCCCGAGGGCGGCGGGCCGGATTCCGGGACGCTTGCCCGGGTGCGCGGTGACCTGAACCGCCAGCTGTTGATGGACTGACCATGGAGCGGATCGATGATGCGGCGGAGCCGATGGCTCTGGATGACCCTCTGCACAGTGAGTCGCTGCCGGATGCCATCGCGTGTCCGTTTTGCGGCTCACCTGATACCGAACAGTTCTCCACGTTCGGCTCGGCGCTGTCCACCAGCCAGTACTACTGCAACGGCTGCCGCACCGTGTTCGAGTTCATGAAGCGACGAGGCGGCTAACCGCATGCGTGCCGGCGGCAGCCAGTGAAAGTCCGGTACGACTACCTGGAGCGCCGGCTCCTGGGCCTTGGAGCGCTGATCGGCAACACACCGCTCCTGGCCATCGAACTCCTGTTTCGCGGAGAGCCCCGAGTCCTCTACGTGAAGGCGGAGAGCCTCAACATGACGGGCAGCGTCAAGGATCGGATGGCGCTCCACATCGTCCGACGCGCCTACGAGCGCGGGACGTTCGCACCCGGTGCCCGCATCATCGAAGCCACCAGCGGCAACACGGGGATCTCCTTCGCCGCCATCGGCCGTGCTCTGGCCCACCCGGTCACTATCTTCATGCCGAACTGGATGAGCGCCGAGCGAATCAATCTCATTCGAGCGTTCGGCGCCTCCATCCGGATGGTGAGCCCGGAGGAGGGGGGTTTCGTCGGCAGCATACGGCTGGCTGAAGAGCTGGCGGAGGAGGAGCCGGATTCCTTCCTGCCACGCCAGTTCGCGAACGAAGACAATTGCGACGCCCACGAGACCACCACCGGTCCGGAGATCTGGTGGCAGCTTCAAGGTAGTGGCCTGATTCCCGATGCGTTCGTGGCCGGAGTGGGCACGGGTGGGACCATCATGGGGGCGGGCCGGTTCCTGCGCTCCATGCACCCGCAGGTCAAGCTGCACCCCATGGAGCCGTCAAATTCGCCGACTTTGTCGACCGGCTGCCGGGTGGGGAAGCACCGGATTCAGGGGGTTTCGGACGAGTTCATTCCGCCCATCGTCGATCTGGGCTACCTGGACGACGTGGTCAGTGTGGACGACGGTGATGCCATCCTCATGGCCCAGAAGCTGGCAACGCAGCTGGGTCTGGCGGTCGGGATCTCCTCGGGCGGCAACTTCATTGCCGCACTCATGGCGCAGAACGCGCTGGGTGCGGACTCCACGGTCGTCACGCTGTTTCCCGACAGCAACAAGAAATACCTGAGTACCGATCTGCTGGGAAACGAGCCCTCAGAGGAGGGATACCTCTCCCCGGAAGTGGAACTTCTGGCCTTCTGCAGCATCGGGCGGGTGTGCACGTTCTGCCGCGAGTCCGGGGCATTCGTCGACCCGGCTGCCGCCGGAGTGGCAGGCTAACGACCCGGCTCCCGGTCGCGCAGGCCCGTTTCAGGGCCGGCCCGGCACCCTGCGGATCGCCAAGCCGTCCAGCGGGCTGCGCCCGAGAATGGCGAAATCAATGACCCGACAAACGCTTCGCCTGTGGCTGGCCGCTTCGGTGACGATCCTTTCGGCAGTCGGGTGCAGCGAATCTTCCTCGCAGCCGTCCAGTACCGTAAGAGACAGTGCGGGTGTCACGATCGTGGAGAGCTCCCGGGGCGCGTGGTCCGAGGAAGCGCGCTGGAGGATTGCGACCGTTCCCGAGCTGTCTATCGGTTCGGCAAGCGGCGCAGTCGAGCTCCAGTTCGACCGGGTCGAGGATGTGCTAGTGGGTCCCAACGGAACGGTCGTGGTGGCGGATGCGGGATCCAGCCAGATCCGCTTCTACGACAGCGCCGGGAACTACATCTCCGGCTCGGGGCGGGCGGGTGAAGGACCGGGCGAGTACCAGCGCCTGACCGGGCTCGGCCATGGCCCTGGCGACTCGCTGTGGGTCTACGACTTCGGCACCCGTCGCTTCACGATACTCGGGATGGACGGGAGGACGGAACGCACAGTTTCCGTGGGGGGGACGCTATCCGGCGCCGAGGCGGTAGGACGGCTGTCGGATGGATCCTTCCTTCTCCGCGAGTACTGGTCCTCCACTATGCACGAGGAGGTAGGAGGGCTGGTTCGTCCGCTCGCGGCCGTGGTGGTGCTGGCTCCCGACGGCAGTTCTCTGGACACCATCGGCCTTCACCCCGGGCGCGAGGTGTTCATCGGAACCGAAGACGGCCGCGGGGTGATGAGCGCCCCACCGTACGCGCGCACCGCAACCGCAGCCCGGCAGGGAGACAGCGTCTGGGTCGGAGATCAGACCACCTACCAGATTAAACTGTACACCCGTGCGGGCGGCCTGAAGAGGCTGGTGCGGCGGACGGGTCAGGATCTCCGCCTGACCCAGTCGGACCTGGACCGGTTCATCGATGCCGAGATGGCGGGCCGGCCGCAGAACGAGCGGCAGATGCTGCAACGCATGTACGATGACGTCCAGGCGCCCGATTCGCGGCCCGCCTACGGCCGCATCCTGGTCGATTCAGACAGGCATCTCTGGGTCAGCGAGTGGACACGCATCCAGGAACAACCCGTTCGCTGGGATGTGTTCGCGCCGGACGGTACCTACCTGGGCGAGGTTGAAGTGCCGGAGCGATTCCGGGTGCTCCAGATTCATGAGGGTCGGCTCGCCGGGGTGTGGCGCGATGAGCTGGACGTGGAGCACGTGCGGCTGTACCGGATCCACAAATCAGCGGGGGCCAACAGCAGCTGAGACGGGCCGGCTAAGAGTCTCGGGTGGGTGGGGCGACGGAATCGGCCCGTCGCCCCCGGGCCCGTGGTTACTCGCTGCTGACGGCCGAGTAAATGGCGAACGTGGCGCCCTGCGGGTCCATGCACTGGGCCACCCAGTCTCCTCCCGGAACCTCCATCGGTCCGTTGAGCACCTGGCCACCGGACTCCTTCACGCGCTCCGCGGCGGCGTGCACATCGTCCACCGTCACGTACAGAAGCCAGTGGGGGGGCGCCGGAAAGTCCGGAGGCTTGTTGTACATTCCTCCAAGGGTGATATCACCCCAACCATACATCTGATAAATGCCGGTTCCCATGTCCACCGCCTGAGTCTTCTCCCACCCGAACAGGTCCTGGTAGAAACCACAGGCCGATTCGTAGTCCGATGTGGCCAGCTCATGCCAGGAAAACCGGCCCACCCCGGCGGGCGCCTCCCCCGGCGGCGTCTCTGCCGGCGTGTAGATGGCAAACGCGGCACCCTGCGGGTCCGCCAGGAACGCCAGCTTGCCGACGTCCGGGATCTCCATCGGCTCGACCAGGACGGTGGCTCCCAGCTCCTGTGCCCGGGCCAGCGTGGCGTCGACGTCGGGGGTACCCACGTATGCTATCCAGTGAGGAGGCACGTTGCCGGCTCGGGCATCCTCCGGCAGCTCCATCACTCCGCCTACCGGCGCCTCGCCGACCATCCACATGGTATAGGGCATCTCGCCGCCCTCCCAGTCGGCCGTTGTCCAGCCGGTGACGCGAGTATAGAAGCCGGCGGCGGCGGCCGGATCGGAGGTCATGAGCTCGTACCACAGGAACTTACCGCGCACACTGGAATCGGGCATCTGGACCTCCCTGGAGAACCACGGATTGGGCTGCATCTCTTGACCCGGGCCGTTCCAACCGCGCTCGGGCACTGAAGATCTACGTTTCAAAGATGGGTCAACGGGCTACCGGCAGCCAGCCTGGTTTCCCAGTAGATACCATGCGCGTGTAGCTTGGGTGACTATGCCAAGGCTCATCGCATATGTCTGGTCGCTGCCCACGACGTTGCTGGGGCTCCCGTTCCTGGCCCTGTCCGTTGTGAGCGGAGGGCGGACCCGCATAGTGGACGGAGTCATCGAGACGCACGGTCGAGCGGTCGCCTGGTTCCTGCGGCGCGGCGTGCCCCTGGTGGGCGGCGCACGAGCCATGACCCTGGGGCATATCGTGCTTGGACGAGATGCAGAAAGCCTGGATGCGACCCGAGACCACGAGCGAATCCACGTCGCCCAGTGCGAACGCTGGGGCCCTCTGTTCGTGCCGGCCTATCTGGTCGCCAGCCTCACCGCGGCCGTCAGGGGTCGCGACCCCTATCGCGCCAATGGTTTCGAGGTAGCCGCCTATCGCGACGCGACGCCCGGTGCGAACACGGGATTGGCCGACGCCGGCCCGATGGCTGGACCGGACGGCGCACAGACATCCTCGACTCCGGGATCCTCCCGCCCGGCATGAGAATCCTCGAGGTGGGAGATAGCTCGCCGTCCGTAGTGCGGTTCGACGTTCGGGTGCAGCCCCGGGCGTCGCGTTCCGAGGTAGCAGGAGCGTACGGCGCTGCCGTGAAGATCCGCCTGTCCGCCCCGGCTGTGGAGGGCGCCGCGAACAAGGCGCTGATCGTCTTTCTGGCCCGCAGGCTTGGGGTATCGAAGTCTGCGGTCACGATTGCGGCCGGGCAGCGTAGCAGGAGCAAGACGGTCCAGGTGGAGGGCGTTCGAGCGGTGGACGTACGCGCCGCCATGCTACCTGATGGATAGCGTGAGTCCGGGCAGCGGCTCCACGCCGCTGGTGTTGCACTCCAGCCTGGGCGAGCACGAAGAGTTCCCGGTCGGAGTGTTCTTCCGAACTCCGGACGAGTTCTTCGCCTTCGAGCGATACGCACTGGAGCTGTGCCGCGGGCGGGTCCTCGATGCCGGAGCGGGGACCGGGGTCCACTCCCTGGAGCTAATGGCCCGCGGTTTCGACGTCACCGCCATCGACATCGTACCGGAGGCAGTGCAGGTGATGAGAGACCGTGGAGTGGTCCAGGTCCGTGAAGCCGACATGTTCGAACTGTCCGGTCAGACCTACGACACGATCCTCATGCTCATGAACGGCACCGGCCCGGTGGAAACTTTGCAGGGGCTTGATCGGTTTCTCCGCCATGCACGGAGATTGCTGGCGCCAGGCGGTCAGTTGCTTGTCGACTCGGCGGAAGTCTCCCCGGTGGAGGTTGAGCACTCGAGCGAGACCGTTTCCATCACCTGGCCGGATGAACCCGCCGGGCCGGACGCTTACCCGGGTGAGGCCTGGATTCGGCTCGAGTACGACGGGGACGTGGCCCCACCGTTTCGCGAGTTGTACGTGGGCGCCCGCGTGCTTCAGCAACGGGCTGCCGCCGCAGGCTGGACGTGCCATCTGGCCTTCGAGGGCAAGCACGACAGCTACCTGGCGCGCCTGGTGCCGATCGACGATAGACCGGACGGTGCCAACCGAACCCCGGGAGAGCGCTCACATGACGGTTGAAACGCTGTACGAACGGATTGGAGCTATTCTCGGGACTCCCCCGCCGGCGGACAGTAAGGAAGCCGGAGAGGTGATTGGCCGGTCCCGAGAAGGACGTCCCATCCGGGGCTTCCGGTTCGGCGATGGATCCAGGCGGGTGAGCCTCCTGGCCGGTTGCCATGCGGACGAGCCGGTGGGACCGCGGCTCCTCCGCCACCTGACGGCATACCTGGCCTCACTGGACGCGTCCGACGCGATGATCCGCGAGTACGCCTGGTGGATCGTTCCTCATATCAACCCCGATGGCGAAATTCGGAACAGGCTGTGGTACGGAGATTCAGATCCGGAGTACGATCTCGGTCGCTACCTGGCCCACGTGCTGCGCGAACTGCCGGGTGACGACATCGAGTTCGGCTTCCCCGAGATCTCCGACGACGGGAAGGCGCGCCCTGAGAACGTCGCCGTGTACGAGTGGTGGAACACGGATCCGCAGCCGTTTCTGGTACATGCGTCCTTGCACGGAACCGGATTCGCGGCCGGGCCGTGGTTCCTCATCGAGCGATCCTGGGAGGACCGCTGTGAGATCGTGATGAATCGGTGCGCGGACGCTACCCGGAGGCTGGGCTACACGCTTCACGACGTGGAGCGCCATGGAGAAAAGGGCTTCTTTCGCCTGGCCCGAGGGTTCACCACCAGACCTGACTCCCGGTTCATGCGTCAGCAC
>JBDHIQ010000117.1:0-7089 GCA_039587395.1 Gemmatimonadota bacterium
GGGCGTGGGATAGATATCGCTGACGATGACGAATCGGCCGTCGCCGGGCTCGCGCGTGATGCGGTTCAGGTTGGGGATGCTGACCCACGGATTCGTGACCTGCACCCACATGACTTTGACGTCGCCGCGCATTAAGGCGCGGAACATGTCCATGGTGTGATAGCCGGGCGCTGGATCGATCGTACCCGGCTCCACTTCCCATATCTCTTCGGCTATCGCGCGATGTTCCGGGTTCATCACCACCATATCGGCAGGCAGGCGGTGTGTGAGCGTGCCCACTTCCCGGACGGTTCCGCAGGCCGACGGTTGCCCGGTGAGGCTGAACGGATTGTTTCCCGGCCGGCTGATCTTGCCGGTGATGAGGTGTAGATCCGTGATCAGGTTGTTCATCCAGGTGCCGCGCGTGTGTTGATTCACGCCCATGCACCACAGGCTGACCGTCCCGCGGCCCGAATCTCCGTACATCTCGGCCAGCGCGTGGATCTGCTGCACCGGCACGCCCGAAATCTCGCTCACCCGCTCCGGGGTGTAGTCCGCCAGGAACTCCTCCAGCTCGGCCAGCGACGAGTCCCTTCCTTGATCGCGGAACCCGTATCGTTCTGCCGGTCCATCGGACGGCTCCAATCCCAATCCATCCTCGCCCCAACAGCCGAACCCGATAGCCTCCAGATCCTCGATGCCGCGCTTGAAGACGACATTCTCATCCAGGAACGCCTGGTTCACCCGGCCGTTCCTGACCAGGAGGTGGAGGATGCCGTTGGCCAGCGCCAGGTCGCTGCCCGGCGTGAACTCCACGTACATGTCCGCGTAGTCCGACGATGGAGTACGGCGTGTCGCGATGTCCACGATCCGGACGCCCGGGTTCTCGCGCTTGTTCGCCAGAATCCGTGAGAACAGGACCGGGTGCATCTCGGCCATGTTGTTGCCCCAGAGGATGAAGTCGTCGCCGGCTTCAAAGTCCTCGTAGCAGCCCATGGGCTCATCGCTCTGGAACTGCGTCATGAAGCCGGTGACGGCGGAGGCCATGCAGAGGCGGGCGTTGGGCTCCACGTTGTTGCTGCGCATCCCGGCGCGGAACCACTTGGAAGCGGCGTAGCCGTCGAACACGGTCCACTGACCCGATCCGTAGATGGCCACCGACTCCGGTCCGCTCTCGTCCAGCGCTTCCTGGTACTTCGACGCGATCAGCTCGAACGCCTCATCCCAGGAGATGCGCTTCCACCCGTCGCCGTCCCGGAGCATCGGGTACTTCAGCCGATCCTCGCCGTACAGCATGCCCGGCAGGTGGTACCCCTTCACGCACATGAGGCCGCGGCTCACAGGGCTGGCCTCGTCCCCGCGGACGGCCACAACCCGGCCGTCCTTCACGCCAACCTGCACGCCGCACCCCGTGCCGCAGTAGCGACACGGCGCCTTCTTCCATTCAAGGTCCGCGTCGGCCAGCGCTCCCGCGCTTCCCTGCAGGCGCCGGGCCTCCTCGCTGTCGGCACACGAGTACGCCGCGATTCCGGCGGTCGTTGCGCCAACCGTCTTCAGGAAGCTTCTCCGTCTCATGACGATTCTTCCTCGGGTATCGGTTCTGTTTCGCTCTACGTCCGTGTTTCGCCGACGGCGGAGGGCATCAGTTCTGCTGCCCTTCCCCATAGCGGCGTTCCATCTCCTGCCGGATTCGCTCAGCCTGCGCTTCCGCCCCTTCCTCGAACCACACGTGCTCCGGACGGGCCAGGATCTCGTTGACGACCGCTTCCACAGTCTGCGCGGCACCGGACCGGCCTTCGTCCCGAGCGTGCTGAATGGCTTCGCGGGCCTGAGGTATCAGCTCCATGTAGAAGCGCTCGGCCACCTCGTACATACCGTGCCAGTGGGTGTAGTCCGGCGCCATCATCGAAGCGCCGTGCCGCGCCCGGCGACCCTCGTGGTGCCAGAGGTAGAACCAAGTCCACTCGATCTCCTCGTCGAAGTTGGTGGGCGTGCGCAGGTCGTTCTGTACCAGCGCGGCCATGATCGCGAGGCCGGGCTTGGCGAACTTCTCGTTGTAAAGGATCACCAGGTCGTCGTACTGCCGGTAGAACGAGTTGACGTAGGCGGTTGTATGACAGTGGGAGCAGACTTCCTTCATTCTGTCCCGCTTCTGATCGGCCGTGTCGTGGATCAGGGATCGTCTCGTCGCCGGATCCGTCTCGGTGACGATGCTGTGGTTCACATCCGTATCCATCACCAGGCTGACTGCGGGACGGTTGGTCCAGGAGATCCTCTCGCCCGGGTCATGCGTGATCCGGCCGCCGTTCCGGATGTTCCCGGACATATGGCAGGTGGCGCACGTCGGCGCGGCCGCGTAGTCGACCCCCAGGACCCAGTTCTCGGCGTCCAGATTCAGCTGGTCTTTCATGTCACGGAAAGCGATTCCGTGCTTCGACTCCTCGTAGATCTCCTTCTGCGGGTGGTCGGGACCCAGGTGGCACTTGCCACAGTTCTCGGGCTGGCGGGCGCGCCGCGGGGAGAAGTCGTGCCGGCTGTGACAAGCGGTGCACGAGCCACGCGTTCCGTCCAGGTTCAGGCGTCCGATGCCAGTGTTCGGCCAGGTGCCTGCATACAGGACCGGCTTTCCGTTTTCGTCCTTCACGATCTGGCCAACGGCATCCAGATTGGTCGGCCGCCCCTCTTCGTCCGGAGCCAGGTCGTCGGCGGTGATGGTGCTGCCATCTGCCGACGTGAGCGCCACCTTGGAACCGTGACACTGCTGGCAACCGGAGAACGCACTGGCCAAACCGTTCACCGAATCCACCGCCTTCCCCGGCGTGGGCGAGTGCGGATTGAAGGCCAGTCTGGCGCCTTCGACCGTTTCGGCCAGGAAGTTGTCCAGCGAGGCGAGGATGTTGCCCGCGGCGGCGTGATGGCTCTGGGCGAACTCGGCCGCTTCGTGATCGTGGCACCGGGCACAGTCCCCCGGCGTCACGATCGTGGCAATCTGCGCCCCGTGGTGCAGGTAGCTGTCAGCGTCGGCCAGATCGGCCTCGTGGCAACCCACGCAGCCAACGCCTTTCACCGCGTGAGTGCTGCCTTCCCAGTGATTCACGATGCCGGGATTCTCCTGGGCGTGGCACTCCACGCACTCCCTGGACTGGGCCGGAACCGAGACGTGGGGGGCGCGGATGCCGGCTTCCTCGGCCTTCCGGGCCGTCTCCATCCACTGGACGAAGACCAGGGAGAGCAGGAAGAGGCCGCCCAGGGCGGCAATCACGATGCGCTTGGTCTCGAGACTCATGGATTTCCCCTATGCGTACGATCGCTGTCTTGGTGATCGGTCCGTCGTTCGCGCCCCGTCAGTGTCTGGCCACCGCTTCCCAGACGGTCAGGGCGATAATCGTCAGGGCACCGATGATGCCCAGCCATACGCTTGCTTCCTGGAACCTTGTGTGCTTCCGGATCCACTCGTCGATGAACGGCCAACCGAACATCACGAACACGATGAATCCCATGCTCAGGACGGCGGCCGTCCCGCTGAACAGCTTCAGCCAGCGGAAGGCCACGTAGAAGAACCACTCCGGCTTGATGACATCAGGGGTCCTGAGGGGGTCCGCCGGTTCACCCAGCGTAGCCGGGAGGATGGTGGCCAGGGCGCTGAGCACGATCATCAGGACCAGGCCAATGATCAACTCTGTGTACAGGTGGTCCGGGAAGAAGTTGAACGTCTTGGTGACGCCCTCTTCCTCGTTCTTGAACCGGAATTCCGTGACACCCTGCATCCGGATCACCGTGATATGGATCGCGATGAGGAACACGATCATCACGGGCACCACGGCGGCGTGCAGGATGAAGAAGCGCGACAGCGTAGCCTGATTGTAGCTGTCGCCAGCCAGCATCATGCGCTTCAGGAAGCCGCCTATCAGCGGAACCGTGTCGGTGATGTTGGCCCCGACGGTGGCGCCCCAGAAGCTGAGCTGCTCGTAGACCAGGCTGTACCCGGTAAAGCCCGCCGCCAGGGTGCACAGCAGGAGGCACATGCCCACCATCCAGTTGATCTCTCGCGGGCGCCGGTACGCACCCGTGAAGAACACCCGGATCTGGTGCAGGATCACCGCGACGATCATCAACGTCGCGGCCCACTTGTGCACGCTCCGGATATACCAGCCGAATGAGACCTCGCGCGTGATGTGCTCGACCGACTGGTACGCGGTCGTGGGCGAGGACTCGTAGTAGAAGGCGAGCAGGATACCCGTGAAGATCTGGATGATGAAGAGGTAGGCCGGAGTGCCTCCCAGCGCGAACCACCAGCGCTTCAGGTGATATGGAACCGGCTCGTTCGTCAGTTCCCGAAACTGTGTGCCGGTCACCGGCAGGCGCTCACCGAACCAGCGGCGAACGAATCTCATCGCAGTCGTTTCTCGATCTGTTGGGAGCCCGTGCCGCTTAAGCGTTGCCGCCCGGAGCGTTTCGTGGCGGACCACCCGCCAGACAGGGGTCATGGCCGGGCCCGCTGACGCACTCATCATCCTCAATCACTTCGCCATCCGTGGCCGCACCAGCGAACCGCGGCGGAGGTACGGCGATGTGAAGGAGTCCGTTCTCTACCTTGAGGTCATATTGCGGTAGCGACTGTCCCGCATCGGCCGGAGGTCCCTCCACGGCGATGCCCGTCGGGTCGAACACTCCGTTGTGACATGGACAGAAGAACCGGTTGTTCTGTCCCTCCCACCTCACCTGGCATCCCAGGTGAGGGCAGGTGCTCGACAGCGCCGTGAAATCCTCGGCGTCGCCCTGTCGTGTGTGGCGCGCGATGTTGATGGTCTCTCCGGATGGGCCTCGATAGCGTATGGCCTCTCCGACCTTGATGGACTCGGCGTCGGCCACGAACTGCCACAACACGTCACCGGTGCTGGAGGGGTACAGGAAGCGGCCCGCTACGGCGGCAAACGCACCGTACCCGCCCACCAGGCCTGCGACCATGGCACCTTTGGATGCAGAAGTCAGAAACTGTCGCCGGTCGGAGCCATCGGGATCTGGAGAATGATCGTTATTCCGCTGCTCTGGCATGCTGCTCATCCTCGAGGCAGTAGTCGCGAAGGGAACCGACCGTTGTGGACCGGGAGTCAGCCCCTTGTTGGTGGAAGGATCATAGTGCGCCGGGGATCAGGGTCCGTCAATGGGCTTTTGAGGACCTTTCTGCAGTGCCTCATCCCGCGTGAGCATTCTTTCTCTTAGCGGGTAATCTGGAGCGAAATGAATGGCAGCGTCACGAGCAGCGCCACGGGCCGCTCCTCTTCCCTGGCCTGATTCCAGGCAGCGCGGATCTGCTCGGATTCCCGTCCCGGCTCGAGCGTATAAAATGGAATCCCCCACGCCGTCAACGTCGGCTCGGTGACCAGCGCCGGGGAGTCCACGTCGCTACGCCGCATGCTCTCCGCTGAAGGTGGGATGTCGTTCGGATCCAGTCCCGCGCGCCGCATCTTGGCGAAGCCGCGATAGCCCACCAGGCAAATGAGCGGGATGCCCATTCTGACCGCGGTTCCTCGCAGGCTGTCTCCGCTCTCGAGCAGGCCGGTATTCTGAATGGAGACCACCGGTGACTGTCCACCAATCCACAGGCCCGAAGCCATAGCGAACGCCTCGCCCTCCCGGGTCACCGTCAGGAGCGACAGCGCATCGTAGTGGCGTGCCGCCTCGAAAAGCGCGGCCGAATCGTTGTCCGGAATCCCGAGCAAGTGGGTCGCACCGAGATCGATGAGGGTCTCGACTACCTCGGTTGCCGAAAGCGTCTTTCCGTCCGTCACATACTCCCCCTTGAGCTCGTGGCACCGCTCAGCCCGCTGATGCCTTCGCTTGAGCTGTCGCAACGTCCGCATGGCTCGCTGGCCTACCCAGGTAGCCTCTACCGCCCGTCCGGCCGGGTCAAGTAGCTTGGCGCACTATGAAGAATCACGTGAGGGTATCGACAGCCCTGCTCTGCACCACTACTGCGCTGTCACTCGCTTCCTGCCGGGCCGAATCGGCCAGGGGCGACGCTGCCCCGGGAGAAGAGAGCAGCGGCGGCGCGGTCATCGCAGATGGCGCGCCCCCCTGGTTCTCCGACGTCTCGGCTACGCACCTGCCGGTGGCGGACCTGGAGGGGCTCTCCATGGACGCGGGCATCGCCGACCTGGATGCGGACGGGGATCTGGACATCGTCATCGCCAACGAGTTCGGACCCAACATCCTGCTGCTCAACGACGGCCAGGGAAAATTCACGAACGGGAGCGACCGCCTCCCCTCCGCCGAGCATGACAGTGAGGACGTGGGGATCGCCGACTTCGATGGAGACGGCGACCTCGACATCGTCATCGTGAGCGAGGACGACCAGACGAACGAGCTGTACTTCAACGACGGCAACGGGCGATTCACCGACGAAGGTGACAGGCTGCCCGTGACCGGGACCTCCAACGGGGTCCTGGTGGCCGACGTGAACGGGGATGGCGCCCCGGACATCCTGATTGCCAACAACGGTCAGGATGCGCTTCTGGTCAACGATGGCACCGGGCAGTTCGAGGACGAAGGCCCTTCACGCCTCCCGCAGATCGAGGACGTGACGCAGGACATAGAGCTCGGAGATGTCGACGGGGACGGGGACGAGGACCTGGTCGTGGGCAACGAGGACCGGAACCGGCTCTTCATCAACGACGGCACTGGACACTTCGCCGACGAATCCGAGAGCCGGCTTCCCGTCCGCAGCGAGCCGGAGGAGACCCGCGAGGCGGACTTCGGAGATGTGGATGGGGACGGAGACCTGGACATCCTGTTCGCCAACATCCAGGCGTTCGTTCCCGGCGCAAATCTCCGCAACCGGCTGCTCATCAACGACGGTACGGGGTTCTTCACCGACCAGACGGAGGCCCGGCTACCGGCGGATCGGGATCACTCGTTCGACGGAGACTTCCACGATCTGGATGGAGACGGCGACCTGGACATCGTCACATCCAACTCCGACGTGGATCTCTCCCAGCGGAAGATCGACCCGGCTCCCTACCGGGCCTACCTGAACGACGGGTCCGGACACTTCACCGAGGCCACCGATGTGGTGTTCGGGGACAAGGTGACCGGGACCGGGTTCGACAC
>JBDHIQ010000118.1:0-6975 GCA_039587395.1 Gemmatimonadota bacterium
TCGATGAAGTCGACCTTTTCGCGCAGCACGTCGAGCGTCAGGCCGCGGTACCCGTGAAAACCCACACCCTTGTGAGCGTATCCGCTGACCCCGCCCAGCGCGTGAACGTGGTCGAACACGCGATCGTAATGGTAGTACTCGCCCCGATAGCGCACGAAATCGTCGGCCGCGAGAGAGATCGTGTGTCCGATTTCGTGCGTCCTCGGCTCCTCCTGGCCCGAGGTGAGCATGTAGTCCTCGAACTGGTAGGCCCCGTCCCTGCCCCACGCGTACTGGGAAAAGTACGTCGTCCAGAAATCCCCCATCTGGAGCAAGGCCCCCACGTGGATGTCTTCTGCCGCCACCCACTTGAGGATCAGGGGGTTCTCCCGCGGTGACCGGCGCAGGTGGATGTGATCGTCGGCCGAATACCAGCCGCGGGCCGGCATGTCGATCCAGCGCTCCAGCTGGATCGAGCGGGCGACGTCCTCCCCGGGCCCCACGGTCAGCTCGATCTCCTGGTCCAGGTACTCGTAGCCCTTCGTGACATGGATCCGGTACTCGCCCGGCTGCAGCTCGGAATCGAACGCCCCGTCCACGTAGAAGCTGCTGTCGGGCAGAAGCTGGTAGCCGGCCGCGACGTCGTTGGCTCCATACTGGATTCCGATCGCGGCCGCCGGGACAGGGGCCGTCGCTCCCTCCGCATCGGTCAGTCGGATCCGTACCGGGGTCCGGTCACCCGTTGCGGCGTCCACGATCTCCACGGCCAACCGGCCAGGCGTGTACAGGTTCAGGTCGCGCCACAGCGCGATGTTCGGCGGCGGCTGCGCGCCTCTCTTCGCGGCGGCGGCTGGCTCTGCCTCCAACGTCAGGTCGACTGTCTGGCCGGCGAGATGCGCCAGGTTTACGTGTCGAGCGGAGAACTCCCAGGGATCCGACACCACCGCCTCCAGGACCACGTCGGGCTCGCCGCCCGCCGGCGTGGCCGAAACGCGGAACGTGACGGGCGCGTTTCCTCTCACCACCCCCAGAGCAAGATCCAGGCGGCCGTTGTCCGGAACCTGAACCGAGTACTCGGCCCGACCGGGTGCCCACATGTAAAGAGCACTACTGGGTACCTCGACAGCATCAGCTGAAGGCGCATTCGGGGCGGGTCCCACGGCCAAGACGCCGGCCGCCGCATCTGCGAAGCGTGATTCCCTCGGAATCAGCCTAACGGAGATGACCTCTATGGTGGTGGGCTCGGGGGCCCCGAACCACAGCCCGAGCTCCCGCCACTCGGCGCCGTCCGGAACGAACAACTGCGTCCGCAGCACCTGGTTGCCGTCGCCCGGCTCGGCATTGGCCGTACCTCCCCAAGACTCGAACGGCCACGGAGCGTCGTCCGCCTGCCCCGATCCCGTCCGGAGATTCTGTCCAATTGTGACTCCCGCCAAGGGGCCGAAAGCGCGGACCTCGACCTCCGCAGCGCTCCAGCCCCCCGAGTGCGCCGGTTCCAACGACGCGTAGATGCCGCCGACCAGGAAGCCGTTCAGGTTGGCCGTCCGGTCCGTAAGCGTAACTCGCACCGCACCGTCGCCAAGGGCCAGTTCGGCCGGGGCCACCGTCGGATTCCACGGGCGGAGGGGCTGCCAGGATCCGGCAGCGTCGGCGCTCTCGAAAGCCCATTCGACGGTGGATGGGAGACCGTCAGGAACCGCGGCGGCTTCGACCCGAGCTTCACCGAACGCCTCGTGGAGGTGGGCTACTCCGTCGGCGGATTCGCCTGCCCCTCCGCAGCCACTCGATACGGCCGAGATGGCGATTGCGGAGAATAGAGCTAAGCAGACATGAATGCGGACGCGAAGTTGGTGCATGGTCGTCTCCCACATATTGCGCCTCTCAGGCTTCAGGAAAGTTCACTGGTCTTCATCCTCCACCCACCACTTGTGGACTTGCCAGCTCGAACAGCTCTCTTTCAGTCCACGGATCCAGTCACGGAACACGGTCACTCGTAACTCGGGCAACAGGAAAGCCACAACCGCGTCCTCGCGCAGGATCGCTTGCATCTCGCGCTGGATCTCGTCCGTCAGATCTTCGTCGAATCCCGGTTTGACCGCCGCCAGGCTGTCGAAGCGGGGGTTGAAGTAGCCGACTGGCCGGTCGGGACTTCCGGGAGGGTTACCGGCGAGCCCCCTGGCGATAGTCCAGTTTGCGTTCGGGGTCAGACTGCTCCCGCGGACGCCTCCGAGGACGGCTTCGAACTCACCGGCTTCGAAGAGAGGGCGGCCAGCCGATGTACTGAGCATCCGGATCTCGACCCGCGCCCCCACTCTGCGAAACTGCTCCTGAAGGAGTACTGCTTCGGTCTCCCCGATCGGGCTGGTCAGGAGCTCGAATCCGAGCGTCAGGCCAGACCTCTCGCGGAGACCGTCACCGTCTTCATCGACCCAGCCGGCCTCCGAGAGAAGCCTGGCAGCCGCTTCCAGGTCGTACGGGATCGGTCGGGGCGTCTCTTCGGGCCACGTCCAGCCCTCGGAGCGCATATCGAGCCGAAAAGCGGATCTCTGACGCTCGGTGAGCAGAACGTCCGGCATGGCGACGTCGGGTGGAAAGCCCCGTACAGCGGCCAATTCGTACCGATCGATCGAGTGGGCCAGGGCACGACGCACGCGGATATCGGACAGCGCCGGGTGCCGGTGGTTCCAGTAGATGACAGACGAAAACCAGAGAGGCTCGATACAGTGCTCGATGCCGGGTCGTTCGGCGATCCGCAGCGCTTCCGTCGGATTGAGGCCGTGTGCCACATCGATGTTCCCGGCAGCGAACTCGACGGTGGGATTCCCCCCGAACCGAATCCTGACACGATCAATCGCCGGTCGCCCGTGGATCCACTCGGGGTTCGCCTCCAGCTCCACCATGGTCTCGGGGACATGGCGAGCATACCGGAAGGGTCCGTAGCCAACCGGGGGCCAGAAGTGATCCCAATTGGAGAAGAGCTCTTGAGGTTCCAGGTGTGCGAGCAGGTGGCGGGGCAGGAACCGGCTCCAGTAGTTGGCATACCACCTGCGTCGCGGGTCTGCGTACTTGATCGTGACCGTACTGTCATCATGGACCGAGACCACCACGCTCCCGGGCGCCAATCGGAGGACGTCGGGATGGCTGTACAACTCGTACGTAAACGCTACGTCGTGGGCGGTGAACGGCTCCCCATCGTGCCAACGCACATTCCCGGGAAGGTGGTACGTCCAGGTGCGGCCGTCCGCAGAGACCTCAAAGCTCTTCGCGAGGTTGCCGACGAGCCCACCTCCTGCGTTGTTGTTGGTCAGAAGCGGCGTGAACAGCAGGAAGCTGGGCATCTGGTTCCAGGCGGGGACGATCGATCGCTCGTTTCCACCCGATAAGATCGTGATCGTGGACGGCTGGGCTGAAGGGCCTACGGCTGTAGCACCGGCATCATCGGACCGTTGGCAGGCGATCGGCCCAAGCGTGAAAGCGGCCATGCCGAGCAGCGCCGGAAAACTCACAGCCGGTGCCGCACGGTCGCGGAACGGACGGAGCCACCTCACTCTTCGTCCTCCTCGATCCACAGGCGGTCCATCACCTGCTCGGGAAACCACAGGAGAGGACTGCTCAGACCCTTCACGCGCCGGTTCGCGACCAGCGAGGCGTTGCCCATGTTCGGAACCACCGGGCTCATGGGCTGATCGCGGCGGAAGATCTCCTGCAGCTCCTGCTCGGCGCGCTGACGCTTCTCAGGGTCAAGCGACTTCGCCAGGGTCGTGACGATGTCCGGAAGGGCCGGATTCCGGTAGCCGATTCCCGAGATCCGATCTCCTCCGACCAGAGCCTTGTTAAGCAAGTAACCCTTCAAACCGGGAGTAAGGGCTGCCTCGAAATCTCCACCGTTGATCCGTTCCCAGATCACGCGGAGGTCCATGCTCCGCAGCTTCACGTCCACTCCGATGGCGGCCAGCTGCGCCTGGATCAGCACGCCGGCACGCTCGCCCTCCTGGTTGATCAACATCTCGAAGGCCAGCGCTTCGCCGCCGCGCTGGCGCACGCCACCCTCGTCCCCGTACTTCCAGCCCAGCCGCTCCAGAACCTCCCGTGCCGCGTCCGGATCGAACGGGGCCGGCTCGGGCGGCTCCAGACCGGACCACCGCGAATGGGGAATGGGCACATCCACGATGGGGGCTTCCGCCGGGTAGTGGTACAGGCGACCCAGCTCTTCCTTGTCGATCGCCTGCGTCAACGCTCTCCGAACCTCGGGGTCGCCGAGGACGGGGTGTCGATGGTTCCACAGGATCGGCCATCCGAGTTGCGGCCGTCCCCAGTACACCCCGAACCGGGGATCCCTGGCCAGTCGCTCCAGCGCCCGGCCGTCCGCTCCGGCGATATCCACGTTACCGGCTTCGAGCTCGACCAACGGGTTCCCGCCGCCCGGCATCAGCTTCAGGATCACCCGGTCGATCCGCGGACGTCCCGCATAGAAGTCATCGTTCGCCTCCACCTCGATAACCGTACCCGGGGTGTATCGAAGGAATCGGTACGGCCCGTTGCCGATGGGATTCTCCCATACGTCGGCCTCCCACACGTCTTTCCCTTCCAGGTGCCCCAGCAGGTGGCTCGGCAGCATCACCTGCCACCAGGGCTGCGGGTCGCAGCCCTCGTTGGCGGTCATCGTGTACGTGCTGTCGTCCACGACGTTCACGACGCACGCACCCGGTATCGATTCCAGCACGTCGGGGTGCTCCAAGAAGGCGTACGTGAACGCAACATCCCTTGAAGTGAACGGGGTCCCGTCATGCCAGCGCACGTCGGTGCGCAGGTGGTAGGTCCACTCGCGGTAGTCGGGTGAGTGCTCCCAGCGGTCCACGAGCCGCCCCTGCACGACCCCATCAGCGCCGACCACGAACAGCGGGAGGTACAGCAGGTGCATCGCGGAACTGCCGTAGGCCGGAGTGACGGCCTTCACGTCCAGGCCCGAGGCGATCAGCGTGAGGGTCGTAGGCGCTGTTTTGGCCCGACCCAGGTCTGCCGACAACCCGGACGCATCCGTGTATGCGGGTTCCCCGCACGCCAGCGCTACCATCAGACCCGGCGCGAGGAATCCGGCGACACATAGCACGGCCGCTTCCCAGGCTTTCGAGCTCATTCTTCGTCCTCCTCGATCCACAGCTCCCGCATGAAATCGATCAGTTGCACCCGGTCGGGCGTACGCAGCCCCTTCACCTTCCGGTGGGCGATCGAGATGCTTGTCAGCGGAAAGAGCACGGTGACCGGCACTTCCTCGCGGAACAGGTCGAGTACCTCCCGGGTCAGGCGCCGCCGCTCCTCCCGGTCCCAGGCCTGCTCGGATTCGTCCAGCATGCGCCGGAGGTCTGAGGAAGGCTCGAAGCCGACAGGGGCGCGCCACTCATTCCGCACAACATTCGTCAGTTCTCTGTAGGTGAAACGCTCGAAGACGGCATCGCTCTCTCCAGATCGCAGGGCATCCCGCGCCGAAGAAAGCGGCTGGATCTCCATGCGAACACCCACCTCGGCGAGCTTCGCCTGGGCGTAGACGGCGGCCCTGTGGGTGATGTCCCGGGTGACTGCCGTGAACCGGAACTCCTCATCGCCGCGCTCCCGAATCCCGTCGCCGTCCTCGTCCGCCCAGCCCTTTGCATCGAGGATGCGGCGAGCCGCTTCCGGGTCGTACGGCCAGGCGTCACCGGGGTAGCGGCCTCGAAGCAGGACGGGCGGTGCCACGTCGGTAATCGGGGCATCACCGGGCATGTCGTGGACTCTAGACAGCTCATGGCGGTCGATGGCGAGCGTCAGCGCCCGTCGGATGTCCACATCTTGGAACAGGGGATTGCCGTGATTCCAGTAGATGGCCCAGGTCAGCGTCTTCGAGGCCTCACTGTACGTCCGGTATCTCGGGTCGTCGGCGATACTCTGTACCACTCCCGGATCGGTCGGTGCTTCGATGGCGTCCACGGTGCCCCCCAACAGCTGTGTTAGGGGATTGCCGCCGAACTGGAAGATCAGGCGCTCGATATGTGGCGGACCCAGGTAGTAGTCCGGGTTGGCCTCGAGCTCGAGGAGTTCGTTCGGGACGTGACGTACGTAGCGGTACGGGCCACTGCCCACCGGCATCGTCCAAAACTCCCATTCCCAGAATTCGCTGGGATCCAGGTCCTGTAGAAGATGCCGCGGCCAGATGACGCTGTGCGCGCTGTAGAGGAGAGCGTCTGGAGTGCTGTAGGTCGCCCGGAAGGTGGAGTCGTCGATCACTTCCACGACGCGAGAGCCGGGCGCCCAGTTCGCCGCTCCGGGCGGCGGCCTCATCTGCAGCTCCCATGTGAACTTCACGTCGTGTGCGGTGAGCGGGACGCCGTCGTGCCAGCGCGCGTCGGTCCGAAGATGGTAGACCCAGGTCCGGAGGTCCTCCGAGGACTCCCAGCGGGTGACCAGGCGTCCTTCAAGGTCGCCGTCGTCGTTGCTGACCAGCAGCGGCTCGAAGGTCAGTTGCGCGGACCAGTTCCCCCAGTGGGGGGCGAGCATCCTCTCGTCCGCCCACATGTGGACGATCAGGGTGTCGTAGGACCCCGAGTCGACGATCGGGCTGTCCTGTTCTGCTTCTTCGCCGGTAGTCGAGCCAGTGTCCGTCCGGGTGCGCTCCGCAGGCGAACAGGAGGCGAGGGCGGCCAGTCCGGAAATGAGGGCAGAGAGGCCAACACATCGGCGGGCGCTCACGGCGTGCCGTCCGTCGACCGGGCGGTATCCTCCTCGATCCACACCTGGTCCATGAACGGGAACCCCCGGAACGGTTTGAGGCCACGCAGCCGGCGGTCGAACACCACGGCCGTCGCGGACGGCCCCAGCACGGTCACAGGCACGTCACGCTGGAAGATTTCCCACAGGCGCTCGTCGAACCGAGCGTCTGCATCGTCCGCGAAGTCGTACAGCGAAGCGAATACCGCCTCGTACAGGTCCGCGTGGTCGTAACCGATCAGCGAAGGCCGCGAC
>JBDHIQ010000119.1:0-11785 GCA_039587395.1 Gemmatimonadota bacterium
TTCGCCCTTGGCTGGATCCGCCTTCTTCATGAGACGTGGTTCGTCTGGATGGATCATGTAGTCACCGGACGAATCCAGAACGCGCATGACGGTGATCACTCCGTCACCGTTCAGGTCCTCGCCCGGATCCTCATCGGTCCGGCCGTCGTTGTCGTCGTCCTTGGGACGGGCGTTGGTGTTCCTTCCCCACAGAATCGATCCGAACATCGCTTCGGCCCCGTCGGGGTTCAGTCTCGGAACCACGTAGACGGTCTGCTCGTCCAGGATCGTCTGGATCTTTGCCCGGGCCTCCGCATCGCTCGCTCCGTCCAGCAGGTAGCGGACTATCTCCACCGCATGGGAGCTGCCCACGAGCTGAGAGCCCTCCAGGTTCCCGACAACAAGAACAGCCGGACGCTCTTCAAGAGGAGTCCCCGAAGGGTTCCCGATCTCCACGAGCCAGATCTCACGGCCCTGGATGGACGTTCCGATCGAAACCAGGCGGGCCGCGTTGGAGCCGCCCGTGAGGGAGCGGAGCTCCCCGGATAGTCGGGTAAGGACCGTAGCCGTCACCAGTACAAGGCCCGTCCGCATGGCGTGGGCGCAATTCCACATGTTCCGCACGTTCGCTTCTCCTGATATGAGGGTCCCGACAGGATACAGGACGGTTCGAGATGCTATTAGGGAACACCTTCCCGAGCGCGGACGCTGTCCCCGAGCACCAGAGTCCAAACGGGCCCAGCTTCCGGGTGAGGCGACCGACAACGCCAGGCGTTGCCGTGCCGGCCTTCTTGCCCCTCCAGCATGGCCATCTCCATCTTCCCCGGTGCCCGAACGCAACTGTCCGAAGGAGGTGGATCATGCTCTTTCGACGAGCCTCTCTGGCCGCCATGCTGCTGTCCCTGACCCTCGCCTGTGCACCCTCCGATGAAGCCGTGGAAGAAGTGATTGGATTTCTCGATGCCGATCTGGCCGCCATCTCGGAAGCGGGCCAGAGGCTGGTAGCGGACCTGAATAGGGATGACAGCGATGCAATCATGGCCGCGCTCACGCCCGATCACATCACCATGGCGCCCAACGTGCCGATGCTGGCCGGCGCCGAACTGCGCGCCTGGCACGATGCGAGAGTGGAGGCCTTTACAACGACGCTCACGCACACATGGGAGGAGACCACTGTGTTCGGGGACTGGGCCTGGAACCGCTGGAGCAGCCACATCGTGCTCACGCCGCGTGGCGATGGGGATCTGTGGGAGGATACCGGCAAGGGAATCTGGATCTGGCAGCGTCAGCCGGACGGAAGCTGGCTGCTGGCGCGCTCGATCTGGAACAGCAGTTTGCCGATACCCGCACCGTGATCCTGGTTCGCCACTCTGAGTCTGCCCCGCGGCCAGACCGTCACGCCCACGAGTGGCGGCTGTCCAGGAGGGGGCACCGGCTGGCGCAGCGCCTGGCTGTCGATCTGGCCAAGCTTCAGCCGGACGCCGTGTTCACGAGCTACGAGCCCAAGGCTGTCGAGACCGGCGCGGCAATCTGCAGGGGGCTGGATCTCCGCATGCACCAGCTGAAGGAGCTGGGCGAGCACGACAGAACGAACGTGCCATTCCTCACCGCGAACGAGTTCAAGCGAAGTGTGGAGCATTGTCTGGCTCATCCGGATGAACGGTCATTCGGCCGCGAGACGGCGAACGAGGCGCTCGGCCGGTTCTCACTAGGAATCGAGCGTGTGCAGGAAGACCGCCAGAGCGCCCGTCCGCTTGTAGTCACCCACGGAACCGTCATGTCCCTGTACATAGCGCGAGTATCAGCTGTGGACCCGTGGAGGATCTGGCAGGACCTGACCATGCCGAGCTACGTGGATCTCCAGGCCATCGTGCCTGGCGAATACCCCCGGGTGGTGAGAGCAAACGAAGAATGAAGCGCGGCGAACCGAGGGCACCGTGCTGAGTCCCGCGTGGGACAATCGAAACTTACTGCGGAGAAGCGCGGGATCCCACACCACGCCAGCCAACCTTTCCACGCCTCCGGACTACTAGAGTGTGTCATGAGCTCAGATAAGCCGGATCCTGGAGACAGATTGCTTGCCGAGCTGGTGCTCGAGCAGGGCGATGAGCGGGCGTTCCGGGCGCTATACAGGCGCCACACGCCCTACCTCTACCAGTTCGTACTCCGCACGCTGGGCGGCAGTGAGCTGGATGCGGAGGACGTAGTGCAGGAGACCTGGATCCGGGCAACCCAGAACCTGGGTGGCTTTCGCTGGGAGGCGCCCCTCAGAAGCTGGCTGACCGGCATCGCGCTGAACCTGTGCCGGAACCTGTTTCGCCGGAAGGATCGCGCCTGGCTGGAGGCGAAGGAGGAGTTCCTGCCGGCGGCAAGCTACAGCCCGGAAGCGGGAATCGACGTGGAGCGCGGGCTGCAAATGATGCCCGACGGATATCGCACGGTGCTGCTGCTGCACGACGTGGAAGGCTACAAGCACCGGGAGATTGCGGAGATGCTCGGTACCAGCCAGGGGACTTCGAAGAGCCAGCTGTTTCACGCTCGCCGGGCCCTGCGCGCATTGCTGGAGACCGGGGCGTCGGACACGAGCACGGACGTAAGGACGCGAGATCATGCTTGAACAACCGGATGAGCTGTCCTCCGAGATCAAGGCGGAGCTGGAGCGCCTGCCACGGGAAAGGACGCCAGGCCAACTGCTCGAAGAGCGCACGGTCAAGGAGTTGCGCTCC
The DNA here is from genome assembly GCA_039587395.1 of Gemmatimonadota bacterium. Classification (GTDB taxonomy): domain Bacteria; phylum Gemmatimonadota; class Gemmatimonadetes; order Palauibacterales; family Palauibacteraceae; genus JBDHIQ01. The sequence goes on from JBDHIQ010000119.1 coordinate 2,706, forward strand.
AGGGGGTTGCTGCGGTCTCCGCGCATGCGACCCAGCTGGATCGTGGTGGCGGCAGCGGCTTCGATCGCACTGTTTGCCGGTGGTTTCGGGCTCGGTCAGTGGACGACGTCCCGCAACGTCGGGGACGCGCTGGTGACGGCGCAGCAGATCACCGCGCAGCAGATCGAGGCACGAGAGCGCACGGCCATGGAAGCGGCGGAACTGGTCCAGAGGACAGGGTCTGCCTACGTGCTGGCGCTGGCCTCGCTGGCCAGCATGGCGGACAGCGCCCGGAACGGTGAGCTGGACCAGGGGCGAGAGGTGGCCACGGCGGCGCTCTACGCTGCTGCCGGCCAGCTGGTGTCGTTGATTCCAGACGACCCGATCGCGGTCCAGATTCGCCGCCTGCTCTCGGCCACACAGCTTCCTGGAGAGCAGGAGAGCTCCCGGCGAGTGGTGTGGTTCTAGGATTGATTCCAGAGACGCGGTTTTCGGAAGACGTGGGAAGGTGATGTCATGAGATTCACAATCAGCACAATCGTCGCGGGAGTGACCGGAGCGTTGGCCGGGAGCCTGCTGATGGCCTCGGCCGTGACCGGCCAGGACACAAGTCGGGAACCGGTGATGCTGGATCAGGTTGTGGGCCAGGAGGCCCGGCTGGCCGGTGCCTGCAAGGAAGGCCAGGCCGTGGCGGGAAGCCTCGGTCTCTCCGGGCTAGCGTGTGACTGCACGCATTACCTGACGGCGGATCGACCGGAGAGGAACCGGTGGGAGTTCCGGTCGGAGCCGACCATACTCGGCGTGATTCGGGGCGGTCCGGCAGATGGAAAGCTGGAGGAGGGGGACGCGATTGTCGCGATCGATGGACAGCTGATCACGACCCGCGAAGGTGGGCGGCGGTTCGCCCAGGTGAGGCCGGACGCACCTGTAGGGCTCACCGTAAGGAGGGATGGCCGGGAGCGGCGGGTGACCATCACGGCAGGATCCCGATGTTTGTCGGTGGAGCCGGCGCCGGTCGCAGATGTGGCCGTGGGGGTTGAACCGGAGCTTGCTCCGGCCGTGGGGATCGCCGTGCGTCCGGACACCGTAGCGATGCCCGCGCCTCCCCGGCGTGCGACAGGCGCAACCGTGAGTCCGGAGCCGGCATTGGCCGACGCAGAACCGGCAGCTGGTGTCGGCGTGGCCGCCGAAGTGGCACCCGTCGCGGATGCGCCGCCTGTGGCAGGGGTAGCCGTAGGACTGCCGCCGGCGCCACCGGACGTGTGGTCCTCACCGCAGGGTTGGCTGGGCCTGAGCTTCAGCTGCACACGGTGCGGAATCCATGTCGCGGACACGGGTGCGGAGGGTGAGACCATGTCGGTGTGGGAGTTCTCGACGCCACCCGTGGTGGAATCTGTCGAGCAAGATGGTCCGGCCCGTGAGGCTGGAGTTCGCGCCGGAGATGCCATCACCCACATCGACGACGTCGACATCACCAGCCAGGAAGGCGGACGGCGGTTCGGCAGGCTCGAACCGGGGCAGGAAGTACGCCTGCGGGTGGAGCGGAGTGGTCGCAGCCGCGAAGTACGGCTTCGGGCCGACGAGCGTCCCAGGCGGGACTCCTCGCGCGGCGCCGCAGTCTGGAGTGCCGATCGCGCCGATCAGGAAGACCGGGCCGACCGCAGGGCGCCTGTGGTGCCACCGCCCGATCGTTGGGAGGGACTAGCGAACGGTCGGCGAGCCGGAACCTCGTCGGAGGCGGCGCGCTTCACCGGCCTGGTCGGAGACGTTCTGATCCAGGTGACGGGTGGCCCGATCACGGTGGAGGAATCGGATACCGAAGTTGTCATTCGAAGCCGTGACATCACAGTCCGAATCAGCAAGACCGACGACACCAAACCCGAACGACCGTAGCGTCTCCAGGTCCACCAGTTGCTGCCGGCGCGCCGGGTCATCGGCGCGCCGGATCTTGCCACCGCCCATCGCGGCTGGAACTTTCCGGAATCAGCACTCCGAGACTCACATTCCGGAAGGTTGCCATGAAAGCCATCGCCGAGATACAGGTGATCCCCATCGGAGTCGGCGTTTCCGTCCGCAAGGAGGTGAAGCGCGCCCACCGGCTCCTCGAAGAGTCCGGGCTCCACGTCACACTTCACTCGTACGGCACGAACGTCGAAGGCGAGCTACACGAGATCTTCAACGCCGTACACCACGTCCACGAGACTCTGCATGCCGAGGGTACCGTCCGATTGACGACCGCCATCAAGATCGGAACCAGGACGGACAAGGAGCCCACGCTGGGTGGCAAGCTGTTCTAGAACGCCGCTCACAGGAAAGGTGAGACTGACGATGACTCCCTACTTATCTTTGGGTGCGCGTGCGCTGGCGCTCAGCGCGTCGCTACTTCTCGTCGCGGTTGGCTCTTCGCCGCTACGAGCGCAGGAGGACCCCACACTCGCGGAGATCCGCGAGGAGTTCGACCGCCAGAACGCATCGCTGCGTCAGCAAATCGACCAGCTGTCGCGCCAGATCGACGACGTGATGTTCTTCATGCGCCTGAGCGATGACGCAGAGATCGACATCGCGCGGCTGACCGGCCCACCCCTGCGCAATCAGCCGAATCCGACAGCTCAGGGGGCAGGGAATCCGTTCAGGTTCTACACGTACATATTCATTCCCAAGGACCTGGACCGGAGCCGGAAACAGCCGCTCATCGTGCTTCCGCACGGCGGGGTCCATTCCAACTTCACGACGTACTACGCGAACATCCTGGAGGAGCTTCTGGCGCAGGGGTACACCGTGGTTGCTCCCGAATACAGGGGCAGCACCGGCTACGGCAGCGGTGTCTATCGAGCCATCGACTACGGCGGGCTGGAGACTGAGGACACTTACGAAGCGATGAAGTGGGCGCTGGAGAACTACGAGTTCCTGGACGCGAGCCGGGTCGGGATCATCGGCTGGAGCCACGGCGGACTACACGCCCTGTTCAACATCTTCGACCACCCCGACGACTATGCCGTCGCGTATGCGGGAGTCCCGGTCAGCGACCTCATCGCACGCATGGGCTACAAGACGCAGGGATACCGCGATCTGTACTCCGCAGATTACCACATCGGGAAGACGGCGTACGAGGACGTGGAAGAGTACCGCAAGCGCTCCCCATCGTGGCAGGCACACCGGTATGATGGCACCCCGCTCCTGATCCACACGAATACGAACGACGGGGACGTCAACGTCCTGGAGGTGGAGCGGCTCATCCAGGCGCTGAAGGCGGAAGGGAAGAGCGGCTTCGAGTACGAGATCTACCAGGACATGCCCGGCGGTCACAGCTTCGATCGGCTGGACACGAAGGCGGCGAGGGAGATCCGAAAGAAGATCTGGCGCTTCCTGGCGCAGCGTCTGAGCCCGTCGAATCCTCCGCGGTAGCAGGCGGATGGTTGCCGGGAAGCTGATCTGCCACGACGATGAAGCGCCCGTGTTCTTCTTCACCATCCCGAACGACAGGAGGTGAGTATGGTTCCCGTCATGTCCCTGTGGTTGCCGATTCTGGTAGGCGCCGTCCTCGTTTTCGTCGGCAGCTCCATCATCCACATGGTGCTGCAGTACCACAGCAAGGACTTCGGTCAGGTGCCGAACGAGGAGGACGTGATGGACGCGCTCCGCCCCTTCGACATCCCGCCCGGGGAGTATGTGATTCCCAACGCGGGGAGCTACAAGGAGATGGGCACCCCGGAGTTCACTGCTAAGCTCGAAAAGGGGCCGGTCGCCTTCATGACGGTGCTGCCGAGCGGCAAGCAGGGCATGGGAGGCCAGCTGGCTCTGTGGTTTGTCTACAGCATTCTGGTCGGGATCATGGCGGCCTACATTGCGGGCCGGGCATTGGGGCCGGGCGCCGAATATATGTCGGTCTTCCGATTCACGGGCGCCACCGCGTTCTTTGCCTACAGCGTGGGACTCTGGCAGAACTCCATCTGGTACAAGCGCGCCTGGAGCACGACGCTGAAGCAGACGTTCGATGGCTTCATCTATGCGCTCCTGACGGCGGGTGCCTTCGGCTGGCTGTGGCCTGCCTGAGGCGGAACACCTGACGAGTATTGAACTTGGCGGTCGGGTGTGGTGACGCTCGCACTGCACCCGACTCCCTGATGTGGCCTCCGGGTGGGAAGGTCAGCCCGACTCCGGCGACAGCTCCCGCATCCACGCGCCGATCGCGCGCTCGTAGTAGCGAGGGTTGAATAGGGCCCACTCCCCGAACTCTCCGGGTAGCTCGTAGCGGCTGCCGGCTTGTTCCGCTGTCAGTCCCCGGTCGATCGCCTCCCTGGCGGCACGCTCCACGTCATCAATCACACCGAGGTAGCGAGCGTACGCGCCGGCATCGGCCAGCGGCCCGTGACCCGGGACGTACGTCTTCCAGCCAGGATCCTGGATGGCCCGGACCGATGTTGACAGATGAGACGGCACGGCATCGACGTAATTGGGGAACATGTCGATCCACACCAGGTCGCCACACCACACCACCCCGTCCTCCGGTAGCTCGATCGTCACATCGCTGGGAGTGTGCCCGGCTCGCGGAACAATCCGCACGGCCCGGTCGAGACGGGTCTCCTCCGTCTCCTCTCCCTGAGCCGGTTGGGTAAGCACCAGATCGCGACTGGTCTCCGTGGCCAGTATGTCCGGTCCCGTGGTGGACTCGGAAAAGTAGCCCGAGACGCCTCGCGAGTGGTCTCCGTGGTAGTGGGTGACCACGACATGCGTCGGCAAGCGTCCCGTCAACTCCCTGGCTTGACGCGCGAGCCACTCCGCTCCATCGGCCGTCATCAGGCCCTCGACCACGACCACGCCCGACCTGCCGGCGATGATCCCGCCGTTGGCAACAGTGGTGTAGTCGCCTCCCAGCGGTGTCGAGATCAACGCATACAGCCCATCGCCCACCTCTTCGATCCGGCCAAACGGCTCCTCCGCAACGATCCGGCCCTGCGGCCGCGAGGCCCACAGCCGCCGTGCCGAAGCCGAGAACGGACTGGCCATGAATGCCACGTGAGCGGCACAGGTAAGAGATGTGCCCAGGAACTCGCGCCTGGAGGGGCAGCGTGCAGGCGTCAGGTAGGTCATGGGTGCTACTCCTGGTGAATCGCTACGTAACGGGCCGCCTCACCGGTCATCTACGGCCGGGGAAGCAGGCAGTTCGGCCGCCATTTCCCCGGCAGCAGGCAGCCGCGAGGCCTCGGCTACCAGGGTGTCCGCGAGCTCGTGAGCCCTGCGTCCACTACGGCGCGATACACCGCCCCAAATGAACCCGCCTACCACCCACGCCAGGGCCGCGAAGAACAGGGCTAGGAGCACTCCCGGAACCGCGCCGCCGATCCCCTCGATCCCCAGCACGAGGCCGATCATCGCCGCATACGCCGTCGGAATCGCGTGGATCATCGTACGCACCTGGCCCTCGTAGCGCTCTTCCACCCGAACGATGGTCTCGTCGCGGGATGGTTCGAACGACACCTGGTGGCGCAGAAAGCGGCCGGAGGAACTCCACCGGACCGAGCCCAGGGCCTCCGAAACGCTTCCCTGGGCGGAAATCTGCTGATCGACGGTGCGAACCAGTTCGCCCAGCGACTCGCGGCTCAGTTCCCTGCCAAGTCCCCGGATTTCGCGCCGGACCAGGCCAGGACCAAGCAGCGTCGCGGGCTCCAGTCCACGGCGTCCTTCGAATTCTGCGGCCGCCCGGGTAACGGCTTCGGGGTTGATACCGACTTCGCCCGCGATCTCCTGCAACTCACCAACGCTCAGCCCCCGCACCGGGGCGTCGGGAGTCGACTTCCTGTCGATCTCCGCTGCGCGGCGGAGAATCAGGGCGACATCACGATCCGTATAACGACGCTCGGCCACCGGGGTCAGCGTCCTCCAAGCTCGGCCGCCACGTCCTCGACCTCGCGCCATACCCGCAGCAGGTTGCCGCCCCACAGCTTCGCGACGTCCTCCTCGGAATAACCTCGCCGTACGAGCTCCAGGGTCACGTTGAACGTCTCCGCTGCGTCGTCCCAGCCCGTCACCCCGCCACCGCCGTCAAAGTCGGAGCTGATCCCCACGTGGTCGATGCCGATCAAGTTGACCGCGTAGTCGATGTGATCGGCGAAGTCGGCCACCGTCGCGCCGGGAAACCGCTCGTTGATCTCGTTCATCCCCGCCCGGAACTCCGCGATCTGCTCGTCGGTGGCGGAGCCGAACGACTCGATGCCGATCCGTCCGCGCAGCTCCCGCCGGGCCTCCCGCTTCTCGGGAGACGGGATCTTCACGTAGCTGTCGAACGCCACGACCTGGATCACGCCGCCGTTCTCGGCCAGCGCCTGCAACTCCTGGTCGGTGAGGTTGCGGGGCGTGTCCGCCAACTCCCGAACCGCGGAGTGAGATGCGATGATCGGAGCTCGCGACAGCCTGGCCGCTTCCAGCATGGTGTTCTTCGATGCGTGCGACACATCCACCATGATCCCCAGCCGGTTCGCTTCGGCAACGACCTGTTCGCCGAACTCGCTCAGACCGCCGTGCTCCTCCTCCTCATCGCCCAAGCTCTCCCGTGGTATGGAGGAATCGGCGATATCGTTGTGCCCTATGTGGGTCAGGCCGAGGTAGCGAGCGCCCAGTTCATGGTACTTCTCGAGCAGCGACAGATCCTGTCCAATGGCGAATCCATTCTCGATCCCGATCGTCGCCACCAGTTTCCCGTCTGCGTGCAGTCGCTCGACGTCATTGGCCGTGAAGGCAAAGCCGATCTCATCCGGATACATTTCATCAGTGAGCCGCCGGATAGCCTCAAATTTGGTCAGCGCGTCAGCTTTGGCCCGCTCGTAGTTCTCTTCTGTTCGCTCCCTCTGGCCGACGTAGACGACAAAGAACGCCACGTCCAGTCCGCCCTCGCGCATCTTGGGAAGCGTGACGTCCCGGCCGTCACGCACGCCCGGATCCACGTCGGGCGTGGCGAAGTCGAGCGGGATGTCGTCGTGCGTATCGATCGATATGACGCTCTCGTGGATCGCCCGGGCCCGGGACTCGAGATCTGTGCCGGTTGTGTCCGTGTCGGATTCACTGCCGTTCCCTCCGCCACAGGCGGCAATTGACAGCGTCGAAGCCGAGGCAAAGGCAAGCACGACCAGCCGCTCTAACTTCGTATGCATCCGTTGACTCCTTTGAACTTCCAATGAGCTGATCTGCGCAAGCTCCACGCAATGAAGAACGTGCGCAACGCCAGCAGCCACTACATTGTCGGACCGATATGCCGGCCGGCTCGACCACCGCCACGGACGTGCACCCCGGTCGTCATAATCGACAGGACACACCTTGAGACAGGAGGCCGGATCATGCGTTCTGAAGCGCGCACCGTCGACGAATACCTGGCCGAGATGCCCCCTGATCGCAGAGAGGCGATCGGAGCCGTTCGCCAGGTGATCCTGGAGAACCTTCCGGCCGGGTACGAGGAGACGATGAACTGGGGCATGATCGCCTATGAGGTCCCGCTCGCTGTACATCCCGACACATACAACAGACAGCCTCTGATGTATGCTGCACTGGCCTCGCAGAAGAACCACATGACCGTGTACCTGACCAGCATCTACATGGACCAGGAAGCCTCTGCCGAGTTCGAAGCTGCCTACCGGGCCACAGGCAAGCGCTGCGACGTGGGGAATTCATGCGTGCGGTTCCGCAAGCTGGAAGATCTCCCGCTGTCGCTGATAGGCGAGGCTATCGCCTCGCTGCCGATCGAAGAGTTCGTAAGTCGTGTCAGCACAACGCATTCGGCGCGAAAGAGTCGAAAGTAGCCTGCTCACAACCGCGGACCCCGGGGAATGGAAGAAGCCGTGACGACAGACAACTTGCCTCGGACGTGGCTTGCGAGAGTCCTGCTGCGGGACCTGGCCTCCGTTCGCAGCCAGCTGGAAGCGTACCCGGATGAGGAGTCCATCTGGCAGACGCCACCGGGAATGACAAACTCCGCCGGGACACTGGCTCTGCACATCGCGGGGAATCTGCAGCACTTCATTGGAGCAAAGCTTGGCGGAACCGGATACGTGAGAGACCGTACGGCCGAGTTCGAGCTGCGGGACGTGCCGAGGGCGGAGCTGATAGACAGACTGGAGCGAGCAACTCGTGCCGTCCAGGTGACGCTCGCGACGCTCCCCGGGGAGGTCCTCGATCAGGTCTTTCCGGAGCCCCTGGGCGAGCTGCAGCCCACGACCGGTCAGTTCCTGGTACACCTGGCTATGCACCTGGGCTATCACGTGGGCCAGCTGGACTACCACCGGCGAGCGGTAACGGGAGACCCGAGCATCCCGGGCATGGTATCCTTGCCGGCCTTGATCGACGCCCCAATTACCTGAAAGGCTGTTGACCATGTTCTCCAGAAGAGATGCTCCTGTAGGGCTTGCCGTAGTGCTGGTCGGACTGGCCTTCCTTGCATGTGAAGGATCCTCGGGGACAGGCGGTCTCCAAACGGAAGGCGCGGCGCCGGCCATGTTTCGCGGGAATCCCGCCCACACCGGAGCCTACGAGACGGCGGGAGTCCGCGAGTTGGGCGGTGTGCTGTGGCGGTTCGAGACGATGGGTCCGGTTCGATCATCGCCAACCATCGCCGGCGGAACGGTCTACGTGGGCAGCACGGATGGCAGCCTGTACGCGGTGGACGCGGCAAGCGGGGCGGAGCGATGGCATGCCGCCGTCGGGAGCCCCGTCAGCTCTTCGCCGGCTGTCGCACATGGGCTGGTGATCTTCGGCAGCAGGGATGGGGCGTTTCACGCGGTCCGCAGCTCCACGGGGGAGCTTGAGTGGAAGTTCGATACGGGCGACCTGCTGCCGTGGGAGTGGGGTTTCGAGGGTTGGGACATCTACACGTCCTCTCCGGTCCTGGCTGATTCCGTAGTCGTGTTCGGGGCAGGCGACGACCGGAGCCGAGCTGTGGAGGTTCGACACGGGTGGCCGCATTCGCTCGACTCCGGCAATTGCAGACGGGATCGTCTTCGCCGGGAGCACCGACGGCTTGGTGTACGCGCTCGACCTGGCGTCGGGCAGCGAGGTCTGGCGTCACGCGACCGAAGGAGCCGGAATGACCTCTGCGGATCTCGGGGTGGACCGAA
>JBDHIQ010000120.1:0-6875 GCA_039587395.1 Gemmatimonadota bacterium
GCGGGCTCCTACGATGACGTGAACCAGCGGACGCTGGCGTTCGAGATCGTGTTCGGGGATTCCGCCACGCAGCGGGCGGCAATCGAGCGGACGGACATGCTGGACGGGCCCACGCGCAGCTCGATCACCACGGCCGGACTGAGAAACCCCCGGTTCATAGCCCAGGACATCTCCCTTCAGCGCAGATTCATCGAGAGTTCGCCTCCCGAGCGGCGTCCGGGGATGAGGGCCGGCCTGGTCGCCAACCGACTGGCGCTCGGCCAGGGCAAGGTCTCCGAGGCCGTGGACCTGGTGAGCCAATCCGGGTGGCCTGGTGCGGGGCAGTTTTGCTCGCTCGCCCGATTCTATGCCGTCGGGTTGCCGGTCCCGGAGGACAGGCTGGCATCGCTGGAAGCCGATCTGGAGCCCGGGGAGTCAGCAGCCTGCGTCGCGGTGTGGAGAGGGATGCAGGACGGGGACGGGGACGATTGGACTGAGGCGCTCAGGCAGTCGATCGGGGAGTTGGCCAGCCTGGCGGACTCCGTACGGGCCGACACCGCGAGTCTGCCGAGTGATCTCCGCCGCGAAGCCAGGGCGCGGCGCTTCGATGCAAGGATCGGGGAGCTGGAGGGGTTCGGACTCTGGCGACAGGGTGAGCCGCAGGAGGCTATCCGGGTTCTGCGTGAGGCGACACTCAACGGGGGAAGCTGGCTCACACGCTGGTGGATCGCGCAGATCTACCTGGAGCTGGGCCAGCCGGCCCAGGCACTCCGGTATCTCGACTCGCTCTACTGGGAACAGGCTTCGCTTGCACGCTATCACCTCGGCAAGATCTACGACGGGATGGGCGAGACGGACCGTGCCCGGGACGCGTACGAGACGTTCGTGATTGCCTGGGCCGAGGCCGACCCGGAGCTCCAGCCACTGGTGGAGGAAGCCCGCCAGGCGATCGTGCGTCTCATGGATGCACCGCAGCCTGCGCCTGCCGAGACGGACGAGGCCGAGGCAGGTAACTAGCCCCGCCTACTCGAACTGCAACCTGGCCAGTCGCGCCGGGTCGTCCTCTGCTGCCACGAACGGCCGCAGCCGGAACGAGTACGTGTACTCTTGCACGGGCAGCATGTACTCGGGATGCGTCCGTGCGCCCCAGCTTGTGTCTCCCCCCACTCCCATCTGCTTCCAGTCCAGGTTCAGCGTAACCAGGTCGCGCGGCGCCAGGTGGTACGTGTGCCGGTTGCGCTTCTCCGGTCCCTCGTCGAAGTCATCGATCGTGAAGTGATGGGCGCTCACGCTCAGCAGCGGAATGCCGACCGCCAGCAGCCCCACCCCGTCCGCATTCGTCAGCGACACCCAGCGCACATCCGTCTTGTTGCCGTTCTCCTGCGGCCGGATGTAGGGGAAATACTGTTCCGCCACGGTCCCGCCATAGAGTCCGACGGCGGCGCCGGTCTTTCGGTCCCAGTAGCTCTCATGCGGCCCCCGGCCGAACCACTCCATGCGATCGAATTCGACCGGCAGCGTCATGGTCATCCCGAGCCGCGGCAGCTCAGGCACCACGCTGTCCGGGAATGCCGCCAGTTGCTCGGCGCTCAACTCGCCTGGCATGAACCGGTTCTCGACCACGACGTCACCGGATCCGAATACCGTGTAGGCGGTGCGGAACCGGGATTCGGCAGCCGGCAGAGCCGAAATGACTACGACCCGCACCCGCTGTCCATCCGCCTGCTCCGCCACCACCCGTTCCACGGTCCGGTTTGGGCCCGCTTCACGCCATATCCCGTGGCGCGCCGGCATGTCGTTCCCGTAGTCGTTGTCGATCGGGGCACGCCAGAAGTTGGGCTCGAGTCCCGTCCGCACGAGTTCCGTTCCGCGGAAGGCGAATGACTCCATGAGCCCGGTGGCACGGTCGAAACGGAGCGAGAAATCGGATCCCTCTACGGTGTAGCCGGTGGCCGTCGAGTCCAGGGTCACCCGCGGCAGCGATGCCACCGATACAGGCAGAGCGTCCGCCGTCAGCGGAATCGCGAGCTGGTCCCAGGCCACCCGGTGACCGGCAGGCACCATGGGTGCCTCGTCACGCGTGACCCACTCCACGTTCAGGAAGTACTCCACCCCGGGTTCGGGACGGATCCGCGGAACCGGGATCTGCAACGTGGCCGAATCGTGCGGTGCGAGATCCAACCGCGGGCCGGTTCCGCGGGCGATCACTTCGCCATCCGCCGTGATGCTCCAGCTGATCGCAAAGCGATTCAGGTTCGTGAAGTCGTGCTTGTTGACCACCTCCAGCAGGCCGGCATCCGCTTGGATCGCTTTCGTCTTGATGTACTGGTAGACCTTCCGCACTTCGTGGAAATGCGGGTTCGGCTTCCGGTCCGGCGACACGAGGCCGTTGATCAGGAAGTTGCGGTCGCTGGGCACCGGTTGCGGACCGAAGTCTCCGCCGTACGCCCAGTACTCCTGGCCGTCCTCCGTAACCGCCTTGAGCCCCTGGTCCACCCAGTCCCAGATGAAGCCGCCCTGCAGCTGCGGATTGGCGTCGATCACGTCCCAGTAGTCCTGCAGATTGCCCACGCTGTTCCCCATGGCGTGCGCGTACTCGCACAGGATCAGCGGGCGGGTGCGCGGCTCGGCGGCCCATTCCTCCAGGCGCGGGATGCGCGCGTACATCGGCGCGTAGATGTCCGTGTGGGCTTTCGTGCGGGCCGGCTCATACTGGACGGGCCGGGACGGATCCCTCTCCTTCAGCCAGCGGTGGGTCCACTCGAAGTTGGGACCGTCGCCCGCCTCGTTCCCCAGTGACCAGATGATAATGGACGGGTGGTTCTTGTCCCGCTCCACCATGCGTACCGTGCGATCCGTAAAGGCGTCCCGCCACGCCGGGTTCGTCGCGAGCGTCGCCTCCGGGTGGTACTCCATCCCGTGCGATTCGATGTTCGCTTCGTCGATCACGTACAGCCCGTACTGGTCGGTCAGCTCGTACCAGCGCGGGACGTTCGGGTAGTGGCTGGTCCGCACCGCGTTGATGTTCCACCGCTTCATCAGCTCGATGTCGCGGAGCATGTACTCCTCGGAAACAACCCGGCCGGTCTCCGGTTCGTGCTCGTGCCGGTTGACGCCCTTCAGCGTGACGGCCACCCCGTTGACCAGTAGCTGGCCGTCCTTGATCTCCACGCGCCGGAATCCGGTGCGGGTGGCGGCCACGTCCGTTACCTCGCCCGCCGTGTTGACGAGCGAGATGACAGTGGTATAGAGATTGGGCGTCTCTGCCGTCCACTGGAGTGGGTTCGGGACCTGGCCTTCAAACTGCACGGTGCCGTCCTCGTGCTCCGCCAGGCTGACGGTTCCCTGCCACGCTTCCCGCACCAGGTTTCCATCGGCATCCAGGAGCTCGATCCGCACCGTGTATTCATCAGACGGGCGGTCCAGGAGGTTTCTGACGGTTACGGAGACGTCGTACAGGCCGGTGGCGTAGTCATCATCCAGCCCGGCGTTCGCGAAGAAGTCGAAGATCTGGACGGGTGGTGTCGAGAACAGGAAGACGTCGCGCTCGATCCCGGAGATCTTCCAGTAGTCCTGCCCTTCCAGGTACGCACCGTCGCTGTACCGGTAGACCTCCACTGCGAGCGTATTGACCTCGCCTTCTCCCCTGCGCACAAACGGCGTGATGTGGAACTCGGCCGGCGTCTTGCTTCCCTGGCTGTAACCGATGTCGACTCCGTTCACCCACACGTACATGGCGGACTTCACGCCGCCGAAATGGAGGAAGATCTCCCGTCCGTCCCAGTCTGCGGGTACGGTGAACTCGATCTTGTAGGACCCGACCGGGTTATAGTCCTGGGGTATGCGCGGGGGATCTGGTGGGAACGGGTAGATGACATCCGTATAGATTGGCACATCGTATCCCAGTATTTCCCAGTTGCCAGGTACAGTGATGTCTTCCCACTGGCTGACATCGAACGTCTCCTGGTAGAACTCGACGGGGCGTTCCGCAGGCACGCTGGAGAAGTGGAACTTCCACTCCCCGTTCAGCGACCGGACAAACGGCGACTCGGCCGGGTCGAGTGTGACCGCGCTCTGGGCGTCCGCGTACGGCAGGAAGAAGGCGTGGGCCGGCTCCTTGTTGCGGCCGACCACAGCCGGGTTTTCCAGATCGGGGTGCAACTCGCGGCCTCCACACGCCAGGACACTGCAGGCCAGCACCCCGGCGACGGCAACGCGCGGCACGAATCGGATTCCCACATTCGTAGCGCGGTGGTGCGAACTCACGTTTGCCCTCCGTTGACGGCGTCCATCGGGAGAAGTCAGTTGCGACGTGTACTCAGGCTCGCGAAGTCTAGGCAGCTATTCCCCGGCGGAACAGACATGCAACTGGCAACAGGAGCCTCGAAGCTGCAGGCGCGGGAACCCGGCATTCACGCTACCGTATACGAGAGAACTGGTCTCCGGCGGTTTCCTCGCGGTCTGGTCAGGGCATGAGCAAGTCGAATCCGTGGTCGCGCATCAAGGAAGGCCGGCTCTTCCAGGTCCTCCTGGCCTACCTGGCCGTGTCGTGGATCCTCCTCCAGATCGTCGACATGTTCATCGACAACCTGGGGCTTCCGGCATGGGTGTTCATCACCACGCTGGTCCTGCTGGTGATCGGGCTGGCGGTCATTCTGACCACGGCATGGGTCCAGGCGAGTCCTCTCACCGCGCGCCTGGAACGCACGGACAGGGTTCCCGGCTCCTGGGAGCTGGCGCCTTCAGAGATCATCGACGCACTGTCCAGAGGCACGGTTCCCTTCCCGACCTGGCCACGCGCTCTGATGGGCGGAGTCGTCGCGTTCAGCCTGCTGTTCGGCGCAGCCGGCCTCTACGTACTTCTCTCGGCGCGGGACACCACGCCGCCGGACTTCCTGGTCTCGAACGACGCCGATCCCGGCATCGCCGTGCTGCCGTTCGAGGTGAGCGGCGACGACCTTGGCGAATGGCGCGAGGGGATGGTAAGCCTCCTCTCGACCAACCTGGACGGCGTGGGAGGTCTGCGGGCTATCGACAGCCGTACGGTACTGGCTCGCTGGGATCAGATGGTGGCCGAGGATGAGCGAGCCGATCTGCGCACGGCGCTCCAGGTCGGGCGCGCATCGGGAGCTCGCCACGCCGTGGTCGGGCGCGCCGTAGCGGCCGGTGCGGGCGTTCGGTTGTCCGCCGACGTGTACGATCTCACCAGTGGCCAGGTGGTCGGGGATGCCCAGGTAGAGGGACCGGGTGACGACGTGTTTTCGCTGGTCGATCGGTTGTCCATCGACGTGGTCCGGGCGGTCCTGCCGGACCTGGGAAGCGATGCAATCCGTGTGGACCTGGCCCGTCTCACCACCAGCTCGCTCCCCGCGCTCCAGGCCTATCTGGACGGCGAGACCGAGTTTCGTCGCGGCCGCTTCGAAGAGGCCATCCCGCACTACGAACGCGCGGTCCAGGAGGACTCGACTTTTGCCCTGGCACTGTACCGGCTCACCGATGCGTACGGTTGGACCACGGCACTCGGCTCGAGCCAAGCCGTGGCGGCGGCTGATCGCGCCGCCCGGCAGGCGGATCGACTGCCGGAGCGCGAGGCCCTGGTGTTTCGGGCCACCCGGGCGCTGGAACGTGGTGTACTGGATGAGCTCGATCCGCTGCAGCAGGCATCGAGACGCTACCCGGACGACCCGGAGATCTGGTTTCAGCTGGGAGAGCTCTACTACCACTATGGGGACCAGGCCCTGGTCGACACCTGGCAGGGCGATGAGTACTTCGCGCGCGTGCTGGAGCTCGATCCCGGAAACGCTCCCGCTCTCATTCACCGCATCGACCTGGCCTTCCGGTTCGAGCCCGACAGCGCACGGATTCGGGCGCTCACGAATCGGTACGTGGAGCTGGCTCCCGAGACAAACCAGGGGTTGGAGGCACGGCTGGCGTTCGATCTGACGTTTGGAGACTCCGCCACGCGTGCCGCCGCGCTCGCGGCCCTCGACACGGCATCCGTAAACCTGATCAGCCTGGTGATCGAACCGCTCCTCGCACCGCAGTCACTCGCTGTCGCTGCACAAGTGCTGGAAGTAGCCGGTTCTCCGGCACTGCCCGGTTGGTACAATCGGCTCGTTCGAGGCCAGTTCGCCGAGTCATGGGAGTTCCTGCCCGAGACGCCGGGCTGGTTCGTGCCGCTCGGATACCTGACGATGCAGAGCCGTTGGGAACGGCTCCTCCCAGGATCTCCCGTGCCCGAGCAGCTTGCGCTTCTTGCCAACACCCTGGAGGTGGACCGGAATCGCGTGGAGCACCTCCTGTTCGCCGGCGTGAGAGCCATTGAATCGGATGATCGCGCAGGACTTGCCTCTCATCTAGCGGACCTGGACTCCCTTCGTCTTCGCGAGCTTTCGGAGGCCGATACCGTCGGAGCCCGGGTCGCCGGGGGGCTTGGGGTCGGGCTCCAGGGCTACGCGGCCTGGCAGGCAGGGGACCTGGCCGGGGCTCGCGAGTTGATTGCAGAGGCGCAGCGAACGGTCACCGGAAGCTCTCCGACCTCGCGGCTGACGGCCAATTTGCTGTTCATCTGGTGGCTGGGGCAGCTGGAGCTGGAAGCGGGTCGCCCGGAGGAGGCCCTGCGCTACTTCTCGGCGCTCTACTTCCATCCGACAGCCGCACTCGAAGCCGGACAGATCTACGAGAAGCTGGGTCGGATCGACGAGGCGCTGGAAGCGTACCGGCACTTCGTCACCGCCTGGGTCGACGCCGATCCGGAATTCCAACCACTGGTGGAGGAAGTCGGTCAACGCATCGCGCGCCTCATGGACGCGCCGCGTACGGAAAGCCAATAATCAACAGACATCTCTCCGAGGAAAAGCCGTGAAAACACCCACTCTGATCGCCCTGGCCGGCTT
>JBDHIQ010000121.1:0-6822 GCA_039587395.1 Gemmatimonadota bacterium
CAGAAAGTACCCGGCCGTGATGGTACCTGCCGGACGGCCGCCAGAGTTCTTGATGTCGGCAATGTCGGAGCGAATCAGGCTCCGGTATTCCCGCCACAACGGGAGACGCCACACTCGTTCGCCGCTGCGACCGCCCGCATCGCCGAGCGCACGTGCCAGGTTGTCATCCGTAGCCATCAGACCGATGGCGTGGTGACCGAGCGCCACCACGCAGGCACCTGTCAGCGTGGCCAGATCGACTATCGCTTTCGGCCGGAGACGAAGCGCGTAGCTGAGCGCGTCGGAGAGAATGAGCCGGCCCTCGGCGTCCGTGTTCACTATCTCCATCGACTTGCCGGACACTCCACGAATCACGTCGCCGGGCTTGAGAGCGTCTCCGGACGGCATGTTCTCAGTTGCCGGGATCAGGCCGATGACGCGGTGTGGAAGTTCGAGCCGGGCCGCCGCTTCCATCGCCCCCAGCACGGCCGCTGCACCGGCCATGTCGTACTTCATCGCCTCCATCCCGCTGGCCGGTTTCAGAGAGATGCCGCCGCTGTCGAACGTGACTCCCTTTCCGACCAGCACGCAGGGAGCCCCGTCGTCGCCCCGGTGCTCCAGGATGATGAAGCGAGGCTCTTCCACGGAACCCTTCGCCACGGCGAGCAAGGCTCCAAACCCCTCCGCCCGCAGCTTCTCACGGCCCCAGGCCTGGACCGTGAGTCCATACTTGCTGCCCAGGTCCGCTGCATGCTCCGCAAGGCAGGCCGGGGTGACGACGTTGCCAGGCCCGGTCACCAGGACCCGGGCCGAGTTCTGGGCGGCAGCGATCAGGTCTCCGCGGGGCACAGCCGCCGCGGCTGCCGGTGAGATGGAGTCCTGAAACGGTGCGGCCACGATGAGTCGTTCCGGTGCCCTGGTACCTGAACTGCGCTCCTCGTCGGCCTTCAACTCGGTGTAAGTCCACCCTCCCAGAGCGAGCCCCTCGGCCACTGCCTGCCATATCGCAGGCGCCGGCTCCTGGCCGGCCGATCCGATCAGGAGAAAGGCCAGCGACTCCGCGCGCGCTTCACGCGCCGCCTGCACCGCGCTGCCTGCTGCACGCCTGGCGCGCTCTTCTGGAGATGCGTCCGGCCCGGCAGGGCCAAGCAGAAGCAGGTCGGGGCGATCCTGCACCCCCACGGAGACAAACCGGGATTCGCCATCGCGGCCGCGGAATCGCCCGTCCGCCAGCGCCCTCGAGATGGCTCCGCCGTACCAGCCGTCCAGCCGCTCCGCCGGCCCTTCCAGATTGGAGTTGTCCAGAGAGAGGGCCAGCATGCTCACCTGCAATCCTTCCGGCCCGCCCGCGTAGGTCTCGATCCCGCCCATATCCTCGATCTCCCCCTGCCTGCTAACGATTCACCCTTGCGCCGCGGGGCCGAAACTAGCCACGAAGACCTGAAAAACGAAGGGCGGACCAATGGCCCGCCCTTCATGGATTCCGCGCTGGTTGTCAGCTATGTAGGTTTCCGTAGCACCTCTCCGTGAGAGCCGCTCCGTTGGTGCCGTTTGTCCTAGCGGATTGTGGGATCCGCTGCGGCCGACGAGAACTGAGCCATGAGATCGTCGTCACTCAAAGCTTCGAACGAGCCCGACGGGATCCGGGCACGTCTCTGAGGCTGATACGGATCGGAAAAACACACGAACACGACAGAATCGGACTGAGGATCGGGCACCGTCTCGTCCGGATCCGGCCAGAATACTTCCCTTGTGGCCAGCCATGCTTTCCAACGTCGCCCGCTATCATCCCGAAAAGTCTTGGTCATGACTACCTCTGAATCTGGAGACTGGGGTGGTAAGCACCCTGCTGCGGAAACCTCAATTTACGAATTTGTGGCCGCGATTGGAAGTGCGACCTCAACCGTCTTCCGACTGGCGCTGGTCCAGCTCGGGCAGGCGGTTGCCCACTGCGAATCCCAGGCCGAACAAGCCGGCGATCAGGACGACAAGGAGAGCGGTTACGAACACGTAGAACATATTCTGGTCTTACCCGGTTCTGCTGGTCCTCAATTCAGGAAGCACACAGGATGGGATGGAACAGGCCGAATGTCCAGGGTGCACCGCATTTCGCTCACTTCCCGCGTAGCCTCTGCAGCCCCTCGTGCTGCTCACGGATGGCAGCCATGACCCTGTCCACCACCGCCTGTGCCGTCTCCTTGGAGCGTTCCTCCCCGGAGAATTCCGAGAAGTCCATCGGCTCCCCGAAACTGATGGAGAGTCGCTTGCCGACCGCCGGGATCTTACTCCCGATGGGAAGGATCCTTGCCATGCCGTCAATCGCCACCGGAACCACCTTTGGCTGCTCTCCCAGGATCACGAGACCCGCCCCCGGCCTCCCCTGGCCCACGGAGCCGTCACGAGTGCGCGTGCCCTCCGGGAACAGAATCACGGTCCCGGTCTTCAGCGCCCGCATCGACCGGTACACCGCCTTCAGGTCTCTGCGACCCGTTCGTACCGGAATGCACTTCAGCAGATCGAAGAACCAGGCCAACAGCCGGTTCCTGAAGAAGTTCTCCTCGGCGGCCGGGTGCCACGGGATGAGATACGGCCGCCAGAAATGGTGCGGGTAGTATGCGGTCAACCCTACCAGGAAGCTGTCAATCATGGTCTGGTGATTTGACAGCAGAAGCGTGTTCTTCTCCTTGGGGACGTTGCCGCGTCCCACCACCGTCGTGCGGTTGAGCACGAAGAACACGAGGATCATGGGCAGCAAGGCCATGTTCACGAGCAGGTAGCTCGAGACGGACCACAGGGCCGTAGCCACCTTGCCCCGCTGCTCGAACTTGAACTCGACCGCCATGCCCGCTTCCCGCTGAAGGCCCTCTTCCGCTCCCCCGCCTGCGCGTCACCACATGAGTGCAACGGAACGAAGTTACCCGGTGGCCCAGCCGGTGGTCCAGCCGTCCACACGGGAGTAGAATAGCCGCATTCGTCTGGATCCGATAACCGAGCGAGGACCGATGGATTCCGGCCGCCATTCCGGCCGGGGGCCCGGCCTCTACAGGCAGGAGACACCTATGTACTCAGCACCTAATCGCCCGCTCGGGCTTGCAGCATTTCTGGTCTTTGCTGCCACCGGTGGCATCTCTACGGCCGCCCCGGCGGCCGCACAGCAACCACAGGCGGCGGAGGAGTCGGCTTCAACACTTCCCCAGCCGTCTGCGGCATCCGTGCGCTCGGCCGAGCGCACAGAGCTGACCGGCACCGAGATCGGAACGATGTGGACCTTCGAGAATGCGCCGCTGGACTACTGGGAGGAGACCTACGGTTTCCGCCCCACCGATGAGTGGCTCGAGAAGGTCCGGCTTTCCTCTGTCCGCTACGGCCAGATCTGCTCCGCTTCTTTCGTCTCGCCAAACGGCCTGGTGATGACCAATCACCATTGTGCGCGCTCCTGTGCGGAAGCCGTATCCACGGCAGCCGAAGACCGCGTGGAAACCGGATATTACGCCCCGACGCGAGAGGAGGAACTGGAGTGCCCCGGCCTGTTCCTGGACCAGCTCATCAGCATCTCCGATGTGACCGAGAGGATTCGCAGCGCTGCGCCGGCGGGAGCCTCCAATACGGAGATCGCGGCAGCACAGGAAGCCGAGCGGGAGGCCATTCAGGAGGCCTGTGAGGCCGACTCGGATCTGACGTGCCAGGTGGTGTCGCTGTACCAGGGGGGGCAGCACCAGCTGTATCGCTACAAACGCTACGCGCCCGTCAAGCTGGTGTTCATCCCCGAGCTCCAGGCGGGATTCTTCGGCGGCGATCCGGACAACTTCACGTTCCCGCGCTACGTGCTCGATGCGGCGTTTGTCCGGGCGTACGAAGAGGACGGGGTGACCGCGGCCAGCACGCCGCACTACTTCGAATGGGATCCGGAAGGCGCGGAAGAAGACGAGCTCATCTTCGTCACCGGCAACCCGGGCTCGACCAGCCGTCTGGCCACGGTCTCACAGGTGATGTACGAGGCGCACTACCGCCACCCGTTCATCGTGGGGATGCTGGAGTCCCAGCGTGAGGTCCTGCAGCTGATCGCCTCGTACGGCCCCGAGGCCGAGCGCAGCGTCCGGGACAACCTGTTCAGTGTGGAGAACAGCCTGAAGGCGTACTCCGGACAACTGGAGGGACTGCGCGACACGCTGCTGCTGGGTACGAAGATTCGCTGGGAGGACAACTTCCAGTCAAAGATCGATGCAGACCCTTCGCTGCAGGCCGAATACGGAGACACCTGGTCCAGGTTGGCGGAGATCCAGGAAGAGAAACGCCTGGTGAGTCCGCGACTCAACGCCTACAACGCGGAGTTCATGGGCTCGCCGCACCTCATGTACGCGGTCGGACTGGTCCGGTACGTGTCCGAGATGGCAAAGCCGGAGGCGGAGCGCTCGACCGAGTTCCAGGGTGACGCCGTGACCCAGCTGGAGACCATGCTCCGGGGACCGTTCCAGGCGAATCCGGACATCGCACGCATGCTGCTGGCAGCTCACCTGGAGGCTGCCGATCGCTGGCTGTCCGCCGACGATCCACTGCGAGCCGCCGGACTGTCCGGCGAAGACGCGGAAGAGCTTGCGCAGCGGTTGATCAGCACCAGCGCGATCGAGGATCCCTCGTACCGACTGGAGATGATGGCTGGCGGACCGGAGAGCGTCAGGCAGACCACGGATCCGCTCCTTCGCCTGGCGGCGGCGATGGCGGACGGGCTGGCGGAATTCGAGGCCCGTTGGGAGGAAGTGCTGGCGGCGGAAAGCGTCCAGGAGGAGCGGCTGGCCGGCGCGCTGTTCGCGGCGTTCGGCACCGACCTGCCGCCGGACGCGACGTTCACCCTGCGAATCACCGACGGGGTCATCAAGCGTTACCCGTACAATGGAACGTACGCCCCGCCCATGACCACGCTGTACGGGCTGTACGAGCGGGCCGCGAATTTTGGCAACGAGATGCCATGGGCGCTCCCGGCCACGTTTGCCGAGCGTCGCGACTTTGTCGACATGAGCACCCCGATCAACTTTGTCAGCACCAACGACATCACGGGAGGCAACAGCGGGAGCCCGATGATCGACAGAGATGCCCGGGTCATTGGCCTGGCGTTTGACGGGAATATCGAGCAGCTGCCGAACGAATTCCTGTTCCGGACGGTTGCCGGTCGCACGATTGGCGTCCACAGCGCCGGAATCACGGAGGCGCTGCGCAACGTTTACCAGGCGCACGCACTGTTGAACGAGCTTCTCGGCACCCCGTAGAGAGGATTCGGCCGGCGTTCTCTGGTCGACAGCGCAACAAAACCCCGGAGCCGGCGTCAGCGGCTCCGGGGTTTCTCGCGTCCGGCCGGTACGAGGGTTACCGGCTGTAGAGGTCGATGATAGTCACCAGGGCCCGCTGGCAGACACGACAGAACCCGACGTCGTTGCGAGAGAACATGATGCAATCGACTTCGGGTCTGTACAGTCCGTGGGCCTCGTAGGAAGCCCCCTCGAACGCGCCCACCTGTTCGGCGTGCGGCATGGCGGCAAGCAGATCGGACTCCACTTGTCGCTGCTCCCGGAACAACGCGTCGAATTCCGCGGCGGGTGCGTTTCGGTCAATGAGCTCCTGGCGACGAGCCCGGATCTCCCGGGCGTGTGCCTCGAACTCGTCCTTGGCCCACGGAGTGGGCAGCGGGACATCGGCCTCGACCAGGTCGCCCCACTTGAGGTCAGCCGGGTCGTGGAACGCCGTCGCGTTCCGTTCCCACGGCTCCGGGTGATCCACTCCCCCGGTCTGGTACGCTACGTCCGAGGTGTAGTACTCATCGGCAAGTCCCGCGAAGTGGTGCCCGAACTCGTGCACGAAGATGTAGTCCGCAAACTCGGTGTCGACGGCCGTGGTCGATTGGAAGTTGTAGATACCACCGCCGCCGTACTGATCCTCGTTGGCGAGTATCTCCAGGAACTCGTACGGCACCCCGGATAGCGCCTCTCTCAGCGACCGATTGTCGAACGTGAGCATGTAGCGCTCGGAGTCGAAGATGTTGTACTGGGTCGAGACGGGAGTGCGGCGCGGCTCTCCCGCGTGCGGCCGGTGCACTCCGGAGCGGCTGGCCGGTAGATCCACCGCCCACACGTTGAAGTCGGAGCGGCGGCTCTTGAACGGTTCGTACGTGAACAGAACTTCCACCAGTCTTCTGGCATCCGCGTGGAACTTCTCCATCTGGTCCGCCGTGTAGCCCTCGCCCAGAAGCACCACGTCCACCTTCTCGGTGGGCGGGCCGCTCTCCAGAAC
This sequence comes from Gemmatimonadota bacterium, assembly GCA_039587395.1. Lineage (GTDB taxonomy): Bacteria > Gemmatimonadota > Gemmatimonadetes > Palauibacterales > Palauibacteraceae > JBDHIQ01. The sequence goes on from JBDHIQ010000121.1 coordinate 6,262, forward strand.
GGCCCACATGTTGTCCCGCGGCGCCGGATCAGCCGCGTTCACGAAACGCGAATCGGGATCCACCGTCGTGGACCAGATCTCGTGAAACGCGTTGCGATCGTCCCGCTTCTTAAGGACGATCTGGACCGGGCGCCTGGGCCACGGAAAGCGCAGCGACTCGTGAAACGTTCGGTATACGGAGCGGGCCTGAGCCGTGGTCTCCCATTCCCCGTAGATGGAAGCGAATCCGCGTGAGTAGATGACCCGGTTGGTGCCCGGATCGATTACCTCAAACAGGTACTTGCCCAGGTTCGTGTCATCCACCAGTCGCGTGAGGCTGCCCGCCCATGCACCGTCGGACACGACCCGATCCAGGCTCACGATCTCCACATCCCAGCGCCCGGTGTGGAAGTAGTCCACGCGCATCGTTTTCGTGATGAAATGCTCGTCGAAGGGGTCCTGTGCCGTACGGGCTGAGCTCTCCCCCGCCGCCCCGATCGAGGCGATCAGAGCCAGCAGCCCCCATGCCGCCGCCGAGCCCGGTAAGCCGCCGCCGTGCAAGCTCATGGTGGTGCCTCCAGG
>JBDHIQ010000122.1:0-6673 GCA_039587395.1 Gemmatimonadota bacterium
TCCGGTCTGGACAAGCGGGTCTTCCTGCTGCACAACGTGCACGAGGATGCCCCGCTGACGTTCAAGACCCGGTGGGCCATGAGCTATCTGCGCGGGCCGCTTACCCGGGTCCAGGTGGGCGATCTGATGGAGGGACGTGCGCCGGACTTCGTTACGGCTCCGAGCGCAGCGCCCGCCGACCCCGTTGCCGCAGGGCTGGCCCATCCCTCTGGCGCGATGGGCCAGGCAAAAGGGTCGCAGGTGGCAGACGGTCCTCCGGAGGGCCTGTCGAGCCGGCCGCCCGTCCTGGGCTCGGAGGTCCGCCAGACGTATCTGCCCCTGCTCAAGGGCCCGACCTCGGCGGCGGTGGAGCTGGAACAGCGACACGGCGGCGGAGTCCGCATCGAGGGCCAGCAGCTGGTGTACATGCCCGGGGTGGTGGGAAGCGGGCGGGTCCACTTCTTCCACCGGAAGTCGGGCGCCGAAGCGAGCGAGGCGTTCACGCTGCTGGCGGGCTCGGACGCGCAGGGGCTGCTTCGCTGGGACGATGCGACGTCCCTTGCGAGCGGGCCGGACGCCTGGTCGGAGGCACCGGAAGCCGAGGCCTGGTTCGGTGTCGTGCCCGAGACCTTCAACCAGTCCCGCGAGCTGACCCGGGCCCGCGGCGACCTGGCCGACTACCTCTACCGGAGCCGATCTCTGTCGCTGCTCCACAGTCCGGATGTGGGGGCTTTCTCCACTCCTGGCGAAACGCCGCAGGAATTCCGCGCACGGCTGGTACAGGCGGCCCGCGAGCGGCGTGACGAAGCCGTGGACAAGCTCGAAGACCGCTACGCGAAGCGGATCGCGGCGCTCGAAGAGAGGCTGCGGAAAGCTCGATCGGCGCTCGCGAAACGTGAGGCGGACGCAGCCGCCCGGACCCGCGAGACCGTGGTGTCCGTGGGCGAGACCGTGCTTGGTCTGTTCCTCGGACGGCGGTCCTCCCGGGCTGCTTCATCCAGTCTCAGCAAGTACCGCATGAGGTCCTCCGCCAGGATGCGGGCGGAGGAGGCGGAAGAGAACGTCGAGGCGCTGCAGGCCTCGATCCAGGAGATGGAGGACGAACTGCGGCAGGAGACCGCCGAGATCGCGGCACGCTGGGACAGCACCTCGCTGGAGCTGGACGAGATCAAGGTGAAGCCGCGGCGAGCCGACGTGGAAGTGGACCTCACCGCGGTTGCCTGGACGCCCATGTGGAGAGTCGGGTTCCGAGTGGGTGACGGACCGGTGGAGGAAGCGACGATCGTAGCCTATTGACCGCCGAGACCGGGCTTACCTCCGTTTTCCACCGAGCCGGGGAATCAGTCTCGGTACTTCGTGCTGGTACTGCAGGTACTCCACGCCGAACCGGTTCATCAGCTCGTGCTCCTCGAGCCAGGTGATCAGGTACAGAAACACCGCCGTGACGGGTATCGCCAGATACATCACCTGGTAGTTGGTGAACAACGCCCAGGCTACGACGCCCAGCATCACCGCCAGGTACCGCGGGTGCCGCACCAACCCGTACACGCCCTCATGAAGAAGTCGTCCCTCATGCTTCTCCGGCGCGAGCTCCGGAAGTCCCACGAAAGTCTTGAAGGAAAGGTGCTTGCGGACGGCCACCGATACCCAGATAGCTGCCAGGTAGAACACCGCTCCGACTGCAATCAGCGGGTAACTGGTGCCGTACTCGACGGCCAGCAGAGGCTCGCGGATCGCCGCCATACCGACCATCACCGCGACGAGAACGAGGAGGAGGACGGTGTAGCTGATACCGACCCCGAGGCGCCTCCAGAAGCCGATGAACGGATGTACCAGCATCCAGTGCAGAAAAGCCGGCGGAATCGTGATGACTGCCAACAGCGCCGCATAATATCGAACCGTGTCCACGCCGGATCTCCTGCTGTCTACTGTCGCGTGAGGACGAACTCGAGGTCGGAGCCCGCCAGCCAGCCCACCACCACGATCCGCAAAGTAGCGTCGTTCAGTCGCTGGTAAACAATGCGGCGAGGCAGGTTGGGTAGTGCGTCGGCGCTTGTGCTCTCGAACACGGCTTTCCGATCGGCAAGCTCGACCAGTCGATACTCAAGCGGCTCCTCCTCCCACTCCCGGTAGCCCGGGCTCACATGCTTGAACCGGTAGAAGATGTCCTCGCCCTGCTGCTCGAGGAGCAGCAGCTCGTACATTCGCCCGCGCTCGGATGACACCAGGCGGAACACGCCGCTCATGGATGCGTCTGCCGGTCCGAACCAGCCTTCCTCGACACGGCCTCCCAGCGCCTCTACCTCGCCGGCCCAGTGCCCGGCCATCCACGCCAGGTCCTCCACCGTCCACCGCGCTTCCTGAGCCTGCAAAACACCGGCCCGGCCGCCCACGACACCGGTCAGGCCGGCCACACCGAACAGCGCAGCCGCGGCGAACAGGACAGACAGACCCGGTCCAGCCGGCGAGTTTGCCGAATGTCTCATGCGGAGTCTCCTTTCTCTCGTCCCGGCCCACGATGGCACGAGCGGCAGCGCCAACCTACTATTCCGGGTCGTTGCAGGCCCGGCCCGCCCCCGATCGGTCGCGACCCGAGGATGCACCATTGACAAGACCAGAGCCGCTTCGCACCCTGCGCTACCTGGGCATCGCGCTGCTGGTGCTGGCAGCCGGGGTTCTCGGGCTGGCGCTGGTCTTTCTGGACTTAGGTGTGCCCACGAGTCCGGGCCAGCGCGCCGTGGTGGCTGCCGTCTATTTCTTTCTCGCGGGCTGTCTGTGCGGCATTCTGGTCAGGCCTGGACGCGCCTGGCTGGTTGCCGTTCTCCTTACCTGGGCCGTTACGCTGCTGGGCCTCGTCGGGCTCTTTGTCTCCGCCAGGAATCCAGAGTCCGCCGACCCGGCTCTCGCCGTCAAACTGCTGCTCGGACCCGTTCTCTGCAGCCTGGCGGGCGTGGCCGCGGCCCGATTCGCTCGCGACCGTCTTGGATCGTCCGAACCGCCCACCGGTAGAAGGTAGCCGACCGGCCATTTCTCCCGTCCACAGAAGGCGAAACTGGCCTGGAGGTTGCTTCGTACGAAGGTGCATGGTTGAGGCGCCAGGATGAGAGGGTCGACCGGGGTGCGGCTACTACAGCAGGCCAGGGCAGGGACGTGTGCTCTTTCGGCGATCCTTCTGGTGCCGTTTGGCACCCCGGATTCGGCGGTCCAGGCGCAGACCGTCCAGTCACCTGAGCGTGCATCGCCCGTAGAGCTCCGTCCCGTCACCGTACGCGGGCCCGTGGAGAGCGCTTCCCCCCAGGACACGGTTCCCGCCGATGCATTTCACGACCCCGCCGTTGAGTCCTTGATCCGGCGTGCACGGGAGGCACGCTCGCAGCGTGCAGAGGGTTTCGGCAGCTTCGAGATGACCTTCCGGGAGAGGATCTACGTCGGACTGCGCGGAGACGTCGTGCGGCGCGAGCGGGCCATGTACCACCAGGAACGGGCGGCCCGCATTCACTGGATGGAGAATGGCGACCGCGTGATTCGCTGGCTGGGTGCTCGCGCCGGCGTCCCGATCGCCGGGATAGCCATCGACTTCGACGAGCCCGACGCGGCGGACTTCTTCGACACGGACTTCGACTTCATCGATCCCGGTACCGACAAGATGTTCCTGGGCTCGGATTGGGCGATCCATCCGCTGGCCGAGGATGCGGACAACTACTACCGGTATCGCTCCGGTGACACTCTGCGCATCCAGCTTTCGGGCCTGGAGCGAATGGTGACGCTGGTCGAGGCCATCGTGGAGCCCCGGGAGAGCCGCTTCGACCTGGTGGCGGCCTCGATGTGGTTCGACGACGAAACGGCGGTGCTCGTACGTGCGGCCTACCGGCCGGCCCGGCCGTTCGACCTGGAAGTGGACGAGCCGGAGGACGCCGAGGACGTGCCAGGCTTCCTCAAGCCAATCCGGGCCAGTATCGACTTCGTGACCATCGACTACGGGCTGCAGGAGCTCCGCTGGTGGCTGCCGAACCGCATGGCGTTCGACGGCTTCGCTCAGGTGGCCGGCCTGGCCCAGACGCCTATCCGCATGGAGTGGCTGTTCGACGACTACGTGATTGACGGGCCGGAGGCGCTGGACCCCGGGGACGCCCTGGCGGAGGGGTGGACGCGTACGGAGCGCACCGCCGAGCCGGACTCCGTGTGGCGGGAGCGGCGCCGGGAGGCGTGGCGCAACCGGCGCGACAGGGGGGACGACGCGGTCGAGACGGACATCGCCACAGCGGAGGCGGACTCGCTGGATGCGGAGGACGAGGAGGACAGGCCCAGGGTGGTGGTCATCATTCCGCCGTCCGATAGTCTCCGTGAATCCCAGGACCTACTGGAGCCATTCATGGGCGGCGAGTCCGTCGCGTTCTCGGAGGATGAGATCGCGGAGGTTCGGGACCGGCTGGGACGCGTGGCGATGCCGACAACAGGGTTGCCCGGCCCACGGTTCAACTGGGGTCTGGGGCCCGGCCTGATCCGTTTCAACCGGGTGGAAGGGCTGAGTCCCGGCGTGCGCTTCGACGTGGGCGCGGGCCAGGACACGCACTTCGAAACATCGGCCCGCATCGGGATCGGCGAGTGGGAACCGTACGTGGAAGCGGGCGTGTTCGAGCGCACGACAAGAGGGTCTATCGGCTTCAACGCCTATCGGCGACTGGTAGATGTGGGAGATTGGGGACGCCCGCTGGGCTTCGGTAACTCGCTGAACAGCTTCTTTTTCGGCTACGACTCGGGTATGTACTTCCAGCCAAGCGGGGCGGAGGTGATCGGCTCACGCGTCGGAACGCTGTGGCGAGTCGAGGGGCGGGTGTTTCTGGAGTACCAGAGGAGCTCCAGCAAGAGCACCGATGTGTCGCTCCCGAACCTGTTCGGAGACAACCCGTTTCCCGACAACATGACCGCCGACAAGGCGACGCAATTTGGCACCAGCGGCCGACTGCGCCTGTTCAGCGGCATGGATCCGGCGAAGCTGATCGCCAGCGCCACGATTTGGGGAGAGGCCGCCAGCGGCGACTTCGAGTACGGCCGCCTGGCCGCCCAGGGTGCCATGTCCGTGCCGCTGTTCTGGCGTCTACTGGGCGCGATCGAAGCGGGAGCGGGCACCACGTTCGGGTCGCCGTCCACGCAGCGGCTGTACTACCTGGGCGGACCGTACACGCTGCGCGGGTTCGAGATGGGCTCGACGGTGGGCGAGGCGTTCTGGCTCGGAAGAGCCGAGTTGGGCTACGGTTTCAAGGTCACCCCGATGGAGGAAACACAAGTCGGCGGTGCGTTCCGGGTGGTCGGGTTCGCCGACTTCGGCTGGGCGGGACCGCGAGACGCGTTCGGAACCGAGGGGTACCGGGCAGCCGTCGGAGCCGGCCTGTCGATCCTGGACGGGCTCTTCCGCCTGGACTTCGCGAAAGCGGTCCACGGAGGGAACGACTTCTGGGTTCACCTGTACGCCGACGGGCTGATGTAGCGAAGCGTTTCCGTGAGCGACGGGGTTCATGTAGGACGGAGCGAGTAAACACCGGCCGAACTCGAGGAATAGATGGCGCGCAAGCGACGTAAGAACGACATGCAGAAAAACGGAAACGGGGCCGACGGCGCCCGTCCCGACCCCTCCGCTGCCGGCACCTCGGAGCGAGATACGAAGAAGAACGATCCGGAGCGGCCGGCGCCCATGACGCGCGCCTGGCTGATGGACTGGATCAAGACGATCGCGTTCGCCGTCATCATCTTCCTGTTCTTGCGGACGTTCATTATCGAGTCGTTCGTCATCTCCTCGGGCTCCATGGAAGAGACCATGCTGGTGGGCGACTTCCTGCTCGTGAACAAGATGGGTCTCGGTTCCAGGGTTCCGGGGACCGGAATCCGAGTGCCTGGCTACAGTCAGCCGAACCGAGGGGACATCGTCGTGTTTCGCGCCGACCACGCACCGGGGCTCGACATTGTCAAACGGACCATCGGCCTGCCCGGCGATACCCTCTCGATGAAGGACGGTGTGCTGTTTCGGAACGGCGAAGCGCAGGACGAGCCGTACGTACAGCGGGACCCATCCGTCCCGGATCAGAGCGACGCCTCCATGGTCTGGCAGCTGGAGCACCTGCTGGCAGGCGTTGACCGAACCCGGTACCGGCCGACGCGGGACAACTGGGGACCTCTCGTCGTGCCTGAAGAGCGCTACTTCATGATGGGAGACAACCGCGAGCATAGCCTGGACTCGCGATTCTGGGGTCTGGTGGAACGGGATAAGATGAAGGGGAAGCCCTTCTTCGTGTACTACTCGTACGACGGAGATGCCATCAAGCCCTTCCCCTGGGTGCTGGCCATGCGCCCGGGGAGGATCGGACCGTCACCGCACTGAGCGACCGGTTCCGCCGACTTCGGTCGCTCGAGGATCCGAGACGGTCCGTCTAGAACTTCTTCAGCAATCGCCGAACGATTTCGAGGATTACAATTACCGCGAATTTGCGAATCACGGAGCACTCCTTCCGCTTCTTCGAATCCCAATCGGGATCAAGCAGTCGATTTCAAAGTACGAGCCTGTGAACCCCGCGTGACAGGGCCACGGGAGCGTGGCTAGCTTCACCGAAGCCTACGAACCCATATCCACGAGGGTTTCAGAAGGTCCCCGGAGGGGTGGCAGAACGGCTAATGCACCGGTCTTGAAAACCGGCGCCCG
>JBDHIQ010000123.1:0-11859 GCA_039587395.1 Gemmatimonadota bacterium
TCGATGTCCACCCGGCTGGCGCCTTCGACGACGTGGTTGTTGGTGACGATGTATCCGTCCTGGCTGATGATGAACCCGGAGCCGCTTCCCTGTCGGAAGTAGGATCGGTTCTCTCCGTCCTGCTCCTCGGGATCCTGGAAGAACTCATCAAACGGGTTGGGAAACCGCGGGCGATTCCGGTCGGTTGTCACCTGCTGCTCCACGTAGATGGTCACGACCGTCGGTGCGATCATCTCCACCACGTCTGCGAAGCCCGCCGAGGGATCCGCCGCATCCAGCCCGAATGGCGACCCGATGGTCAGTTTGGGTGCCGGACGGCTGTTCGATGCTATGCTGATCGGAGTGAAATCGAGAGCGGATGCCAATCCGAGGCCGAAGGCGAAGGCCAGCGCCGCCACGGTTCGTCCCTTATTCAGCTTGATCTGACTGCAAAAAGGGGGTCGCCGGGCAACGGAAGACTCCGCGCCCGGCTGACCGTCCTCCCATGCTCTTATGTAAGATACGCAGCCAGCGTTCCCCGTTGCCCGAGATCCAATCAGCGGGGAAGACCGCTCCGGAGCGCCTCTACTCCTTCTCCTCCACGATCTCGTAGTCGGCCTCGACCACTTCCTCATCGTCGCCGGCAGCGGCATCGCCTTCCATCTCCGGCCCGGCCTCGGCGCCCTCGAAACCGCCTTCGAATCCTTCTCCCGCATCGGCGGCATCGCCCATGCCGGCCTGCGCATACATCTTCTGCGCGGCCGTCTGCACGGCTTCCTGGATGGCCTCCATGGCCGACTGGATCTCGGCGTGGTCATCCTGCTTCAAGGCCTGGCGACCGCGCTCCAGGGAATCCTCGATGGCCTTCTTACCGTCGTCGTCCAGAGACTCTTTCCAGTCCTCGAGGTTCTTCTCGGTCTGGTAGACCAGCGAATCCAGCCGATTGCGAGCTTCCACTTTTTCACGGCGCTCACGGTCTTCCTCCGCGTGAACCTCGGCATCGCCGACCATCCGCTCGATCTCGGAGTCGCTGAGACCCGAGGAAGCCTCGATGCGGATCTTCTGCTCCTTGTTGGTCGCCTTGTCCTTGGCGCTCACGTGCAGGATGCCGTTGGCGTCTATGTCGAAGGTCACGTCAATCTGCGGGATTCCACGCGGCGCCGGCGGAATGCCGGTGAGCTGGAAGCGGCCAATGGTCTTGTTGTCGCCGGCCATCTTGCGCTCGCCCTGCAGAACGTGAATGTCCACGGTGCTCTGGGCGTCTTCCGCCGTCGAGAACGTCTCGGACTTCTTGGTGGGGATGGTCGTGTTCCGCTCGATGAGCACGGTCATCACGCCACCCAGCGTCTCGATCCCGAGCGACAGCGGCGTGACGTCCAGCAGCAGCACGTCCTTGACCTCTCCGCCCAGCACGCCGGCCTGGATGGCCGCACCGATTCCCACGACCTCATCCGGGTTCACGCCCTTGTGCGGGTCCTTGCCGAAGAACTCGCGGACGACTTCCTGGACCTTGGGGATCCGGGTCGAGCCACCGACCAGAATGACCTCGTCGATGTCCGCCTGCTGCAGCCCGGCATCGCTGAGGGCCATCTTCATCGGCTCGATGGTGCGCTGAATCAGGTCATCCACCAGCTGCTCGAACTTGGCCCGCGTGAGGGTCAGGTTGAGGTGCTTCGGACCGGTCTGATCGGCCGTGATGAAGGGCAGATTGATGTCGGTCTGCATGGTGCTGGACAGCTCCATCTTGGCCTTCTCGGAGGCCTCCTTGAGCCGCTGCAGCGCCATCGCGTCCTGCGAGAGATCGATCCCCTGGTCCTTCTTGAACTCGCCTACCAGCCAATCGATGACGCGCTGGTCGAAGTCGTCTCCGCCCAGGTGCGTGTCGCCGTTGGTGGCCTTGACCTCGAACACCCCGTCCCCGAGCTCGAGGATCGAGATGTCGTACGTCCCGCCACCCAGGTCGAACACCGCGATCTTCTCGTCGGCCTTCTTGTCCAGCCCATAGGCCAGCGCCGCCGCGGTCGGTTCGTTGATGATCCGCATGACTTCCAGGCCCGAGACCTTGCCCGCGTCCTTGGTGGCCTGGCGCTGCGCGTCGTTGAAGTACGCGGGAACGGTGATCACGGCCTGCGTGACCTCCTGGCCCAGGTACTCCTCGGCCGTCTGCTTCATCTTCTGAAGCACCATGGCCGAGATCTCCGGCGGCGTGAACGTCTTCCCGGCGTTCGGGGCCTTGACCTGCACCCGGTCCTGCGAGTCGCACTCGATCTCGTAAGGCACGAGCTTGCGCTCCGATGTTACTTCCGAGCACTTGCGGCCCATGAAGCGCTTGATCGACGAAACCGTGTTCGTCGGGTTGGTTACGGCCTGCCGTTTGGCTACCTGGCCGACCAGCCGCTCCCCGTCCTTGGTGAACGCGACGACCGACGGAGTGGTACGTGCCCCTTCGGCGCTGGGAATGACGACGGGATCGCCGCCCTCCATGACCGCCACGACGGAGTTTGTGGTCCCGAGATCGATTCCGATGATTTTGCCCATGCTCAGTTTCCTCGTTCTATCGCTGCTGTTCAGATCCGCGCTCAGGTCCGAGCCTCGAGCGGCGCCGGTGGACGGACTGTCGGTCCGGGGCAACGGTGCAAGCGATATGCCGCTTTGAGAGGGTGTTCGGGAGCCTTTTTCCCGACATAATGACAAGGATTTGGGCCGCGAGTGTCAGAAAGGCAGAACCGGCCGGCAGGGACCTGCACTGGCCGTTGCGCGGCCCCGGTGCTCCCCTCTAAGCTCCGGCCATGTTCCCACTCAAGGACGAGAACCCTACCGAGCTGCTCCCCTTCGTCACCATCGCGTTCATCGCGGTGAACGTGCTGGTGTGGCTTCTGGTGCAGGGTGGCGGGGCGGGCTCCACGTTCATGGACTCCCTCTGTCGTTACGGCGCCGTGCCGGGGGAGATTACCGGTACTCTGAGCCCCGGCACGACCGTTCAGCTGGGCGACTACAGCTGCCGAGTGGGAGGCTTGAGCTGGGAAGCCGTGCTCACCTCTATGTTCATGCACGGCAGTTGGATGCACCTGCTGGGCAACATGTGGTTCCTGTGGGTGTTCGGGAACAACATCGAGGACTCGGTAGGCCATATCCGATACATCCTGTTCTACCTGATCACCGGGGCGGCGGCCGCCGGTGCGCACATCCTGGTAAGCCCGGGAAGTGCGGTGCCGATGGTCGGCGCGTCCGGCGCCATCAGCGGAGTCATGGGTGCCTACCTGGTTCTCTACCCGCGGGTTCGGATTCACACGCTGATCATCATCATCCTGTTCATCCGCATCATCCCGGTCCCGGCGTGGGTGATGCTGGGCTACTGGTTCGTGCTGCAGCTTCTGCTGGGCGCCAACGATCCGGGCAGTGGCGGTGGAGTGGCCTTCGGGGCCCACGTGGGTGGCTTTGTGGCCGGCGTAGTCCTGATCAAGCTGTTCGAGCGAAGAACGCGCGTGAAGGCCCGGCTGGCCGGGACAAAACTGTCTCCAGAGGAGGTCTGGCGCATTGGAAGGCGGTAACGGTGGTCTGAGCGGGTCGGACAGGTCGCGTCGCGTGAGACGCGCGCGTCGGCTTCGATTGACGTTGCTGGCGGGCGCCGCGATCGGTCTGATCCCGACCCTGGTCGGTGCCCCTTCCGCCGCCGCCGTCGCCAATCCGGCTGCGTCGGCCGTCCCGCGCCAGGAGGAGACCGAGAGCGCCGGGCTGGGCGTTGCGCAGGGCGAGCACAGGGAGGCGTTCTGGCTTCGTGCGCTGCGCGGCCTGCTGGGGCTGGGTTTCCTCATCTTCATGGCGTTTCTGTTCTCCGCGAACCGGAAAGCCATCGACTGGGCGCTGGTCGGCAAGGGCGTCACGCTTCAGATCGTCTTCGCGCTGCTGGTGCTCCGGACCGGCTGGGGCCGCGGCTTCTTCCACCTCGTCAACGACGTGTTCATCGCGCTCATCGGCTATACCAAGCAGGGCGCTGGATTCCTGTTCGGGTCCCTGGTGGAGAGATCGACGGAGGTCAGTGGGGGAGGCGGTGGCGCGGTTGAAATCGGGGCCGACTTCGCCTTCAGTACGCTCCCCACCATCATCTTCTTCTCCTCTCTGATGACGATTTTGTACTACATCGGGGTGATGCAGATCATCGTGAAGGGGATGGCGTGGGCCATGCAGAAGACGCTCGGGACGAGTGGGGCGGAGACGGTCTCGGCGGCCGGCAACATCTTTGTCGGCCAGACCGAAGCCCCCCTGCTCATCAAACCGTTCGTCAAGAACATGACGATGTCGGAGCTGAATACCGTCATGACCGGTGGGTTCGCGACGGTCGCCGGCGGCGTGATGGCGGCCTACGTGGGCATGCTGGCCGTGTACTTTCCGCAGATTGCCGGCCACCTGCTGGCCGCCAGCATCATGGCCGCGCCGGCCGGGATCGTGATCAGCAAGATGCTGATGCCGGAGACGGAGGAGCCGAAGACGAAGGGATCACTCGTTCCTGGCGCTGATCGCGCTCGGCAACGGTCTGCTGGGCTGGGCGACCGGCCTGGTCGGCGTCGAAGGAATCACGCTGGAGCGGCTCTTCGGCTGGTTGTTCTCTCCCGTGGCGTGGCTCATCGGTGTGCCCCTGGCCGATGCGGTGGAGATAGGCAGCCTGTTTGGCATCAAGATGGCGGCCAACGAGTTCATCGCTTTTCAGACGCTCGCGGACACGCTGTCCGCCGCCAGCCAGCTGAACTACAAGTCGGTGATCATCGCGACGTACGCGCTGACTGGATTTGCCAACTTCAGCTCGATCGCGATTCAGATAGGCGGGGTCGGCGGAATCGCCCCAAGCCGGAGGCATGACCTCTCGAAGCTGGGGATACGGGCCATGCTGGGGGGAACGGCTGCCACCTGGATGACGGCCACGCTGGCCGGAGTGCTCGTGTGACACGGGACCCGGCCGCAGGGTCCGGAGTGAGCGCCGCGGCTGCCGCCCTGCAGGAACGGCTGGCGGATCGCCGGCCCAGCCTGGCCTTGACGATGGGCTCCGGCCTGGGTGGACTGGCGGAACGGATCCAGGATCCGCTGCTGATACCGTATGACGTCCTGCCGGGATGGCCACGGCCCACAGTGGCGGGACATGCCGGCACCGCCGTCTCCGGATGGCTCGGCGGTGTCCAGGTGCTCGGGTTCGGCGGCCGGGTGCACATGTACGAAGGACATGAGCAGGAGCGCACCGCGTTCTACGTTCGGGTACTGGCCCGGCTGGGCGTTCCGGTGCTGTTCCTGAGCAACGCGGCGGGCGCGATCAACCGCAGCTTCGCGCCCGGAGACCTGATGCTGATTGCCGACCACATCAACCTGATGTTCCGCAACCCGCTCATCGGACCCGTGGAGTCCGGGGAAGGCCGCTTCCCGGACATGTCGGATCCATACGAGCCGCCATGGAGCTGCGCATCCCCGTTCAGGAGGGAGTGTACGCGGCGGTGCCGGGTCCCAGTTACGAGACGCCGGCGGAGATTCGCATGCTGGATCGGCTGGGCGCCGACGCGGTCGGCATGTCTACGGTTCCGGAGGTGATTGCCGCCAGAGCTTCCGGCATTCGTTGCGTGGCCGTCAGCTGTCTCACCAACTACGCCGCCGGAGTTTCAACCGAGCCGCTGGATCACCAGGAGGTGCTGGAGACGGGGCGGCGCGTGGCCGGCGACTTCCAGCGTCTCGTGACGGGTTCTGTCCAACGCATCGGCGCACTGCTGGAGGACGCCTCGTGATGGACAAAGTCAGTTCGGCGCCGGCGGGCTCCCGGAACGGAGCGCCCTCGCGCAACACCGGAACGGATCTGGATGTACGCCTGGTCCGTGCCGCGCGCGCCAACCGCAGCGCGATCGAGCGGCGCGCCTCCACGCTGGGCACGCGTCGCAGCATCAAGAAGGAATGGCAGGCGGCCTGGCTGCTACGCGCCGTGACCATGATCGACCTGACCACCCTTTCCGGCGATGACACACCGGGACGGGTACGCCGATTGTGCGCCAAGGCCCGCCAGCCGTTGCGGCCGGAGCTGTTGCAGCAACTGGGTGCCGTTGACCTGGATCTGCGGGTGGCTTCGGTGTGCGTCTACCCGACCCTGGTGCCGGCGGCGTTGGACGCCCTGGAGGGATCGGCCGTGCCGGTGTGCGCGGTGGCGGCGGGATTCCCGGCGGGCCTGAGCCCCTTCGCTCAGCGGGTCGAGGAGATCACCTCGGCCGTTGAGGCCGGCGCGAGCGAAATCGACATCGTGATCACTCGCCGGCATGTCCTGACGGGTGACTGGGAAGCCCTCTATGACGAAGTCCGTGTCTTCCGGGAAGCCTGTGGAGAGGCTCACCTGAAGACGATCCTGGCCACGGGAGAGCTGGCCACGCTGCGCAACGTGGCGCGCGCCAGCCTGGTGTGCATGATGGCGGGGGCCGACTTCATCAAGACATCCACCGGCAAGGAGAAGGTCAATGCCACGTTGCCGGTGGGCATCGTCATGGCACGGGCGATCCGTCGGTACCACGAGCTGTCCGGAATTCGGGTCGGCCTGAAGGCGGCGGGCGGAATCGGGAAGGCAAAGGAATCGCTCGCGTGGCTCGTGCTCGTGAAGGAAGAGCTGGGAGACGCCTGGCTGGATCGTGCGCTCTTCCGGATCGGTGCCAGCTCCCTCCTTGCCGACATCGAGCGACAGCTGGAGCACCAGGCAACGGGCCGCTACTCGGCCTACTTTCGCCATCCGATGGCCTGAGGTTGAACATGCCCAAGATCTCCGAACTGTTCGAATCGATGGAGTACGGCCCGGCGCCCGAGTCGGCGGCGCAGGCCCGGGAGTGGCTGGGGAAGCACTCGGCGCGCTTCGGCCACTATATCGATGGCGCGTGGCGGGCTCCGGCAGACGGCGAGTACTTCCACACCACGAACCCGGCCACGGAAGAGCAGTTGGCCGAGATCGCCCAGGGCGGGCCGGCCGATGTGGATGCCGCCGTGGCCGCGGCCCGGCGCGCCCAGGGCGAGTGGTGGGGAATAGGCCCGCACGCCAGGGCACGCTACCTGTACGCGCTGGCTCGCCACCTGCAGAAGCACGCCAGGCTGTTCTCGGTTCTGGAGACCCTGGACAACGGGAAGCCCATCCGCGAGTCCCGTGACATCGATGTGCCGCTGGTGGCCCGCCACTTCTACCACCACGCCGGCTGGGCGCAGCTCCTGGAGGAGGAGTTTCCCGGACACGTTCCGGCGGGCGTTGTGGGCCAGATCATTCCGTGGAACTTCCCGCTGCTCATGGCCGCCTGGAAGGTGGCGCCCGCGCTCGCCGCCGGAAACACGGTGGTGCTCAAACCGGCGGAGTTCACGCCGCTAACGGCCCTGCTGTTTGCCGGTGTATGTGCCGAAGTCGGTCTCCCGTCTGGCGTGGTCAATGTGGTGACCGGCGATGGAGCCACCGGTGAGCGGATCGTAAGGCATCCGGACGTCGACAAGATCGCCTTCACCGGCTCGACGGAGGTGGGCAGAATCATCCGGAAGGCCACGGCCGGCAGCGGCAAGAAGATCTCGCTGGAGCTGGGAGGCAAGTCGCCGTTCATCGTGTTCGAGGACGCGGACCTGGACAGCGTGGTGGAGGGCGTCGTCGATGCCATCTGGTTCAACCAGGGGCAGGTGTGCTGCGCCGGATCCAGGATCCTGGCACAGGAAAGCGTAGCCGACCGGCTGGCGGAGAAGCTGCGGATCCGGATGGAGGCGCTTCGGGTTGGCGACCCGCTGGACAAGGGCGTGGACATGGGTGCCATCGTGGCGCCCGTACAACTGGAGAAGATCCGTGGGCTGGTGGCGCAGGGAGTGGAGGAAGGGGCCACAGTGTGGCAACCGTCGTGGAGCGTGCCGCAGGACGGCTGGTTCTATCCGCCGACCCTGTGCACGGACGTGACCCCGTCGTCCACCATCGCCCGGGTCGAGATCTTTGGACCGGTCGTGGTGCAGATGACGTTTCGCACCCCCGCCGAATCCGTGGCGCTGGCCAACAACACGCGCTACGGGCTGGCCGCCAGCATCTGGACCGAGAACGTCAACCTGGCCCTGGACGTGGCCGCGCAGGTGAAAGCGGGAACAGTCTGGATCAACTGCACCAACCTGTTTGATGCCGCGTCCGGATTTGGCGGCTACCGTGAGAGTGGATTCGGCCGCGAGGGGGGCCGCGAGGGCATGTACGAGTACCTGCGGCCCGGCTGGGAGGCGGAGGCACGTGGCGGCTCCGCCGCAGCCTCTTCGCGGGATGGTGGAGCAGCGGCGGCCGTCTCGCAGTCGGGCGCTGGCACCGGCGATCGGGAATCGTCCACGGTCGGGGCGGCCCCGCCCATCGACAGGACGGCCAAGCTGTACATCGGCGGCGCGCAGGCGCGGCCCGACGGTGGCTACTCGGATCCCGTCCACGACCACGCCGGGCGGACGGTAGGGGATGTGTCGCGTGCCAACCGTAAGGATGTGCGGAACGCCGTGGAGGCGGCACGCGCGGCGGTGTGGGGCAGGGCCACGGCCCACAACCGTGCGCAGGTACTCTACTATATAGCGGAGAACCTGGCGGCCCGCGGCGACGAGTTCGCGGGACGAATCGATTCCCTGACGGATTGCGGCGCAGAGCAGGCGCGCCGGGAGGTGGACCTTTCCATAGAGAGACTGTTCGGCTACGCGGCCCGGGCGGACAAGTTTGACGGGGCCGTGCACCGCGTGCCTTTCCGCAACGTCACCCTTGCCATGCCCGAGCCCCTGGGCGTCATGGGCGTCACCTGTCCGGCGGAACCACCGCTGCTGGGTTTCGTGTCCGCGGTGATGCCCGCCGTGGCCATGGGGAACGCCGTTGTGGCGGTGGCTTCCGAACGCTGGCCACTGGCTGCGACGGATTTCTACCAGGTACTGGAGACCTCGGACGTTCCTGCCGGTGTGATCAACGTGCTCACCGGACCGCGGGATGAGCTGTCCGAAGTGCTGGCCGCACACGACGACGTGGACGGGATGTGGTACTTCGGCTCACATGAAGGCAGCGCCGCCGTGGAAAGCCTGTCAGCGGAGAACCTGAAGCGGACGTGGGTGGATTACGGTCACGAGCGGGATTGGTGGAGCGGTGAACAGGCGGCCGGAGAGGACTTCCTTCGTCATGCCACGCAGATCAAGAACATCTGGGTGCCCTACGGCGAGTAGCCGAGACCGGCAGACGCGGCTGCGCGCGCAACCCGGAGACCAGGCCACAGGCACAACCGCTCGCTAGCCCTCTTCCGGAGGCGGAACCAGGGCCCAGTGGTTCAGCGGTCCGCTGCCGCCGCCCAGCCCCGGAGCGCTTTCCAGCGCGCGCCTGGTGAACACCAGCGCCGCCTCGACGGCCGCGACCAGACCGCGCCCCTGCGCCAGACCGGCCGCGATCCCCGCCGACAGGGTGCACCCGGTACCGTGTGTGCTGGTTGTCGCCACCCGGGCGGCCGTCCACTGGTGCCACTCGGAACCGTCGAACAGCAGGTCTATCACGTCGCCGGACTCCAGGTGGCCTCCCTTGACCAGCACCGCCCGGCAGCCCCCGCCGACGATCCGCTCGGCGGCCGCACGCATGCCGTCCAACCCGGTGACCGGAACCCCGGCCAGGATCTCCGCCTCCGGGAGATTGGGTGTCGCGAGCGTGGCCAGGGGCAGGATGGTGTCTCTGAGGGCCGCCACCGCGCCCTCCTCCAGCAGCCGGTCACCGCTTGTGGCGACCATCACGGGATCGACCACCACACGGTTGGGCCCGACCTCCGCCAGCGCACCGGCTACCGCCCGGATGATGGGCTCGTCGGCCAGCATGCCGGTCTTGCAGGCGGCTGGATGCAGATCCCGGCACACCACTTCGATCTGTCTCCGCACGATGTCCGGGTCCATCTGGTGGACCGCGTAGACGCCCCGGGTGTTCTGCGCGGTGATCGCGGTGATGGCGGTCGTTCCGAACACACCGTACGCGTGGAACGTCTTGAGGTCCGCTTGCACGCCCGCGCCGCCGCCCGAATCACTGCCGGCAATGGTGAGGGCGACCGGCGGAGCGTCGACGCCCGCGTCCGGACGGGCCGAGCTCCCGGAAGGGTGATTGTGCGTGCCGGTCACCGGTCTCGCTTTCCTGTCTCTCAGTATGACTGCTATGCTTGGCAAATGCCGAGTAGATCGATGCGAAAGATCTGGCGTTCCGTGCGCCGACGGAAGGGGCGAGAGGACAGTGGCCTGTTCCTGCTCGAGGGTCCGAACCTGGTGGCCGATGCCCTGGACGCCGGGATTCGGATGGAGTCGGTAGTGGCCACGGAGGTTGCACGCCGAACAGAGGAAGTCTCCACGATCCTGGGACGCTGTGCGGACGCCGGGGTGCCGGCGGAGATCCTGGAGGACCGGGAGCTCGCGGAGCTGGCGGACACGGTATCTCCCCAGGGGATTGCCGCTCTGGCGCGCATCCCGGCAGCGGGGTGGCAGGACGTCAGGGACCTGCGCATCCTCGTTCTGGACGGGATCCAGGATCCCGGCAACGTGGGCACGCTGGTCCGAACGGCGGAAGCCCTGCGGCTGGGCGCCGTGGTGTGCCTGCCCGGCACGGCGGACCCCTGGAGCCCCAAGGTGACCCGGAGCGCTGCGGGGTCAACCCTGCGGCTGGCAGTTCTCAAGTCGTCGTGGGCGAATGCAGTGGAAGAGCTGCGGACCCGGAGCGTGGAGGTGTGGGCCGCCGACGCCGCGGCTGCCGGGCAACGACGCGGCGATCCGGCCCCGGCCCGCCTGGCTCTCGTGCTCGGGAACGAAGCGTGCGGAGTGTCCGCGGAAGTGAGACAAGATGCGGATCGTCTGGTCTCGATCGCGATGACGGACACCGTCGATTCGCTGAACGTGGCCGCGGCCGGGGCCATTCTCATCGACAGGATCTTCAGCGCCGGGGAGCGATAGGGGGGCGGGTGGAAAACCTGGATGTTCTGTTCGTCGTCTGGGCCGGGTTGTTGGGGGCTGCCCTGGGCTCCTTCCTGAACGTCTGCATTGCCCGTTTGCCGGAGGGCGAGAGCGTGATCCGGCCGCGTTCCCGCTGCCCGGCCTGCGGCGAGTCCATAGCCTGGTACGACAACATCCCCATTCTCAGCTACCTGGCCCTGCGGGGGCGCTGCCGGCATTGCCGGGAGACCATCTCATGGCAGTATCCCGTGGTCGAGCTGGCGACCATCGTCATCTGGGCCGGAATGGCGGTTCTCCACGGCCCGACGCCGCTGGGCCTGCAGGGCGCGGTCCTGTTCACCATCCTGCTGGCCATCGCGCTCACGGATGCCCGGCACTATCTGATTCCCGATCCTCTGTCGATTGGCGGCCTGGCGGCGGGGCTGGCGCTGTCGTTCCTTCCCGGTCAGCCGACGCCGCTCATGTCCATGATAGGAGCGGTCTCGGCCTTTGCCGTCCTGTATGGCGTGGCCGTCCTGGGGGAATGGGCCTTCAAGAAGCCGGCGATGGGGGGAGGGGACATCAAGATGATGGCCATGGTGGGAGCCTTCCTGGGACCGGTCGGGGCCATGCTGACCATCTTCCTGGGGGCGTTTGCCGGGAGCGTGATCTTCGGACCGATCAGCTTGAAGACGGGGAAACTGGTCCCGTTCGGCGTCTTCCTGGCACTCGGCGCCGCCGTGACCTTCCTGGTCGGCGACCTGCTTATCGACTGGTATCTGGGCCTGGTGTCTCCCGGCTGAGCCGGGTCAGCCGGGCCCGCGTCACCTGCGTCTCGGTCGCTCGCAGCACCTCGACTCGTACTCCCTCGCGCTCGATGGCCTCCCTGGGCTCGGGGACGCGGCCGAACTCGTTCAGCAGATATCCGTTCAGCGATCGGTGTTCCTGTACCGGGAA
>JBDHIQ010000124.1:0-9026 GCA_039587395.1 Gemmatimonadota bacterium
CCCTGCCCGGGCCGCAGCGTAGGCTCGACACCGGCCATGGCCCGCGCCCGCAGTCTGGCGGGAGTCAACGAGGCACGACCCGGCAACTACGCACTGTGCGACCACACGCAGGTCGTTCTCGGATCGTGTGAGGTGCGCGACTGCGCGGTCACGGTCATGGCCAGCGTCGTTTCCAGCCAACCGGGCGCTTCCCACTGCGTGATCGACGCTGGAGCCCTGGCCCTGTCCAAGGATCTGGGAATGGACTCCCCCGCTCATTTCGGACATGTCTTCGATGAGTACGCGGACGCCCGGCTGCACCCGGATCTGCGCGTGGCCTCCGTGAGCCAGGAGCACGGAGTTCTCGACCATCCGCTTCCACCGGGCGCCAGAGTGCGCATCCTCCCCAACCACGCCTGTCTCGCCGTAGCCCAGTTCGATCGTTTCCACGTCGTGCGCGGCGACCAGGTGGTCGCCGTGTGGAAGATCTGGCGCGATCGCTGATCCGCTGTGCCAGGCGGCTCCGTCGAGACGCCGAGTTCCGATCTTGGCATCTACAACTCGCATTTTCACATACGCTTACGCAGGTATCAGCGCCGGCCCGCGAGATGGCCCACGTCTTGCCCTCCATTCCCTGTGTCTGCGCCCGGGCCGACGGTGGACCGGGAGATGTGGACGGGTGAGCCGGTCGGCGACACACGACGCAGGGGTGTCGCAGCGCGCGGCCGGATCGCCCCGGAACGAGGTGCGAACGAGAGATGTCTCGCGTTCAGCAAGTGGTGGTGTTCCTCGTAGTGGTAAGTGCCGTGGCGGCCGTTACGGTACTGACCGGTGCCGGGAGCACGCTGTCACTGGCTGCCGTGGGCGCCGGCTTTCTCCTTCTGCACCTGTTCGCGCTGTACGGGGTCGGCCGTCTTCAAAGGCTGACCCAGGCGGCGGCAACAGCGGGAAACGTGAAGAGTGGCAGCTCGACAAACGGCGGTGCGACAGTGAGTTACAAGAAACAGAGCTACTTGAAGACGCCGCATCCGGCAGCCCGGAAGACGGAGTACCCGGATCTATCCGAGTTCCCCGAAGCCGATGACGTGGAGATCATCAAGGATACGGACTCTGATCCCGCAGAAGACGACGTTTCCCTGCAGGACATCTCCGTATGGTTGGAGCACGGTGCCGGGCAGACGCTGGCCGGTTCGGACGATGAAGAGATCTCGTTCTTACCGCCCTTCGCCAGCGATACGGTAGAGACCGATCCGGACGGAGCGGACGCGGCCGAAGAAGACGAGAACTGGTCCTTCTCGGGCGCTGAAAACGCCATGTCTGGAGAATCGGCAGTTCCCGGCGAAGTGATTGGCAATGTGCCGCTTCCGCGGCACTTTGCACTCGGTACGGTAGCGATCATCCGCAATCTGCTGGAGCCGGAACAGGTGGCCAAGGTGATGCTGGAACAGCGACACCAGCCGAAGCTGCGATTTGGCGAGATCGCCATCGAACTGGGCTTCCTGACGTCCGCACAAGTCGAGGAGCTGCTGGTCGCGCAGAAGGGTGGCCTGTTCACCGACGAGGAGATCCACGAGGCACGTGTGCGGCTCCGGACTTTCCGAGAGCTGGAAGGCACGGCGGACGACAGCTAGACTCCTCAGGTACTGCCAGTCAGATCTCCAGGCGGGCGACCCTGCGCCGTGCATACACGTACGGCACCACCGTCGCCAATGCACAAATCCCCAGCGTAAGGCCAAGAGCAGTAAACACCTCGCCACCCAGCGGCGGGCGCGGTACCCGGCCCGGCAAGCCGCTGCGCAGGTAGTCACGCATGGTCCATAGCTGTACGAACAACACCAGGGCCAGGTTCGCCAGCGCCCCGATCATGTACAGGAGACCTCCCAGCGAGGTCGGGATCTGAGCCGCGTTCTCCGTATCGAGTTTCGGAAACGCGATGCCCCAGGCCAGCGCCTGCGCCACCGTGGCCAGCGTGAGCGCCCCGATCGTGACCACGGACAGGAGCATCATCTCCTTTTGAACGTCCAGAATGGTGTTCGTGACCAGCGTTAGTCCCGTGGCCAGCAGGAGAAGCGGCACCGCGCCGGACCAGTACTTGGACCACACCAGCGCCTGCGGTCGGAGCGGAGACGACCTGAGCAGCCACAACGTATTGCCCTCCAGGCTGAACGCCGGGAATACAAAACGCGCAGCAACGGCTGCCAGGACGAATCCAGCCAGCGCCAGGTTGAGGAACATGACGGCGGAGATCAGGAAGCGGCTGAGGGCCTCGCTGGTGCGCACGGGCAGCATCTGAATGTTGTAGACATACACGAACAGCAGGACCGCCAGCACGATCATCTGAGACCACTGCGTGGCATCACGAAAGAAGAGCCGGGCGTCCTTGAGGGTCAGTTCCTTTCGCTGCAGGCCCAGGGGGCTCAGCAATCTCCCGGCCAATCGCCAGAGTCTCCCATCGCGGACGCTGCTCTCCGTGCCCTCCTGGGCCCGTGTGAATCCCCTTCGGTAGAGACGGAAGTGCAGCGCGCCGGCGACCACCACTGCGGCCGCCGCAGTGGTCCACAGCAGTAGCAGCCAGAACGGATCCAGGCCTCCGTCCAATCCTCCCAGCATCGTCTGGGCGGCCCACTCGGAAGGAAGCCAGGGCGAGGAAGGGCCGCGCAGCACTTCCAGAAAATCGACCAGGTTGCGGAAGCCCTCCGGGCGAACCAGTCGTTCGGGACGTAGCATCCGGATGCCCAGAATGAGCAGGGCCGCCGCTCCGATCGAGATCAGCGCGAGCAGGTCACGGGTCCGGCGGGCTGGAAAGATGTTCACCAGGAACAGCGTCGTAGCCGCACCGATCGCGGCCGGAATCACCAGATACGGAACCAGCGCGAGGCATGCCAGTCCGTAGAAGGCCAGGCCGGCGCCGTACACCCGCTGGTAGGCCGCCAGGACCGGCACCAGGATGAGCAGCACCATCCACGAGGAGCTGACAAGGGTCTCCGTCAAACGTGCCAGGTAAACGGCCAACCAGTCCGCAGGCGAAGCAAGTACGGTGGGGAGGTCCCTGGCCAGGAAGAAGCTGGACAATGCGGCGATCAGGTTCGACAGCAGCAGGATGGCCAGGAACAGAATCAGCCCCAGGCCCAGCAGCTTGCTTGCCAGGAGCGGCCCCACCTCCGGAACTTCGCGCAGCGCCCGCAGCAGACGGAGTGTGACGTAGTAGACGAAGGCGAAGCCAAGACCGGTCGTCAACAGGACGGTGAGGAGTCGCTGGAGGCCGCCCTGGCCGGACGTGCGGCGGTGCAGGGCCGCCAGGAGCTTGGGGCGCAGCAGTACCGCGAGTGCTCGATAGATCATCCGCGCCGGCTCCGTCAGCCGCCCAATACAGCCATCAGCTCGCGCTCCTCGGCTCCGCCCGTCAGCTTGAGGAAGATGGATTCCAGGCCACCCTCTGCCGCCGCGGCCTGGTTACGCAGATCATCCATCGTCCCGTGGGCCACGACCCGACCCCGGTCTATGACGGCCATCCGTTCGCAGAGCACCTCGGCAAACTCCAGCGTGTGAGTCGAGACCAGAGCCGTCCCGCCTTTGTCCACGAACGCCCGCAGCACGTCCTTCAGCAGCCGTGCGGATCGCGGATCGAGCCCGACCATGGGCTCGTCGATCACCAGCACGCTGGGCCGATGAATGAGGGCCGAGGAGATGATCAGCTTCTGGCGCATGCCGTGGCTGTAGGATTCCACCAGTTCGTGGGCCCAGCGCTCCAGATCCCAGAAGGCGAGGAGTTCCTTGATGCGGAGCTCCACCTTCTCCCCTTCCTGCCCGTACAGACCGGCCACGAACCGCAACAGCTCCGTTCCGGTCAGCTTCTCGTAGACGAAGGGTCGATCCGGTATGAACCCGAGGTGCTGCTTGGCCGAGAACGGATCCTCCACGACATCGTGTCCACGGATCAGCACTCTACCGCTGTCCGGCATCAGGATCCCGGCAATCATGCGGAGCGTAGTGGTCTTGCCGGCGCCGTTGGGGCCCAGAAGTCCGAATAGGGTGCCGGCCGGCACTTCCAGGTCGATGGCATCGACGGCCGTGAACGTCCCAAAACGCTTGGTCAGAGATTCCAGCCGGATCATTGCGCGTCGGTTGGTTGTCGGTTATCGCCGTGGGGCACGCTATCCCCATAGAAGGCCATCTCGAACGCCGTCCGCTCCAGTCGCAGGCCGGACACGGTGTGGGTATCCAGGAAACGGCCATCTTCATCGACCCATGAACGGTGATCGAGCCCGCCAAATATCTGGCGCACCTGCCAGGCCTCCACCGTGTCGAGCCGCGCTGCCACCCACAGCGGCCCCTGGTCGGTGGCGCTGTCCGGGTACGTGCGGATTTCGCGCGCCAGGACTTCCAGCTGGACATCCCGCGTCACGGATGTATACGGGTCGAACAGGGGCAGCGAGAAGCGCTGCCCGGGCTCAAGCTGACCCTGGGCGACGAAGCGCAGCGGCCAGGCGCCCGAGAGAATCACGGGTGCGTCCATCGGGAGGCGAAGCGTGTCCACCGCGCTACGCCGCGTCGTGTACAGCTCCAGCAACGTGTCGCCCGAGACGGTCCCGTGCAGGGTCAACTCACCAACGATGCCGGTGGTCTGGATCTCGAACTCGCGCAACGTCAGCGTCGGTGACAGGACAGCTTCCGACAGAATGCTGGTCGAGGTCTCGGAGCCGGGCGCGGTCAGCCGTGCCTCCAGCTGCTCGCGAAGAATGAACCCGCTGGCAGATGGCAGCGTATCGAGGTGGCGCTGGGCCCAGCCCACCTGTCGTTCGCCCTCATAGACCCGATAGTACGACGTGCCGGGAGGAAGCGTACGGGCGGCCTGCGCTACTATTTGTGTGATTGGCCGGAAATAGAGCCGTTTGACCTGCCACCCCAGAGTGGCAGTCCATAATACCAGGATGCCCGCCGCCAACCGGGCGCGTCCAGACATCGGTGAGCCTCCCCCTCTCGTCCTCAACCCTTCCCGACGTGAGTTTATGGAAGGCGGACCGGTCTCGCCACGGCTGCCTCGCCGCTCAGTCGCTTCCGCTCCGTCGCCGTTCGGTCGTCCTTCCGTCGTCTCCGCTCAACCGTCGCCACTGGCACTCCGCCCCCGTGCAAGCCTGTCCAGGGCCCGCCTGTACTCGGCGGGACCGTCCACGTCGATCGGCGCATGCCCATCGATCGCTAGCTCCAGCACCGTCGCCTCCAGCCGTCGCAGCAGCGATCTGGCCCCTTCGTCTCCTTCGAGCTCAGCCAGGGCGGGAAACAGTGATCGCGCGAGCACGACCGGATGACCCGGCCGATCCTTGTAGACGGCACGGGCCGCGGCGACATCGGAAGCCCGCCAGCTGTCGATCACGGAGCGGATGACGCTCGATTGGATTCCCGGCTCGTCTGCGAGAAGGATGGCCGCAGCCGTCACGGCCGTGTCGCGGGCTATAGCCTGCACCCCCACCGCCAGCGACGTGGCCTGCCCTCGGTCGAAGTCGGGGTTGTGAACGGTCGTCACGCCGCTCTCCCGCAGCCGCCGCTTCACGCGGTCCCCGTGGTGGCCGATCACAACGAGGATGGGGTCCAGACCGGCATTCGACGCGGCACAGGTCACCGTTTCGAGAATGGTGTTCGCACCGTAGGGGAGAAGAGGCTTTGCCTGCCCGGCGAAGCGTCGCGCTCGCCCGGCTGCCAGGATCACCCCGGCCACCTTGCCTGTGCCTGGCATCAAGCTCGACGCCGGGTCTCGACCAGCTCCGCCGCGATGGAGAGCGCGATCTCCTCAGGCGTCACCGAGCCGATGGCCAGGCCCACCGGACCGTGGAGGCGCTCGAGATCACTCTCGGCGAATCCGAGCTCGCGCAGCGCCTGCCGCCGGTGAGCCTGCGTCCGTTTGCCGCCCAGAAGACCCACGTACCGACAGCGGGCTCTCAGCGCGGCGGCCAGCGCGGGGACATCCAGTTTGCCGTCGTGCGTCAGGACGACCACATCCACGGGAGGCCCCAATCCGATCTCGGCCAGGCCGTCGTCGGGCCAGGCGTGCAACACCCGGTGAGCGTCCGGGAGCTTGGCCGGATCTGCCAGCACGGAACGGGGATCGATGACGTCCACCTGGTATCCCAGGCGCGTAGCGAACTGGCAGAGCGCATATCCGATGGACGTGGCGCCCACGATGGCCAACCGCCAGGGAGGAAGGTGTGCTTCAATGAACACATCGGCCACACGCCCCGAATCCATCTCGAGCGATACTACATCCGTTCCGCCGGATGTCAGGTACGGGCGGGCTGCCTCGGCAGCCAGATCATCGAGCGGACGCGCTCCGAGCGACCCCGCCGACCGCTCTTCCAGTACCACCAGCTTGCGAGAGCGGATAATTTCCGAAAGACCGGTGACGAGTACCGCCGGTTCGTCCTTCTCTACCGCCCGGAGCAGCTGGCGCCAGGCCGGATCCGAGGCATCGTGACGCTCGACCAGCACATTGATTTCGCCGCCGCAGGTGAGGCCGACGTCGGGTGCCATGTCATCCGTGATCCCGTAGTGGAGGACCGCGGCCGGTGCGCCGGAGAGGATGGCGCGCAGGTGCTCGTAGAGGTCACCCCAGGCGGGAGTGGTGCAGAGTGCCGTGCCTGCACGAGGGTCGCGATGGCCACCGCTCGGCCCGCCACACTCCATTCTTCCAGCGTGCGGCCCACGTCTCGCAGGCTCACGACGCTACCGGTTCGTTCTGGACGCTGCCGGCGCGCCGGCCGGTCATGGAGCCGGCCTGCACTACCCCGCCGTCCGGACCGCTCGAATTTCCTCCGTAAGGCGGGGAACGATCTCGAACAGGTCTCCGACGATTCCGTAGTCGGCGACGCCGAAGATGGGCGCCTCCGGATCCTTGTTGACCGCCACGATCACCTTGGCCGTGCGCATCCCCGCCAGGTGCTGAATGGCGCCGCTGATCCCGATGGCGAAGTAGAGATTTGGCGATACCACCTTGCCGGTCTGACCCACCTGCTCGGAGTGAGGCCTCCAGCCGTTGTCCACCACCGCCCGGCTCGCGCCGATTGCGACACCGTCACCCAGCGCCGCGGCCAGGTCTTCGAGCAGGGACCAGCTCTCGGGCTCCTGCAGGCCGCGGCCCCCGGCCACGATGACGCTTGCCTCGGCCACGTCGAGTCGGCCCCGCTCGCCCGACTCGATGCCGCGCACGCGCGCGCGTCGAGGCTCAGAAGCCACCTCGATTGCCACGACATCTCCGGCGCCCGCCGCCGGTTGGGGAGTGAAGACATTCGGACGCAAGCTGGCCATGGCGGGCGTCCGCGCGAAACCGAGCCGCGCGATGGCCTTTCCGGCGTATTGAGGACGCGTCGCTACCACCTGCCCGTCCTCAACGTCCAGACCGGTCACCTCGGTGGCCAGTCCGGCGTCGACCCGAACGGCTACCCGGGGGGCCAGGTCTTTGCCCATCGCGCTGCCGGGAAACAGGATGGCGGCGTAGTCGGTCTCCTGGTGGAGGGCCACGATCGCTCGCACGGCGGCATCGGGATGGTACACGGCAAAGTCCTCCGCTTCCGCCACGAAGATCCGTTCCGCCCCGAACTCTCCCAATGCGGCTGCCGCTGTTGCGCAGCCGGGGGGACCCAGCACCAGCGCGTCCACCGAGCCACCCAGTTGCTGCGCCAGCATGCGGGCAGCCGTCACTACCTCATGAGACACGCCACGGATGGTTCCGTCCCGCACTTCGCAGGTTGCCAGTACGTTGCCCATCAGAGCACCTTCGCTTCCTCGCGCAACTTTCGCACGAGCTCCGGGACAGCCTCCGCACCTTCCCCTACCACCTCGCCTTCCACCCCGGCAGGCGGCTCGCGGAGTGACAGCAGCGAGACAGCCGGCTCTGCCAGCTGTACTTCCTTTTCTTCCAATGGCTTACGCTTGGCAGCCATGATCCCCTTGAGACTCGGATAACGAGGCTCACACAGACCCTTTTGCGCCGCCAGCACGGCAGGCAACTCCAGCTCGACTACCTCGTGTCCTCCCTCGACTTCCCGGGTCGCCACACAGCTGCCCGGCTCGAACTCGAGACCGACCACGACCGTCACGCAAGGGAGCTCGAGAAGCTCGGCTACCATCGCCGGCACCTGCATGTTGTCGTCATCGATTGCCTGCTTTCCAAACAGGAGCAGGTCGTACTCGCGTCCCCGGAGTTCATCGGCCAGGGCTCTGGCAACGGCCAGTCCGTCGGGGGAGCCCTCCGCCTTCAGCAGGATGGCCTCGTCGGCCCCCATGGCCAGGGCAGTCCGCAGGGTTTCTTTGGCTTCTTCCGGTCCCAGACAGATCGCCGTAACGGTGCCGGATCCGGCGGCTTCCTTCTGTTGCATGGCCGCCTCGAGAGCGATCTCATCGTAGGGGTTCAACACGAACTTCACCCCTGACGGATCGATTCCCTTACCGTCCGCGGCCACCCGAATGCGCGCGGCCGAGTCCGGCACGCGTTTCACGCACACGATGGAATTCAATGTCGAATCCTCAGTTCCTGGTTTGTGGTTTCGGTGCTATCACCCGTTCAAGCTCCCTCCCAAGGCGGTGTTACTGGTCCTCGTAGCGGGCTATCTCATCACCGTCCAGAGAACAGAGCCGAAAGGCGACCAGGTCGATGAGCTCGTCGGTCACGGCCGTCTGTCGACGCAACCGGGCCCAGTCCCCGTTGTCTTCCGGCCGGCCGTTGCGCAACTCGACCAGCCGCGCGGCAAGCCATACCAGAAAGTCGTGCGCCACATCCCGGTGTTCCTTGTCCCGATCCGGCTCACCGTTCGGGTTGTGAGGCAGAAGCGCGTCGATGAAGGCCAGGAGTGCCGGAAAGACCATGGCCGTCATCCGTGATCTCCTCCCAGCTGAGCTCGTTCCAGTAGAGCTCGCACGCCTCTTCGAAGAGATGCTGGCGGACTTGAGGGTTCGCCGGTTTCACGACGAGGTCGACCGGTGCCAGGTTGCGGCCGATCGCCTTGCCCAGTCCGCGGATTCGTTCCTCGACCAGCGTCCGGGCAGCCATCCCGAGC
>JBDHIQ010000125.1:0-6782 GCA_039587395.1 Gemmatimonadota bacterium
CTCCGCCGTGCGGGCTGACAGCCGAAAGCCGCTGTTACAGCTACCGTGACAGCTGGTCGATCTGCTAGCCGCGAAGCGGCGACGCGCTCACTCGCGACCTCCTGCCGTCGAGCCACAGGCGAGACACTGAGTCAGGCGTAGCCGCGAAGCCGTCGAAACCGGAGGTGAGACACTGAGCCAGCGTAGCTGGCGAAGAACCCCATTCGCCCGGTATAGGGCCCGTACACTTCAATACGCTTCAGTACAGGCCAAAATCGGAGTTTTGACTTCAGTACAGTTCAGCACACTCCCCCACACTTTGTTACAGCTACCGTGACAGTTGTGTGACGAGCGGCTTGAACGAAGCACTGGGATCGGACTGAGGTACGTCCCGTTTCCAGTCAACGACCCTTGCCGACGGGAGTCCGTGGTGCTCGACGGTCGAGCGCACTCGCGGCTCAGAGCAGTCGCCCAAGACCGTAAGAAAAACCACCGGACCGCGTAACAAAATGTTACGCCTTCAGTACGCGACCGCCGACCGCGAGAGCCGCAATTTGTTGAAACAGTGACAGTTCCGTTGTCGAGCAACATCGGAATACGGCTTGCCTATTGCAGTCCCGGCCGACCCTCCCAGGTGGTCTGATTGATCACACATTAGCCAGGAGATGATCCATGTTACGGTGGCGCCTCAACCGACAGCGAGACAGCAGCACGGGGGCATGGCTGGTTCTGCTCATCGGTCTGCCGGCCGCTCTATCCCATTCTTCAGCCGTCGCCCAGGATCAATCGACCGGCGCCCAGAGCGTCTCCGTTTCCGAAGCCCTGCCTGATCCGGAAAAGATCCTGGCCCGCCACCTGGAGGCGACCGGGGGGAAGAACCCCCTGGCCGGTCACGAATCGATAACGCTCCGGTCCAGCTTTCAGGCCGGGGGCGGATCCTTCGACGTCATCCGGCATCGCTCTTCCACAGGTCGGGAAGCATTCCTCCTGATAGGCCCGGATGGAGAGGTTCGTCACAGTAGCGGAATCGACGGCGATATCGCCTGGTTGGGGCGAGACCGGGAGTTCGGCCCGCGGATCTTCAGCGGAAGAGAGCTCGTCCTGGCGCGGGAAGCGTCGGATAGGGCCTTCGGGATCATCGATATAGAGACGCTGAAAGGTCTTGAGACCGTACGTACGGTGGAGATCGAAGACCGGGACTGCTACGAGGTGCAGTTCGTAACTCCCGGAGGGAGCGAAGTCACCCAATTCTTCGATGTGCAGACCGGCCTACTCGCGCGAATGGATATTGCTGGCCTGATGGCGAATACTAGGCCGAGGGTGTCTTACCGCTTGCACGAGTACAAAGACTACAACGGCACCAGGTTACCTGCCATCACCCGGATCAAGTACCCCAACGGCTGGACTCAGACGCTGACCGTCGAGTCCGTCGAGTTCGATGCATCGCCCGACTCAGTCTTCACGCCACCCGAGGTCATCGCCGACCCGTGGGCGCACGCCGACAACATAAGCGATCTTATGCAGCTGGAGCCTGGCTTCGTGGTGGCAGATGTCGGGGCCGGGGCAGGCATTTGGGCCGCCGAGCTCGCACGTCGAGTGGGCCCGCACGGTCATGTTATGGCTACCGAGATCGACCCGAAGCTCGTCGAGGAGGTGCGGCAGTTCGCCGAGTTCGAGGGTCTCTCGAATGTCACTCCCATTCTGTCGGGGCAGGGCTTCACGGGCCTGCCGCCGGTGTGCTGCGACCGGATCCTCCTCCGTTTCGTGTATCACGAGTTCTCCGATCCCGAGGCTATGCTTGTAGGTTTGATGCGGGCGCTGCGACCCGGCGGGCTCCTGATCGTTATCGACGACGCGGCTTCCCCGACGGCCGACCACACGAATGGACGCTACCGCCACTCCATCCTCCCGGATGTGCTCACCGAAGAGCTGACGGGGGCGGGATTCGAGCTCGTGAGCAGAGAGGACGGCGGCTTCAACGGCTTCTCACGCCGGCTTGCCATAGTGTTCCGCCGCCCGGAGTAGTCCGGTTTACGGAGTGGAACGTCGGCCACCGGAATGGTCCAGTCCACAGGAGTACCGCAGACGAGCGAGTAGCTGAAGCCTGAGAGCACCGGTTATTGTCCTTGGTCGCAGGCTATGGCCGGTCCTCCTTCCCAGGTTAGGTCATGACGAGACGAATTCTCCTGGTCGACGATGACCCGGCAATCCTCCGTTCGCTGGCCGATGCCCTGTCCGACTTCGGTGTCGAGGTGGAGCAGGCTGCCAGCGCCGAGGAAGCGCTTGGCAATCTCGCACGCGCGACGCCCGATCTAGTCGTATCTGACATCCGGATGCCCGGCATGGACGGAATCGAGCTCCTCCAGCTCGTGCGGGAGCGAGTTCCCGACGTGGATGTGGTCCTGATGACCGCATACAACGACATGCCGACCGTAGTCCGGGCCATGCGAGAGGGCGCTTTCGACTTCCTGGTGAAGCCCATCGACCTGCTGGAGCTTGAGCAGGTTATCCGCCGGGCGCTTGACGACCGTCGATCGCGCGAGCGAACGCGCCGGGCTGTCGAGGATGAGGCTCGCCACTACCAACTCAACGAGCTGGTGGGTTGTGACCCGAAGATGATCGAGGTCTTCAAGTTGGTGGGGCAACTGGCGGGCAGCCGCGTGAACGTACTCGTACGTGGGGAGAGTGGTACGGGCAAGGAACTGGTCGCACGAGCGATCCACTTCAACTCGCCCCAGGCCCGGGAACCTTTCATCCCCGTGAACTGCACGGCGCTGCCGGACACGCTGCTGGAGTCAGAGCTGTTCGGGCACGTACGGGGAGCGTTCACGGGAGCCGTCGCCGATCGACGGGGCCGGTTCGCGCTCGCCGGGCGAGGCACGATCTTCCTGGATGAGATCGGGGACACGAGCGCGGATTTCCAAGCGAAGGTGTTGCGGGTCCTGGAGGACGGCCGGGTTTATCCTCTGGGCGCCGAGGACGCGGAGGCGACCGAAGCGCGGGTCATCGCCGCGACGCACCGGGACCTCGAGGGCCGCGTGGAAGACGGGAGTTTCCGCGACGATCTGTACTACCGGCTACGCGTGGTGGAGATCGTTCTTCCCCCGCTCCGGGCGCGATCGACGGACATCCCGCTGCTCGCCCAACACTTGGTTCACAGGGCGGCGGAGAAGCTGCACGTTCCGGAGCCGGCCCTGCCCGAAGCCACGATCGAGACGCTGCTTGGATACGACTGGCCCGGAAACGTGCGCGAGTTGGAGAACTGTCTGACGCGGGCAATCGCGCTGGCGAGAGGCGGAGTGATCCGGCCCGTCCACCTCGGCCTCGGATCCGGCAACCGTGTTGCAGGCGGAGCCGGCGTCTTTCGCACCATGCGCGAGATGGAGATCCAGCACGCACGGCAGGTCCTCGACGCGGCCGGAGGTAACAAGACCCGGGCAGCCGAGATCCTCGGGATCTCCAAGCCCACCCTTTACCGCCTGCTCTCGGAGGAAGAGAAGATCGCCCGGGAAGAGAAAGAGCCGGCGCGGCCACCCGATCCGGTGCCATCGGAAGAGGGGGAGGCCAGCGGAGGAGCAGTGTGAGCCTCCGAGGCCAATTCCTCCTCGTCGTTCTCCTCGGCGTCGTCGTCCCGCTCGGTATGGTGGGACTGTGGCTCAACTCCTCGGCGAGGCGATCCGGGGAGGAGTTGGTCCGGTCCCGTCTCGAGTCATCATTAGAGGAACTAGCCGAGCGAATCGGTCTTGGCTGGCCCGCTCGTCTTTCACTCCTCCTGGACCTGACGGACGCAGGCGCCGTGCAAGATGCCGCGCGAGGGGATACCCCTCTCGCAGAGCTGTCTCATGAGACCGCTTGGCTCGAAGGCGGAGGTCTCGCGAAGCTAGAGCGGGTACGTGCGCTCTGGCTCGCGACCAATGTCGTCGAATCGGCGGCGATCCTGGGCCTGGGGGGAGCCGTACTCGGCAGGCTCCCCGACGACCTGGGCGACGGGGAGCAACGATTGGAGGGCCCGACCCTGGGACTTCTCCCGTACTCGCTCCCGATCCGCGAGAGGCGATCGGGGGCCATTCTCGGAACGCTGGAAGCGCAGCTTCGCATCGAGACCCTCCTGCCGCCCGGGGCCGTCGCCCTCGGAGTGGGAGGAGCTTCCCTTGCCCTGTTTGACCCGAGGGACGGAACACCCCTCTCACCGTTGACATTCGACCCTAAAGTCTACAACCGGCGGGACTTTTCCTGGCGCGGAGAGCGCTGGCTCACGGCGTCCAGCGAGATCGGGGATCCTCCACTGCGCTTCGTCATCGCCAGCCCGGTGGAGCCCGTAACCCGACCGTTCGCCGAGGCGGCTCGTCGGGGAACACTTGCCCTGCTAGTGGCTGTGGCCGGCGTGTTCGTGCTGGCGACGCTGTTCACGCGCCGATTGACCCGCTCGTTGGAAGATCTCGCGGTCGCTGCCTCGACCGTGGCGGAAGGCCATCTGGATGGCAGGGCACCCGAGAGGGGCCCGCCCGAGGTAAGGGCTACAGCCGGTGCCTTCAACGCCATGACGCGCAGTCTCAGCCGAACACTGGGGAGGCTCGCGCAGCAGGAGGCGGTGGCTGCGGTCGGCGAATTCGCCGCATCCCTCGCGCACGAAGTGCGCAATCCGCTTACGTCGATTCGGGTCGATCTCCAGAGATCGCAGCGAAAGATGGAGAAGGATCAACCGGAGGCGCAGGCGCTGGTCGATCTGGCGTTGCGCGAGCTGGAGCGCCTCGATGCTTCGGTCGACGATGTGTTGCGTATCGCACGCAGCGGCCGGGTTGCGATGAAACCCGTGGAGCTGAGGCTCCCGATTGAAGCGGCCGTCCGCGCGTCGATGCCACGTTTCGACGAACGCGGCGCCCTCCTGCAAGCCGATGTTGGATCCGAGCCCGTCTGGGTGACAGGAGACGAGAGCGCCCTGGAGCAGCTGGTGCTCAACCTGCTCCTCAACGCGGCGGAGGCGCTGCCGGAGGGAGGACGAGCCGACCTGCGCGTGGACCTGAATACTGACCTCGAATCCGTGGCGGTAACCGTTACGGACGACGGACCTGGGATACCGGACGGGGCTCTGTCGCAGATCTTCGAGCCGTTCTTCACGACGAAGGGCGAAGGGACGGGTCTCGGTCTCTCGGTAGCCCGGCGCATCGCCCACGCCCACGGGAGCGAACTCGAAGTCGAGAACTCGTCCGGACGGGGTGTGAGCTTCCGATTCTACCTGACAATCGAACCGGAGAGTGCGGAAGCAGGCGTTACGCGTATCACCGAGCCCCGTAAGAAAAACTGACTCGCGAACAGTCCGCGCACCGCGGCCCGAATCCGCAACTACAGCCGGAACAGAACCTTACGCGGAATGCCGATCGGGGAACACCACTTGCCTCTCTGCGAGCACGGACGGCGCTTCCACGGCACTTTGCCAACCGCGCCACGGATGGAGGAGAATCGATGAGAATCCTTATTGGTACGATCGTCCTCTCCTGGTCGTTCGCCGGATTCGGCGGTGTAGATCCCGGGATTCGAGCGCAGGAGATAGAGTTCCCGAACGCTATGGCAACGGTATCTTCAGCAGCCGCACGATCAGAATCTGGAGCCGTGTCTGCCTTACAAAACGAGGAGGAAGACCGAACGATCCTCCAGACCGATTCCATCGTCTTCCGAAGGATCCTGAAGCTACACGACTTCATGTTCTACGGACGTCCCCCCTCGCCGGACGGCCGCTACATATCGGATGTGGACTGGCGCACCGGCGACCTCGCCGTGTTCGATCTGGAGTCGCCCGGCTCAAGCTTCTGGGAGGGCCTGCGCACGGTGACGGACAGAGGATCCTGGGCTGAATATAGATGGGCCGAGTCGTCCGTCTTTTCCCCCGATGGGGAGCGCATCGCGTACGCTTGGTACGGAGACGATACAGGAGTGCAGGGCTACGGCCTGCGCATCATCGACACCGACGGGTCGAGTATGCGCGTGCTCGTTCCGGCTGCCGAGGACCACTCGTACGTCACCGTCTTCGATTGGTCGGCGGACGGTGACCACGTGCTCATGGCCCTTTCGGATCCGAACGAGATCCGACTCTCATCCGTAGCGGTTCAAGATGGTTCGGTCACGGTTCTGCGAAGGCTTTCGGTCACCGGAGCGGGATCTATCGGGCGAGCCTTCTTCTCGCCGGACGCACGATACGTCGCCTACGACTACGTGGCGAACGCGATCACCTTCGATCGAGACATCCGGGTGCTGGCAGCCGACGGCAGCCGAGAAGTCGCCGTGGTCGCCGGGAACGGAAACGATCGGCTCATGGGGTGGTCGCTCGACGGAGCTGGCGTCCTGTTCCACAGCAACCGGGAGCTCACACGCGGCGTGTGGCTGCAACGCCTCGAGACTGGCCGACCGGTGGGCGAGCCGGAACTCATCAAGAGCGACATCTGGCAGCTTCAGCCCTTCGGTTTCGCCGGGGACCGGTACTTCTATGGGGTCGTCACCGCGTGGCCGCATGTCGAGACGGCCGTTCTCGACGTGCCGGGCCTGCGGGTCGTGAGCCCCCCGGCGCCGATCGAGGATCCGGGTGAGGGGGGGAGCAGATTCGGTGTGTGGTCTCCGGACGGCCGCCAGTTCGCCTACCTGAAGACCGGGAACCAGGGCGGGGACGCCCGTAGCGGTACTCTGGCTATCCAGACGGTCGAGACGGGCGAGACGCGTCTGATTCCCTTCCCCGTATCCAACGTGCGTCGTCTATGGTGGGGCCCGGACGGAAGGACCATGACCGTTTTCGGCAGCCATCTGGGGCGAGG
>JBDHIQ010000126.1:0-6518 GCA_039587395.1 Gemmatimonadota bacterium
AGGTGGGGGCATACAAGTTCACCAGCTGTAGCTCCGGGGCATCTGCAACTACGACGACCATCGGGGAGTTCGACATCACGAGCGGCCAGGTCTGGGGTCAGCCGTTCAGCGCGACCACGACCCGGATAGGGCAGTTCGGATTTACAAACGGCCGGATTGGCTCGCAGTCCGTAGGATGGACTACCACGCAGATCGGGCAGTTTGGCTTCAGCAACGGCAATATCGGGTCCCAACCGTTCAGTGCCACGACGACTCGAATCGGGCAGTTCGATTTTACCAACGGATACTTGGGCCGGAGCCGGCTGACGGGTACCCGGACACGACTTGGGAGCTACAACTACCTGACGGGCAGGATAGACCCGCCGTAGGCATCGGGGTCAGGGCAATCTGGTCCTCGCACCATGCCGCGAGTGCCGCCGGCAGATAAGCTCGGAAGCAGAAGGCGAGTCCCCAGTGTGGCGCGCCGGTAGAGGTTGAAGAATCAGTTCTACAGGCGGCTGGATCAGGTCGAACCGATTCTGCTGGCCGACTACGTGGAGGGCGTACGCCGGCGCGGCCTGGAGAAGCGCTCCTCGTCCGAACGACTGTGCGACTTCTACGGGCTGTTAGCCGTGGTGAAGCAGGTACGCACGCCGCAGGGAAAATGGGACCAGCCGGCCGACCGTACTCGGCGGCCGGCTGTCCCCGAACCTCAGGCGACCGTCCGTTCTACTGCGGCCGGCAATCCGGGTTCACTCCGCACACCGTGACCGGTCCGCACCGGACGCACTTGTACGTCTTTGACGACGTAACCGCCGAGTCGGACGCCACGTCGCTGTAAAAGCCGATGCAGTAGCGGCGGCCCCGGCCCGCCTCTTCCTGTTCGTCTTCTTCGGCAGAGATCGGCGGCCCGGGCCCGTCGACGTGGAAGCGGGTGAGCTGCCCCTCATCGAGCGTGGTTTCCAACCCGTGATCCACGATTGCCAACCACCCGCGACCGAGGGAACCATTGACGACTGGATTAATCTCCACCGTATACCGCTCTCCGACTACCTCGCCCGGGGGAAGCTCCTGCGTTGCCCCCTCGCGAACGATCTGACCGTTCACTGCGAACACCTCGCCGGGACCGGCCCTGGCCGTTACCCGCGGCTGCGGAATCTGGCGCTCCACTTCCGTACCTTCCCGCTGGCAGCCCACGGCCACGGCCACGAGCACAACTGCGAATAGTGCGATCACTCTACGCATCAACCACCTCCATCAGAGTTCAGCGAGCTTGGTGATGAACGCGTGGGCCCTCCGGCGTCCTGAGCCAGAAAGGCACGAGCCTCTTCCAAGAGAGGCCGGAACCTGGGATCGCTGCTCTCCCAGGCCCGCAGGAACTCCAAGTAATGCTGGCGCGCGGCGGGACGGTTGCCCAGGGCCACGTGGGACCGCGCACTCAACAAGTATGACCGAGTCCGCAGCCCCCATCCGGTGTCCAGCAGCCGGACCCGCAGCACGGCTTCGCGGGTGCGGTCCAGCAGGAGCAGCGCGACGGAATCCTGCCCGACCTGCCGAGCGAGTACGGCCCCGAGGTACGCGGTACGGGGTGCCAGGCGTTCCACTCGCTGCTGCTCCCACCAGCGCGAGAACAGACGGGCGGCGCCCTCCGGGTCCTCATGCATCGCCGCCAGTCCCATCCACAGGTCCGGTGGGTCCTCCAGCCGGCTGATCCACTCGGCGAGCAGCACCGAATCTGGGACCAGCGCCGACACGACTTGGTCCAGGAGGTACCGACGCAGATACGACTGCTGGGTCGGGCTGTACCCCCGTGCTGCCCACCCGCCCCGGACCCGCTCGAGCGCTTCGTAGGTGCCCGAATCGACAAAGCCCAGGGAGCCGTACGCCTGGAGCAACTGCACTTCGGACCCGGGGGCGAGCAGGAGGTCACCCTCACCCTCCGGGTCGTCGGCCCACCAGTCGAGCAGGGCGCCCGCCGACCGGGCCAGCCGCAATGCGTCCTCCGCACGCCCGGTCGCGAGGGCTACGTTGGCGGCCGGCGCAGGGGGCGGCTGGTCGGCTCCCCGCATCCGTTCCCACGCCTCGAGACCCCGTTGCGTCGTTCGGACTGCCTCCTCGACCTGACCTGCGGCGAGCTCCAGCGCTCCGAGCTGCAGGACGGTTTCGGGGACCGTGTCCCGTACAACTGAGTCGGCCATCCGTGCGTGCACCAGTGCTTCCCTGGCCAGGCTATCCGCCATTCCCGGCTGGAAGCGGAACAGGGACAATCGCTGGTCCAGTAGCCAGTCCACCTGTATCAGGTGTGTCTGCGGGTCGTCGGGGGGGGCTACCTCCAGCCAGTCTCGCAGCCGATCCGCCGCCCGGCTCAACAACCGCTCCGCCTCTTCTCGGAGCTCAGGCCGCGACGGAGCCGGTTCGTCGCGCTCCACGACCTCCCACCGTGTGGGGTCCAGGGAGGCAATGCATAGAAACACCAACCCCTCAGGCCCGTACGGTGCCCAGATCGGCCGTGGTGGGGAACCGGGCGGCTGGAAGCCCTGGCAGTAGCCACCCAGGGTGAACTCGGACATGCGGCCGTACACTTCGTGTAGGTTCGCATACCCGAGGTAGAAAACGGGCTGCACTTCGACCGCTCGCCGCAGGGCGCGGACCGCCTCGTCCCAGCTTCCCCGCGGTGTCAGCCCGCCATCCTCCCCCTGCACCAGATGGCTGTCGTGGTCCTCGATGATCCCTCGCATCAGCCAGGCATGGTGATCCGTGGAACCGGCTTCGGTCAGCTGGCGGTAGGCTTGCCGCGCGCCCTCCAGGTCCCCCTCGCCGAAGGCTCGAAATCCAGCGACATGGAGGCTGTCGGCATACCCGAGTCCGGCTGCCTGGCGATCGGCCGCGCTCGCGTGGCGACGGATTTCGGAGCCGAGACCCCGAAGCCGCTCCGGGTCGCGCGTGCCCTGGTAAAACAGGGTCATCGCGAGCAGCAAGCGCGCACGGGCATACGTGGTGTCCTCCGCCACGGCCTGACGGAACGAGAGCTCCGCCGACTCCAGCTCCCAGCGGTTGAGGTGGTGTTCTCCGTCCTGCATCTGACGGGCTGCGCGGACGCTCGGAAACTGACCAATTCGAGCGAGCTGCGCCGGGGGCAGGTCGAGGAGTTGACCCGCCAGCTGCCTGGCAAGAGAGGGGAAGTTGTCAGCCTCGGCGGTCGCCGACCGCTGATCCACGAACGAGCGGGTCTCCACATCGTACCGAGCGGCCGTGGCGACGGCGCTGTCGCGGACAATACGGACGCTGACGACAACCAGACGGTTGGCCTTGGCCGCTTCCGCCACCCGAAGTCCGTCCTGCGCGGAGTTGAGCGCAGTTCTTTCGACTCCAATCCTCGTCAGCAGCGGGGATACGACATCGGGTCTCACGACGGAGAGGTCCGCAAAGCCGGCCAGCACGTGCGCGAGGTCCACCGAGACCCGCTGAGCGAGACTGTCCTCGGCGGCCGTGCTTGCTTGCAGCGCCAGCGGCAGTGCGATGTAGTCCGACGGCTCCGGGAAGGCGAACGCCTCGCTGGGCTCCAGCCAGCGCATCCTCCAGACGGCGATCGCCGTGCCGATCAGGAACAGCAGGAGAATGACGGCCGCGACCCGCCGCCACCCCACCAGCCAGCGGCGAATTCGTTGTCGCGAGTCCGTGGCGAGGAGCCGGAGCTTGGGTGCGCGGTCTCGACCTGCCAGCCACCCGGGAGTTCTGATTCCGGAAGAGAGCGAGCCGCTGGGAAGCACCTCGGTCTCGACCGCCTTCAGGTCTTGGGCAAAGTCCCCGCCCGTCTGGTACCGATCGACCGGGGCTTTGCTGAGCGCTTTCTGGACGATGGCCTCGACGCCCTCCGGAATCGCGGGACGTGCCACGCGAAGCGATGGGACGGTCTCACTCATGTGCCGGGAGATGATCACCTGGGCGCTGGGACCCGTGAACGGGGGCTCCCCGATCAGCATTTCGTACAACACGCAGCCCAGGGAGTAGACATCGCTCCGGCCGTCCGTCTGCGCGTCGGGATCGCCCTGCTCGGGGCTCATGTACGTCGGCGTGCCGATGACGATGCCGGAGCTCGTCAGGCTCTTGCCGCCCGCGATCTCGACGGCCCGGCAGATCCCAAAGTCCGTCACCACGGCGTGCTTCGACGTCAGCAAGATGTTGCGGGGCTTGATGTCCCGGTGCACGATCCCACGCTCGTGGGCGTAGTCGAGCGCATCGGCTACCTGGCGGGCGATTCGAAGCGCCTCCGCGATGGGAAGCGGACCCTCGCGCAGAACGCGGTCCTCGACGGTCTCGCCCTCGACGAAGGGCATCACGCAGTAGGGGACCCCGTCTACCTCGCCGGAATCATGGAGCGGGACGATGTGAGGATGCGCGAGAGACGCCTCGACCTCTATCTCCCGGTGAAATCGATCGATGGAGACGGCCGACGCCACATCCCGCCGAAGGACTTTGATCGCGACGGACCGGTCGTGTTTGATCTCGCGACCGAGGTACACCACGCCCATTCCGCCGTGACCGATCTCACGCTCGATTTCGTATCGGTCGGCCAGCGCTGCCTTCAGGCGCTCAATACCGTCGGCCATGTACGAGGCCTCCCGCAGAAGTGCCTCCATAATCAGGAGCGGATCCCCTAATTATCTAACAGGGCTTAAGTTAGCGCAAGCCTGGTCACCGGGTAGCTTGGACGGACATTCGGATTTCTTGAGTTCGAGCGTTCGTCTCTAGCTCATCCCGCCGCACTTCGTGCACCCGGGAGGGTCGTTGTAGTATCGACCACACGTCCTACAGAGAATGAGGTCGCATTGCGCCTCGAGCGTGTAGAAGGTCTTCTTCGTTCCGCCGTCCTTCTCGTACTCAACCTCCCAGGTAATCGCCAGAGTGGCGTCCTTCTTGATCAGTTCGAGGTCCTTCTTCTTGGCTTTCCGCACAGATCACCTCCTTTGCCTCGTGATACTTCCTGCGGAACCGTACCGGGAAGGCTCGGTCACATGCCTCCCACAAACCGCATCGCCTCCTCCACCCATTCCCCGAACTCCGGATCGGCATACTCCCACAGGGCGACGACCTTCGCGTAGTCCTCACCAGCGGCCGCGGAATCGCCGAGGGCCACGTGCGACCGCGCGCTCAGCAGGTGTGAGCGGCTGCGCAGTCCCCAGCCGATGTCCTGCCGCTGAATTCTCAGCACGACGGCCTGGATCCGGTCGAGCAGTTGCAGCGCGATCGAGTCCTGACCGACGTGTTGCGCGAGGAGGGTGCCCAGGTACGCGTCCTCGGGCAGGAGATCCTCCACATGCTGGTCGGCCCACCAGCGGTCGAAGGCCTCTGAGGCCGCGTCGCGGTCCGTGCGCACGGCCGCCAGCCCCGCCCAGATGTCTGGCGGTTCGTCCAACGAGTGGACCCATTCCTCCAGCAGGGAGTCGTTCGGAACCAGCGCCGTGCCAACCAGGTCGATCAGATGGCCGCGGAGGAATGTCTGCTGACGGGCGTCGTACTCGAGGCCACCCCACGCCACCTGGATCCGATTGAGCGCGGCATACGTGCCTTCGTCCACCACACCTAGCGATCCGTACGCACGCAGGACCATCACCTCGGGTCCGCGGGCCAGGACAAGAAACTCCTCGGTATCCGGATCATTCACCCAGGCGCCGAACTGATCGCCCGAGGCCTCCGTCGTACGCAGCGCCGGGTTCGAGCGGCCGACCGCCATGGGCACGTTGGCCGCCATATCGGGAGCGTGCTCGTCGGGTCCACGAATCGCCGACCACTCCCGCAGGCCTCGGTCCGTGGTGCGCACGGCGTCGGCCACGTTCGAAGTCGCGAGGTGCAGGGCCCCGAGGATCAGCGTCGCTTCTGGGAGTGTGTCCGTCCGCAGCGAGTCGGCGATCACCGCATGGGCCAGCGCCTGTCGCGCCAGGCTGTCCGCCAGGTCCGGGCGGGCGTGGTAGAACGAGGTCCGCCGCTTGTCGAGCAGCCAGTTCACCTGGATCTGGTGGGTCTGCGGGTCCTCCTCCGGAGCCACTGCCAGCCAGCTGCGCAGGTAGGCCTCGGCTCTCCGGAAGATCTCCTCGGCTCCGTCCACCAGGTCGGGTCGCTCCTCGCCGCGGTCGAGTTCCGCCCACCGGATGGGTGACAGGTCGACGGGACACATGAAGACGAGCCCCTCCGGACCGTCCCCTTCGACCCAGATTGGTGCAGGCGGCATGTCCGGGGGCTTGAAGCCTTTGCAGTATCCCACGCGGATGAAGGCCGAAATCTGGCTGTAGACATCGAGCAGGCTGGCGTACCCGAGGTAGAAGTCGGACCGGAGCTGGACGGCACGCCCGAAGGAGCGGATCGCCTCGTCCCAGCTTCCGCGGAGTTCGAGAGTGCCCTCCAGGCCTTCTACCAGGTAGATGTCCTCGTGCTCAATGATTCCACGCATTAACCAGGCGTGATGGTCCGTCGGTCCCGCCTCGGTCAGGAGCGAGTATCCGCTGCGGGCCCGCCCGAGGTCGCCCTCGGCAAACGCGTAG
>JBDHIQ010000127.1:0-6497 GCA_039587395.1 Gemmatimonadota bacterium
AGAGTAGAATTCCCAGCGTCAGTAAGAAACGAAACACCAAGTCGTCCAGCCGAGTCGGTTCGGCATCTGGAAAGGGCCCCGCCGCCCGCCTACATTGGCCCGGCGTTCGCGCCCACCGCGAACCCGGGTATCCGTAATCCACCACACGGAATCGAGTATAGGAGCGCCTCGGAATCGGTGTCAAACTATAGCCGTTGCAGACAGCTGCCGTTCGTGCGGGTCGGACCCGCGATCCTGTCGGCTCTGACCGCTCTGGGTCTTGCCGCAGTCGCCGGCAACCCGCTTCACGGGCAGCAGGAAGAGATCAAGTCACCGTACCGTTGGATCGAGCGTGATGCGCGACTCGGCCTGATAGGCGGATACTACCTGGCAAGTCGCGGGAACCTGGATCACGGCGTCGGATCCACGCTGTTCGCAGGTCTGCGGTTTCGCTATCGCGTGAGCAGTCCGCTGTCGCTGGAAGCGGGGATCATCTACGGCCCATCGCAGCGCTGGGTCATCGACCCGCGCCTGGAGACGGGGCCGGCCCCGGTCGACACGGTGGATACGCACTGGATTCTGCCCACCGTGGGCGTCCAGCTGGGGCTCACCGGTGCCCGCAAATGGTACGGCATACACCCGTACGTGACCCTGGGCGGCGGGATGCAGATAGGCGTGAAGAAGGACCGGAGCGAGAAGTTCACGGACCCGGAGGAGACGTTCCTGCGCTATGACCTGGGCGTTTCTCCCATGATCTACGGAGGGCTGGGAGCCGAGGTGTTTCCGTCGAGCCGGTTCGGCATCGGTCTCGAGGCCCGGGATAACATCATCAGACTGAAATCACCGGACGGGTGGTTCACTGGTGAGGTGCTGCAAGCCATCGCGGAATCGGGCGGCGAGGCGCCCAAGGAGTCGCAATGGACGCACAACTTCGAGTTCACCCTCAACCTCTGGTACTACTTCTGACATCCCGCAGCCTGCTGGTCGGCGGACTTCTCCTCGCGACCGCAGCAACGCCCCTCCCGCTGAACGGTCAGCAACCGGATCGCGGCAAATTGACGCTTATTGCCAGCGCCGGAAACCGACTCGACCTCCAGACGCTGCGCGGTTCTCTGGACCGTCTGATCGATGATCCCGCTCTGGAGCGAGCGCACGTGGGTATGGTCGTTCTGTCGGCCGAGTCCGGTGAAGTCCTGTTCGAGCGGGCCGCCGGCAAGAGGTTCGTGGCAGCCAGTACCAGCAAACTGGTGACCGGGGCCGTCGCGCTGAGCCGGCTGGGCGCCGACCACCGGTGGCGCACGCGCCTTGCCGCGGCCGGTCCGGTCCGGGACGGGGTGCTTTCCGGCGATCTGTGGATCGTGGGAGGTGGAGACCCGACCCTGACCCGGCACGAGTTGGATGACTGGGCGGAACGATTGCTGAAGGCCGGGATCCGCCGTGTCACGGGAGATGTCATCGCGGACGACCGGGTGTTCGATGCGCTGCCCTGGGGACGCGGCTGGATGTGGGACGACCTCTACGGCGGCTGGGCGGCCGGCGTGTCAGGGCTGCAGTTGTCTCCTGGTCGGGTACGGGCCGAGCTGATCCCGGCCGCTCGGGTCGGCGATCCGGCCGTCCTCCACTACCCGCGCGACGAACTCGGGCTCTCGATCGACAACCGGGTGCGAACGGGCGCCCCGGGCTCTGAGATCCGGCTCCGGTGGCTCCCCTCACCGGAGGGCGACGCGGTCGCCCTGGAGGGGTGGGTACCAGCGGATCTGGAGCAGGCGCCTCTCTCCCTGGCCCCTGATCACCCCACGCTTCATCTGCTGCGTGCGCTTGCCGATGCACTGCAGCGTGCAGGCGTCTCCGTGTCCGGCACCTACCGGCGTCCGCTGGCCGGCGAGACCGCCGGGCAGGAGCACTGGCAGGAGACACTGGTGTCCGGTCCGCTCGCGGACGTGCTTCCACGGATGCTCAAGCCAAGCGACAACCAGATAGCGGAGGTGCTCCTCCGAACTCTGGGTCGCGAACTGGGAGAAGACGGATCGGCCGAGGCCGGGTTGGACGTGGTCGGTGAGACGCTGGCCGGGTGGGGTATCGAGCCGGGAGCCGCGGATCTGTCCGATGGATCCGGCCTCTCCCGGTACAACGAGCTTACGCCGATGGCCCTCGGCAGGCTGCTTCGACGCCTGCACCAGCTGCCCGAGTTTGACGCGTTCGCCCGTGCGCTGCCCGTGGCCGGCGTCGACGGCACGCTGGCCGGCCGGTTTGTGGCCACGGCGGCGGACGGCAATGTGCGAGCGAAGACCGGTTCCCTGGCCGGCGTCAGGGCCCTGGCCGGCTATGTGATCGATGGCGATGGCGAGACACTCGTATTCGCCCTCCTCATCAACGGGTTTGCGGCGCCCGGAGATGTTGCGACGGCGCTGGAAGACCTCCTGGTGGAGCAGCTGGCGCTGTTCCACGGACCGCACTATCCGGCAGCCCGTAACCGGGACCCGTGATGCCCGCAGCCGACTGGG
Organism: Gemmatimonadota bacterium; assembly: GCA_039587395.1. GTDB lineage: Bacteria > Gemmatimonadota > Gemmatimonadetes > Palauibacterales > Palauibacteraceae > JBDHIQ01. The sequence continues at coordinate 2,484 of JBDHIQ010000127.1, forward strand.
TCTCCTACGAGGACGCCGTCCGGATCGTCATCGAGCATGCCGGGCCAGCAGGAGTGGAGAACGTCTGGCTTGCTCAAGCTCTCGGCCGAGCCGCCGCGGAGCAGATCCGTTCGCGTGTCACGCACCCACCCTGGAACAACAGCGCGATGGACGGCTTTGCCGTGCGGGCTTCCGATGTCCGGACGGCCAGCCCCGAGCACCCCGTCACGCTTCCCGTCAGCGGGGATGTCCCGGCCGGATCGTTCCCTGACTCGGCACTGAAGGCGGGCACCGCAGTCCGCGTCATGACAGGGGCCCCCGTCCCCGACGGGGCCACTGGAGTGATCCGTGTGGAGCACACGGACCGGTGGGGACAGGGCGGCGGAGCTCCCGAGCAGGTGACCATTTACCACGGGGACGACGCGGAGCGTCATATCCGGCTTGCCGGAGAGGATCTCGAGCCCGGAGACATCCTGGTCGAGCGGGGCGAGGAGATCACGTCTGCGGTCATTGGGGTGCTCTCGCTCACCGGAGTCGAGCGGCTTTCCGTTGGCCGGATTCCGCGGGTGGGCGTGCTCGCCAACGGAGACGAGCTGGTGGATTTTGACCGTTTCGAGGAAGTACTGGCCGGGCGCAAGATCATGAACTCGAACAGTCACGCCCTCGCGGCACAGCTCCGCTCCGAGGGGGTCGACCCGGTGATGCTGGGGATCGCCGCCGACGATCCGGGAAGCCTCGAGCGGCTACTCAGCGGGTGCGGGGAGTGCGACGCGGTGATCTCCTCGGCCGGGGTGAGCGTCGGAGAGCACGATCACGTGAAGGCCGTGCTGGATGGGCTCGGTATGAAGCGGCTGTTCTGGCGAACGAACGTTCGACCCGGCAGCGCAGTCCTGTTCGGGCTCCTCGACGAGAAGCCCTTGTGGGGTGTCCCCGGTAATCCCGTGTCGGCGATGGTGTCGTTCGAGATCTTCGTGAGACCCGCTATTCGACGGATGGCCGGTCACACCAGGCTGTTCCGGCGGAAGATCCCGGTTCGCCTGGCCGATTCCGTCCGCACACCGGCCGGAGTGACCGCCGTCCTGCGAGTGCGCCTGACGCAGCACGAGGACGGCCGCACCGAAGCCCTACTCACGGGCCCCCAGGGCTCTGGAATCCTGACTTCCATGGCGGCGGCCGACGGGCTGTTGATCGTACCGGAAGGGATCGACCGCTACGAGGCGGGCTCGGTCGTCGAAGTGCTCCCCCTGTCGCCGTGGGAACGTAGCTGAACGGCGGGCAGCCGCAGGTTACGCCGGCACGCACCGGCATCCGCTACGCGGCAACCTCCCCACCACGGTGCTCGATCACCGCCGCCGCACTCGTATAACCGCCTCCGATTGCGGTCAGCACGATCAGGGCGGGATCCGGGAGAGGACCGTGGATCCCGTGAAGCGCTTCGTCCAGCGCCACGGCCACGGTGGAAGCCGACATGTTGCCGTACCGGTGGATGGTGTGCAGCACGCGGCCCTTCGGCAGGGCCAGATGCTTCTCGATCCCCTTCGTGATCCGGAGGTTGGCCTGATGGGGGATCACGAGGTCTACCTCATCCCACCCGCGCCCGGTCGAAGCCAGGGTCTGGTCGGCGATCCCGGCCATATTGAGAATCGCGCGGCGCAGGATCCGCGGCCCGCCCTCCATATGCAGCTTCGGGAACGGCTCGTCATCGGTCTCCCAGCCCTGTCCGGCCATGAAGAGCGGATCCCGGTCATAGCTCGCGCTGAGATGCGGCTGCCCCAGTATGCCGTCGCCCGCGGTGGTCGGAGTGAGAATCACCGCGCCGGCGCCGTCTCCGAACAGGACAGCCGTTTTTGGATCCGAGTACGATGTGATCCGCGAAAGGGCGTCGCCCGAAACCACGGCTACCTTCTGCGCGAGCCCACTGCGTATGAACGCGTTCGCCGTAGCGATAGCGTACACGAAGCCGGCGCATGCCACGTTCATGGTGTAGCCACCCAGCCTGGGCACACCGAGCATGTCGGCCACCGTGCAGGCTTCGTTGGGAACCTCTTCTGCTCCAGTGAGAGAAGCGACGAGAAGCAGGTCGAGCTCGGACGCCTCCAGCCCGGCGGAGGAGAGCGCGCGGCGCGTGGCCTCGGCACACATGTGCTCGGTGGTCACATCTCCACCCCATTCGAGCACCCGGCGCTCCTGAATTCCGGTTACCTGCCGGGCCCATTCATCGAAGACCTGGACCGGTGAAAGATCCTCCACCGCTTCGACGCCCCGCAGCGAGGACCTGGCACGCTCGACATCGAACACGCTGCGGATGGATTCCATCTCATAGAGCTCGAAGTTGTCGAGCGTCGTATCTGGCAGGAAGCTGCCTGACCCGGCAATCCGAGCCGTCACGCTAGTCTGCAACGGGACCCTCTCGTTTTCGTCTTGGCACTGCATCCGATTGGTGGCGTGTCCGTTGGCTACGGACGTCTCGATCGTGCGCGAGTATAACTCGCCGGTCCGCTGAGTCTCAATGCTGCGGTAGCGACAAGGTCGTATGAAAGCCGGGAGTGGGCGTAGCGGTGTCGGCGAAGCTGCCGGCTGGGTGCCGCTCGTCCGCGCGTCTCAGCCCTGCCGAGCCGACGCGGGTGGAACCAGCGGAACGCCGTCCCGCAAGAACTGCTCGATCCTCTCGGCCGCGTCTTCCGGAGTGAGCTGGTCGCGAGTGAGCCGGCGCATCGCTGACGATACGGCAAACAGCCGGTCACCCCGGTAGCCGTGCTCGAGTGCCAGGTCCAGGAGATCGTGCGCCCGTTCCGAGGTGAGCTCGGTCTCGATCAGATCCTCCACGACCAGGAGCATAATCGAGAAATCCGCTTTGTGTTCGGTGGCGAGGGTACGCACGACGGATTCATCTACACCTCGGGCCAGCGCTTCTGCCGCTTCATCCAGCGCATCCTCTCCCAGCCCGGGACCTACCACGCTGAGGGCGAACCGGAGATCGTGTGCGAGTCGATCTACAGCCTGGACGATGGCATCCGCGCTCTGGCCTTTGGACACGCCTTCCAGGGCCTTACGAAACAACAGCTCACCCGGTACGCCATCCCGTTCGGCTTCCTCGATGGTCTCGCGCAGGTGTGTGACCGCCGCTTCCGGAAGCACGCTGCGCAGCCGCCGGAGGTCTTCCTCCTCCGACTGCGCGCCCACGGGAGCCGGCAGGACAGCCAACACGAGGCCCGCCAGGAGAACCCGGCGGATCCTCCTACAGGCCCGCGGTCCGTACATGCGGAACTGCCAGAATTGCGTTTGAATGCCCGTACCCATCCTGCTCGTATCGCTCTGCGTTAGGGTCGGTGACCCATCGGGTTCCATCGATCAGGAACATATACTCGTGCACACCGGGCTTCATGGGAACCCGCACGGTCCAGATTCCGTCACCGTCGGAATCATCCATGCCGAGATTCGGCGCCCAGTCCGTGAAATCGCCCGCGATCGCCACACTCGACGCACTCGGCGCCCGCAGGAGGAACTGAACGTAAACCGTACTCTCGGCGTCGTCGGGTCCAAAGCCGGCCACCCGCTGCGCTGCGTCTCCTCCGAACGGACCCAGGACGAACACCAGAACCGCAGCCGCCGCCACGGCCACACCGGCCAGCGGCGGAAAGCGCACCGGCTGTGGATGCAGCCACCACGAGACGACTCTCCGCCACCATGGCAACCGAATGCCGGCCCGGATCGACGCCATGACCCGCGTTTCGAGCCCTGCCGGCGCTCCCTCCGCGCCGGCTGCGCGCACGTCGGCCAGCAGCTCGCTCCACGAGCGGGCTTCCTCACGTGCCTCTTCGGGCACCTGTTCCTCGTTCAGCTCTCCGTCCAGGAGGCGCTGAACGTCTTCGCGAATGCTCTTCATCGTACTTCTCGGCCTAACGATACCGCTCCAATAAAACCTGTAACTGCTCGCGGGCCCTGTGCACCCGCATCTTGAGTGCCGGGACCGATACGTCCAGACGCTCCGCCATCTCCTCGTAGGACCAGCCCTCCACGTGCTTCAGCACGAAC
>JBDHIQ010000128.1:0-6668 GCA_039587395.1 Gemmatimonadota bacterium
GATGTCTTCAATTGTGAGGGATTTGCCCGTCAGGGTGAGCGCCATCCGTTGCCTCCTTCTGCAGCCCGGGGTCGCTATGAGCAAACACCCGAGCGTTTCGGCTCGGTCGCTCCCACCCACCCCGCAGCAACCGGAGGTCCGGTCCGCGTGCGTCGAACATGGCGAGATGTGGTGATTAGTCAAGTCCCGCGGCGCCCACGCGGGTCAACCGCCCATCACCTCACGCCAGGCGGCGCCTACGGAATCAGCGGGCCATCGCGTCCCGCCACACCTTGCCCACCGGAAACTCGAATTCTCGCAGAGAGGCAGGCTTCATCGTGATGCTGTAGCCCGGCGACTCGGGCACCACGTAGCGGCCGTCCCGGATCTCCACGGGGCTCACGAAGTGCTCGTGCAGGTGGTCCACGTACTCCACCACCCGGTCATCGAGCGAGGCGCTCACGCAGAGGTAGTCGAAGAGGGCCAGGTGCTGCACGTATTCACACAGCCCGACGCCGCCCGCGTGCGGACAGACCGGGATGCCGAACTTGGCCGCCATCAGCAGCACCGCCAGCACCTCGTTCACCCCGCCCAGCCGGCACGCGTCGATCTGGCAGAAGCCCAGCGCCTCCGCCTGCATCAACTGCTTGAAGATCACCCGGTTCTGGCACTGCTCACCTGTCGCCACGCCGACTGGCGCGATGGCCTCGGCGATCCTTGCGTGCCCCAGGACGTCGTCCGGGCTGGTCGGCTCCTCGATCCACCACGGGTCGAACCGCGCCAGCTCCCGCATGTTGTCGATCGCCTCGCCCACGTCCCATGCCTGGTTTGCGTCCATCATCAGCTTGCGATCGGGGCCGATCTCTTCCCGCATCAGTGCGGCGCGGCGCACGTCGTCCTCGCGGTTCGCCCCCACCTTCATCTTGAAGTGGGTCCAGCCCTCTTCCACGGCCTCCCGGCACAGGCGGCGGACCTCTTCGTCCGGATAGCCCAGCCAGCCCGTGGACGTGGTGTAGGCCGGGTAGCCGTCCCGCCGCATCTCGGCTTCGCGCACGGCGCGCGAGGGCGCGTGCTTGTGGAGGATGGCCAGCGCTTCCTCGCGCGTGAGGGCGTCGGTGATGTAACGGAAGTCGATGCAGTCGACGATCTCCTCCGGCGACATGTCGGCCAGCAGCTTCCACAGCGGCTTGCCCTCCACCGCGGCGATCAAGTCCCACACCGCGTTGACCAGCGCCGCCGTCGCCAGGTGGATCACGCCCTTCTCCGGCCCCACCCAGCGCAGTTGGGGTTCGTTCGTGAGGCGGCGCCAGAAACCGGCCATGTCGGCCCGGATCTCGTCCAGCGTCAGCTGCTCCACGAGCGGCGCGAGGGACCGAATGGCGGAGACGCAGAGCTCGTTTCCGCGCCCGATCGTGAACGTGAGCCCGTGTCCCGCCACGCCCTCGCGATCGGTGCGCAGGATGACGTAGGCAGCGGAGTAGTCCGGATCCTTGTGCACGGCATCGGAGCCGTGCTGCCCTTCGGACGTCGGGAAGCGGATGTCGAGGGCCTCGATGCTCGTGATCGTGGTGGTCAAGCTGTTCATCCCCGGGAGGTACGACAGCGACGCTTGAACCTGTTGACGGTCTCTTGATCGTACCGCATCAGGCTGTGTTCCCGCCACGTGGCTTCCGACACCCAGATGGGTGGGGGCAGCGTTGCCTCCCAGCGCTCCATGTCTCGCCGAAGCGACTCCGCGACATCACCATTCATCGGTCCTGAATGGCGAGGCCGGGAGTCCGTCGGCATTGTAGAGGTTGGCCCGGTCGGGGTTATTGCCCCAGGCGTACCGTGCGGCGATGGGTGACGGAACGCGAGGGCTCGAGACAACCACCGTGTTGCCTTCGATGCGGGCATCCGCCCAGTGGAATTCCTGATCCACACCCGCCACCGCGAAGCCACCGAGCGGAATGCCAGGTCTTGACGTGCCCTCACCAGATCCGGCGACGAGCCCTTGCCCGACATGGTCGAACTCGATGGTGATCTGCCCACCGGACACGCGGTGGCTGCGATACGTCGGACCCGAGTAGACGAGGTCCTCCCCGTAGGCAACGTGCCGTGCCGCCAGCGCCAGGCGCAGGCCAACATCCTGTTTATTGCGCGGATGTATGTCGTCGGCTTCTCCGATATCGATGATGACGGCCTGGGCGGTGTTCGCGACCGATAGCGTGGCGGACTGGGACTCGCGGAGCATCGCCCAGTCGCTTTCGGCCGGCTGTGCGTCGGGAGCCCTGAAGTTGGCCAGCTGGACCCACAGGAAGGGGAAGTCCCCCACCCCCCAACGCGTTCTCCAGTCTTCGATCATGGCGGGGAAGAGGTCGCGGTAGACAAAGGCGTCCTGATCCGCGCCGCCGGCGTTCGATTCGCCCTGATACCAGATCGCACCCCGGATCGGGAAGGGCAGCAGCGGATGGATCATGGCGTTGTAAAGCACCAGCGGTACTTGGTTCTTGGGCGACCCGGCCACGCGGATCTCACCCAGCTGGAAAGCCCATTGACCGCTCAGGGGACGGCGCACTTCCCCGACCTGGACGAAGAGCAGGTCCGGGGAGCCGATAATCCCGCCATCTCCGCCAGTGTCTTCGACCCGGATTGCGATGACATTCCGTCCTCCCCTCAATGCTGAGGGCTCCACCGCATACTCCCGGGCCACGTTCCACGCCATCTCGGTTCCGCCGATCTCGGTTCCGTTGACCCAGGTGCGGTCGGAATCGTCGATTTGTCCGAGCCCCAGCAGCACGCCGGCGGCGGCCTCGTCGGCCGTCAGATCGAAAGAGACCCGGTACCAGGCGATCCCATCTACTCCCTCGAACCCCTGGTTCTCCCACGAGGACGGTACCGCTATCGAGGTCCAGCCGGATTCATCGAGATCCGAAACGGCCCAGACCGCCTCTCCCTCCACCAGTCCCGGGTCCCGGTCGGGGACGGGTCCGAGTCGTTCCCGGATATTGGCCAGCGCCAGTGCCCTGACCTGGCGATCCGCGTCATGCACCGAATCCACCTGTGCCTGGTCGTATCCCAGGGCCTCGGCTGTCATCCAGGGTTCGATTCGACTGCCGCCCCACGAGGTGTTGAGGATGCCGATCGGCACATCCACGTGCTTCCGAAGCTCACGCGCGAAGAAGTACGCGACGGCCGAGAAATCTCCCACCTGCTCAGGAACGGCGTAGGTCCACGGCCCGCCCACCACCGTGTCGACCGGGGATTCCGACCAGATATGCGGAACCTTGAACTGTCGGATCAGCGGGTCGTTCGCCCCGGCAATCTCCGCCTCCGACCCTCCCGAAGCCGATACGGGCCACTCCATGTTGGACTGACCCGACGCCACCCAAACGTCCCCGACCATCACGTCGCGGACGCGGCGCTCGTAACCAGCTCCCGTGATCACCATTCCATACGGGCCTCCGGCCTCCATCGCAGGGAGGTTTATGGACCAGTGACCGTCCGCATCTGTTGTGGATTCGGCCTCACTGTCTCCCAGGGTCACCTTGACCTGCGAGCCGGGGCGAGCGGTTCCCCACACGTGGATTTCGACGCCTCGTTGGAGAACGACACCATCCGTAAACAGTTCAGAGGGCCGGACTTCGGCCGGAGGCGAGCACCCGGCGAGCGCCGCGAGCAGGAGAAGTAAGAGCGTGGCACGGCTGTTCATGCGTGTCGACCCCAGGAAAGTAGTGTCTGCGTGGAGCTACCGGCGATGAGAATGTGTCGGGCGGGTGGCTGGCTGCAAGCCGCCGGCCCGAACCCGAGGACCAACGCCAACAGAGCCGGCCCGAGTCGGGAGAGGTCACCTAGCTGGAATCGTCAGGAAGCTCCCTTCCCACAGTCGGCGCGCTGCGGCCCGATTCCCTGTACCGCTCCAGCAGGTCGCTCAGCCGCCGTACGATCTCGGGGTTCTCGGCGTACAGGTTCACCTCCTCGCCGGGATCCTGAGCCAGGTTGTAGAGCTGGCCCTCCGGTTCGCCCGGCGCCGGCTCGAACGATTGCGGCGCGGTGAATCCACCCGACCCGCGGCCCAGCACCAGCTTCCACGGTCCCTGGCGGATCGCGAACATGCCGTTCAGCGAATGGTGGACCGTGGCTTCGCGCAGCGGTGCATCAGGCGGCTCCCCGAGCAGAATCGGCAGCATGCTGTAGCTGTCCTCGCCGGCATCCACCGGCAGCGGCACGTCGACCAGATCCGCGGCCGTGGCCAGCAAGTCCGTCAGGGCGATGGTCTCATCGCTCGAGCTGCCGGCGGCAATCCGGCCGGGCCAGCGGACGACAAACGGAACGCGATGGCCCGCTTCCCAGATGTCCGCCTTTTGCCCGCGCAGGGAGCCGTTCGCGCGATGCCCGTATTGCTCGATCTCGGACTCCAGCCAGTGGGCCCCGTTGTCGCTCGTGACCAGGACGAGCGTGTGTTCCTCGACACCCGCTTGCTCCAGGGCGTTCAGGATCGCTCCGATAGACGCATCCACCTGTGCGGCGAAGTCCCCGTACGGGCCGGCGCTGCTGCGGCCCTCGAACTCGGCCGTGGGCAGCCACGGCATGTGGGGAGCGGAGAAGGCCAGGTACAGGAAGAACGGCTGTTCCGAACCTTCCTGCTCCTCGATCCACGCCGCGGCCCGCTCCGTCAGCCTCGGCAACACGTCGATGTGGCGGAACCCGGGAGCGATCGGCCCACCGCGCCAGAAGCCCTCGCCGCCGCTGCGCCGGGGTGAGCTCCACTCGACCGAATCTGTGGGAAGCGTGACGACCGTGTCGTTCTCCACGTAGACGTAGGGATCCATGTCCAGCGAAGCCGGGATCCCGAAGAAGTAGTCGAAGCCGACGTCGTTCGGTCCCGGGCGAAGAGGCGCCCGGTAGTCCGTCGGCTCCGCGCTTCCAAGTCCCAGGTGCCACTTCCCCACCGCGGCGGTCCGGTATCCGTGGTCGCGCAGCAGCGAGGCCAGAGTCATGCGGCCGTCTTCGATCAGGGCCGGCGAGTACCCGCCGAGCACCCCTGATGTCATACGGGTCCGCCAGGCATACCGGCCCGTGAGCAAGCCGTAGCGGGTGGGCGTACAGACCGCGGACGGAGAGTGTGCGTCGGTGAACCGCATGCCTTCAGCCGCGAGACGGTCGATGTTCGGGGTCGGGACCCGGGATTCCGGGTTATAGCTGACCGGATCGCCGTACCCCATGTCGTCCGCCAGGATGACCACGATGTTGGGCGGTCCCGGATCGGCCGGACCGCATGCCGTGGCGGCGAGGGCAGCGGCGGCCAGGGCGGACACGGCGCCCAGGCGCGAGACGGTCCTGGTTCGCCTCTTCCGAGACCGTGGTTGCGGTCGTTCGCTCACCCGAGGGCCCTCGCGATCTTGAACACGAACGCGAAGGGGCTGGGGACGTCGGCGGGTGACATCAGGGGAGGCGTGAGGATCAGGGAGCCGTTCTCGAGCCGCCATTCCACGTCGCCCTCGAAGCCGAGCAGAGTCACGGCCGATTCGCTGGGCTTGCCCTCCGCACCCACAGCCAGCCCGTCGATCTCGACCTCCCCGTCGGGCCATTCAAGAAGGTGGACGTACAGATCCTCGCCCTTGCGGGTGAAGCGAATGGCCGGGCCGGCCGGGCCGTTGGCATCCGACGTTTCAGCTGAAACGCCCGGCGCGTCATCCCACGGCCTCGTGCCGTAGATCGCTTCCCCGTTCGTGCGCAGCCACGCCCCGATGTCCCGCAGGCGCTGCTGCATGATCACGGGGATTCTCCCGTCGGCTGTCGGTCCGACGTTGAGCAGCAGGTTGCCGCCCCGGCTGACCACGTCGATCAGCTCGTGCACCAGTTCCTTGGACGTCCGGTAGTGGTTGATGTTCTCGGCCCGGTTGTAACCGTAGGAGCGCCCCATCCCCCGGCTCTCCTCCCACGGGTGCCGGGTCCCCACCGCGTCGGTGTCCTGGTACTCGCTGGAGTAGTAGTCGCCGTGTACGCCGGGCATTCCCTTCGCCCAGCGATCGTTGGTCACCACTTCGTCCCGGTTGGGCGCCTCGTTGTACAGCCAGGCCAGCAGTTCCTTCGTCTTCCAGAACTCCTCGTCCTCGTCCCACTCGCCGGCGTCGGAGAAGATGACGGCCGGTTGATACTTGGTGACCAGCTCCTTGACCTGCGGGATCACGTGGTCGTCCACGTAGCGGTCGATCGGGATGCCGTACCGATCCATCATCTCCTGCGGGATGAACCGGCCGCTCTCCGTGCGCGCGGTGCGGTTCGTTTCCCATTCGATGAGTGAATAGTAGAGTCCCATGCGCAGGCCGCTTTTCCGCACCGCGTCGGTCAGTTCTCCCACCAGGTCCCGCTGCGGCCCCACGTCCATGCTGTTCCAGTTCTTCTTGAACGGACTCTCGGTAGGCCAGAGGCAGAAGCCGTCGTGGTGTTTGCTGGTGAGGACGACGTAGCGAGCCCCGGATTCGGCAAACAGCTCCGCCCAGAAATCAGCGTCGAAAGTCGGCGCCGAACGTGCGTTCGTGGAAATCCTCGTCGCCCCTCAGCTCTCCCATCACGCGGGCGTAGTACCACTCGGCGTAGGACGCATATCTCCCTTCCCGGACCCTGATCCACGCCGGCACCGAGTAGACGCCCCAGTGGATGAAGATCCCGAACTTCGCCTCTTCGAACCACGCCGGGATCGGGCG